>NZ_JBEZWX010000002.1:153839-427585 GCF_040637635.1 Streptomyces sp. NPDC028635 | reverse complement strand
GTCGGGTGTGCGTGCCCGACACCCCCGCGCCGGGCCCGCCCGGGCCGGCGGGGGGGGGGCGGGCGGAGAGCCCCCTGTCCCGCGCGGGACAGGGGGCTCTCCGGGTGGTGCGTCAGTGCGTGTGACCACTCGTCGCGGGCGCCGGGGCGGCGTTCTTGACGGTCAGCGGCAGCAGCTTCTTGCCCGTCGGGCCGATCTGGATCTGGGTGTCCATCGCCGGGCAGACACCGCAGTCGAAGCACGGGGTCCAGCGGCAGTCCTCGACCTCGGTCTCGTCGAGGGCGTCCTGCCAGTCCTCCCACAGCCAGTCCTTGTCGAGACCGGAGTCGAGGTGGTCCCAGGGCAGGACCTCCTCGTAGGTGCGCTCGCGGGTGGTGTACCAGTCGACGTCGACGCCGAAGGGCGCCAGCGCCTTGTCGGCGCAGCTCATCCAGCGGTCGTAGGAGAAGTGCTCGCGCCAGCCGTCGAAGCGGCCGCCGTCCTCGTAGACCGCGCGGATGACGGCGCCGATGCGGCGGTCGCCGCGCGAGAGCAGGCCCTCGACGATGCCGGGCTTGCCGTCGTGGTAGCGGAAGCCGATGGAGCGGCCGTACTTCTTGTCGCCCCGGATCTTGTCGCGCAGCTTCTCCAGCCGGGCGTCGGTCTCCTCGGCGGACAGCTGCGGCGCCCACTGGAAGGGGGTGTGCGGCTTGGGGACGAAGCCGCCGATGGACACCGTGCAGCGGATGTCGTTGGACCGCGACACCTCACGGCCCTTGGCGATGACGCGGGTCGCCATGTCGGCGATCTGCAGGACGTCCTCGTCGGTCTCCGTGGGCAGGCCGCACATGAAGTACAGCTTCACCTGACGCCAGCCGTTGCCGTAGGCGGTGGCGACCGTGCGGATCAGGTCCTCCTCCGAGACCATCTTGTTGATGACCTTGCGCATGCGCTCGGAGCCGCCCTCGGGGGCGAAGGTCAGACCGGAGCGGCGCCCGTTGCGGGTCAGCTCGTTGGCCAGGTCGACGTTGAAGGCGTCGACGCGGGTGGAGGGGAGGGAGAGGCCGATCTTGTCGTCCTCGTAGCGGTCGGCGAGGCCCTTGGCGATGTCGCCGATCTCGCTGTGGTCGGCGGAGGACAGCGAGAGCAGGCCGACCTCCTCGAAGCCGGTCGCCTTCAGGCCCTTCTCGACCATGTCGCCGATGCCGGTGATGGAACGCTCGCGCACCGGACGGGTGATCATGCCGGCCTGGCAGAAGCGGCAGCCGCGGGTGCAGCCGCGGAAGATCTCCACCGACATCCGCTCATGCACCGTCTCGGCCAGCGGGACCAGCGGCTGCTTGGGATAGGGCCACTCGTCCAGGTCCATGACGGTGTGCTTGGACACCCGCCACGGCACGCCGGAGCGGTTCGGCACGACCCGGGCGATCCGGCCGTCCGGCAGGTACTCGACGTCGTAGAACTGCGGGATGTACACCCCGCCCGTCCTGGCCAGGCGCAGCAGCAGTTCCTCGCGGCCGCCGGGACGGCCCTCGGCCTTCCACTCCTTGACGATCCGCGTGATGTCGAGGACGGCCTGCTCGCCGTCGCCGATGACGGCCGCGTCGATGAAGTCGGCGATCGGCTCCGGGTTGAACGCGGCGTGTCCGCCGGCCAGGACGACCGGGTCGTCCAGGCCGCGGTCCTTCGCCTCCAGCGGGATGCCGGCGAGGTCCAGCGCGGTGAGCATGTTCGTGTAGCCCAGCTCCGTGGAGAAGCTGAGGCCGAACACGTCGAACGCCTTCACCGGGCGGTGGCTGTCCACCGTGAACTGCGGGACGCCGCGCTCACGCATCAGCGCCTCCAGGTCCGGCCACACGCTGTAGGTGCGCTCGGCGAGGACGCCCTCCTGCTCGTTGAGGACCTCGTAGAGGATCATGACGCCCTGGTTGGGCAGGCCGACCTCGTACGCGTCCGGGTACATCAACGCCCAGCGGACATCGCAGCTGTCCCAGGGCTTGACGGTGGAGTTCAGTTCGCCGCCCACGTACTGGATCGGCTTCTGCACATGCGGGAGCAGGGCTTCGAGCTGCGGGAACACCGACTCGACGGACATCGGGGGAACCTTTGTGAGCTGACAGGGGTGACCATTCAGCGTAACCCGGTCGGCGGCCTCCCCCGTACGCTCACAGGCTCGCCCCTGCCTCGATCTCCTTCCACAGGCCGGGAAGCTCCCGCTCCGCGGCGGCGGCGCGTGCCTCCTCCCTGCCGTGCAGCAGCCCGTAGGTGAAGGCGCTCTCCCCCGCCGCGTGGGCGACCACGGACAGTTCGCGCAGGGCGTGGCGGGCCATGACGCTGTCCTGGTGGTCGCCGAGCAGGCTGGTGAGCGACTTCATCGACTTGGCCAGCGAGCGGGCGGGGCCGCCGAGGGCGGGCGTGGCGGCCTCGGCGGCGTACCGGGTGCGCTTGGCCTTCTTGCGGGCCTCGTGCAGGGCGACGTCGCGCTCGTGCCCCGGCGGCAGGTCGAGGGCCTGCGCGAGAAGCCGGGACACCTTGGCGAGGTCCTTGTGCACGGCGGCGGCGAGCACCGCGTCCGGCTTCTTCGCTGCCTTCTTGCGCAGCGGCGGGTCGGCGAGCACGGCGTCGAGGGCGTCGAGCAGGGCGAGCGCACGGGCGGAGTCCAGTACGGCGACGAGGTGGCCGCGGGTGTGGCCGTGCCGGGCGCTCGCCCAAGCGGCGATCCGCTCGTGGACGGGGCCGTGGACCAGGGCGGGCGGGACGTCGTCGAGGGCGGCCGTCAGACGTGCGGCCAGGACCTCCTGGTCGCGGTCGGCGCCCAGCTCGCCGGCCAGCCACTTCAGTTCGGCGGCGACCGGATCGGTGACGGCGCGGTCGAGGACGCTGCCGAAGGTGCGGAAGGTGCTGCGCATGCGGCGGGTCGCCACCCGCGTCTTGTGCACGGAGTCCGGGACGTCCAGGCGGATCGCCGGGTCGCCCGCCACGATGGCGTCGCGCTGGGCGCGCAGGTAGGCGAGGAGGTGGTCGCCTGCGGTCACGGGCTTGGCCGGTGCGCCGGTCCGGGTCCGGGAGCCGCCGGTCTCCTGAAGGGCACGGGCCAGCTTGGAGGGGGACTCCGACGGGCGGACGCCCGCTGCGCGCAGGTGCTTGTCGACCTTGCGGAGGAAGGCGGGGTCGGCGCCGTCGGCCAGTTCCACCTCGATCTCGGTCCACCGGGCGGTTCCGCCCGCCCGGTTGAGCCGTTCGGCGCGCACCTCGTCCACGCTCGCCTCGGCCAGCAGTGCGCCGTCGGCACCGACCAGGTGGCGCACGTCCCGGGAGCTGCGCAGCCGCACCACGGGCACCAGCTCGGCGTGCCGGATCCGGGAGCGGACCAGCGCGGCGATCTCGTCGGGCACGGTGTCGGACAGCGGCCCGCGGATCTCGTCGCGCACACCGGGCTCCACCGGGAGTTTGAGGTGCCAGCCGGCGTCCGAGCCGCCGGTGCGGCGGCGCAGGGTGACGGCGGCCGCGGCGAGGCGTTCGTCGGCGGTGTCGTAGTAGGTGGCGTCCAGTTCGGCCACGCCCCGGTCGAGGACGGCCGCGATCCCGGCGACGCCGGTCAGGTCGGGCAGCCCGCTGCCGTCGGATGCGTACTTGCGCTCGATCTCCCGTTTCGTCTCCGCCATGACCCGAATCTAATCGCAGTCGGGGCGGGACGGCAGGGGGCCTTTCCCGGCGTCGGCGGCCGGCCCGCGTCCGGTGCGGGCGCGCACCTCACACCCAGCCGCCGCACAGGCCGGTGCCCTCGCACCCCTGCGTCGCCGTGCCGCTCATGGTGTCCGCCCGCTCACGCCGACAGCGGTCTTTGTACCTTTATCGACTGCAGCAGTCCGATCGCCATCCACACCGCGAACATCGACGAACCGCCGTAGGAGACGAACGGCAGGGGCAGGCCGGTGACCGGCATGATGCCGAGGGTCATGCCGATGTTCTCGAACGCCTGGAAGGCGAACCAGGCGACGATCCCGGCGGCGACGATCGTGCTGTACAGCTCCGTGGTCTCGCGGGCGATACGGCAGGCCCGCCACAGCACCACTCCGAGCAGGAGGATGATGAGCCCGGCGCCGACGAAGCCCAGTTCCTCACCGGCGACGGTGAAGACGAAGTCCGTCTGCTGCTCGGGCACGAACTGCCCGGTGGTCTGCGAACCGTGGAACAGCCCGGCGCCCATCAGGCCTCCGGAGCCGATCGCGATGCGCGCCTGGTTGGTGTTGTAGCCGACGCCCGCGGGGTCCAGGTCGGGGTTGGCGAACGCGGCGAAGCGGTTGATCTGGTACTCGTCGAGGATGTGCAGCTGCCAGATGGCGACGCAGCCGATCGCTCCGGCGATGAGCAGGCCGAAGACCCAGCGGTTGGAGGCGCCGGAGGCGAGCAGCACGCCCAGGATGATGGCCACCATGGCCAGCACCGAGCCGAGGTCGGGCATCAGCAGCAGGACCAGGCACGGCACCGCCGCAAGACCGAGGGCCTGGGCCACGGTCCGGTGGTCGGGGTAGAGCTTGTCGCCCGCGTCGACCCGCGCCGCGAGCAGCATCGCCATGCCCAGGATGATCGTGACCTTGAGGAACTCGGCGGGCTGGACCGAGAAGCCGCCGATGACGAGCCAGTTGCGCTGGCCGTTGATCGTCGCGCCGAGCGGGGTGAGGACCACCAGGGCCAGCAGCACGGACAGGCCGTACAGGACCGGCACGACGTTGCGCAGGGCGCGGTGGCCGAGCCAGAGCGTGGCGATCATCAGGGCGAGCCCGATGCCGAGGTTCATCAGGTGCCGCAGCAGGAAGAAGTACGGGTCGCCCTGGTTCAGCTCGGTGCGGTTGCGGGTCGCCGAGTACACCAGCAGCGAGCCCAGCAGGGACAGCGCCAGCGCGGCGAGCAGGATCGGCCAGTCGAGCCGTCGGGTGAGCGAGTCGCGGGCGAAGATCCTGGTCCAGCCGGCCCGCTCCGGGCCGTACCCGGAGACGGAGAAGCTGTTCACGCCGGTCATCGGGGCATCCTCCGGCTTCCCCGCCTGCGCGGCCGTCTGCGGGTGTTGCGGTTGCCGCCGGTGGTCGGTGAGGCCGTGGCGGCGGGCTGCTGGTCGTCGCCGTTGGTCGGGTTGTTCTTCTGGGCGTTCTCGGCGTCCCTGGCGGGGTCGCCGCTGACCTTCGGGGCGGCGATGGTGCCGTCCGTGCGGACCTTGGGCAGGCCCTTCTGCGGCTGGGGCAGCAGCGCCTTCTTGTTGTCGATGGAGCCGTCGCCCTGGACGCCGTAGAGCGCGCTGTAGATGTTGCGCACCGCCTCACCGGAGGCGCCCGAACCCGTACCGGCCTGGGCGATCGTCATGATCACCGTGTAGTCCTTGGAGTAGGTGGCGAGCCACGACGTGGTCTGCTTGCCGTAGACCTCCGCGGTACCGGTCTTGCCGTGCAGCGCGATCTTGTCCTGCGGCCAGCCGCCGAACTTCCAGGCGGCCGTACCGCGGGTGATGACGCCCGCGAAGGCGTCGTCCATGCCCTTGAGGGTGGCCTGGCTGACGGGCAGCCGGCCGCGCACCGTGGGCTTGATCTCCTGCACGCTCTTGCCGTCCGGGCTGATGATCGCCTTGCCGATGGTCGGCTGGTACATGGTGCCGCCGTTGGCGACGGCACCGTAGATCACGGCCTCCTGGATCGGCGTGACGAGCGTGTCGCCCTGGCCGATGGAGTAGTTGATCTCGTCGCCCTCACGCATCTTGTTGCCCTCGAGGCAGTTCTCGTAGGCGATCTTCTCGACGTAGCTGCCGTCCTTCTTGCCGCTCTTGCACCAGGCGTCCTTGTTCGCCTGCCAGTAGGCGAGCTTCCACTGGCGGTCGGGGACGCGGCCGGTGACCTCGTTGGGAAGGTCGACGCCGGTCTCCCTGCCGAGGCCGAACTGGTGGGCGGTCTTGAAGAACCAGTCCTTCGGCTGCCCCTTCTTGGGGTTGATGCCGCCGTCCTTCTTCCACTCCCGGTCCGCGAGGCCGTAGAAGACGGTGTCGCAGGAGACCTCGAGGGCGCGGCCGAGCGAGATGGGGCCGAAGCTCTCCCCCTCGAAGTTCTTGAAGACCTGGCCGCCCACCGAGTACGCGCTGGTGCAGGGGTAGCCGCCGTCCCACTCGTAACCGGCCTGCACGGCGGCCGCGGTGGAGACCACCTTGAACGTCGAGCCGGGCGCCGCCTGACCCTGTATGGCGCGGTTGAGCAGCGGGTAGTCGGAGTTCTTGCCGGTGAGGGCCTTGTAGTCCTTGCCGGAGATGCCGCCCACCCACACGTTGGGGTCGTAGGTCGGCGCGGAGGCCATGGCGACGATCCGGCCGGTCTTGGCCTCCATGACCACGACGGCGCCGGAGTCGGCCTTGTAGTTCTCGCCGGTGATCTTGTCGAACTGCTGGCGGGCGGTCTTCATCGCCTTGTCCAGTTCGTACTCGGCGACGCGCTGGACCCGGGAGTCGATGCTGGTGACGAGGTTGGCACCGGGCTCGGCGGCGTCGGACTGCGCTTTGCCGATGACCCGGCCGAGGTTGTCCACCTCGTAGCGGGTGACGCCGGCCTTGCCGCGCAGCGCCTTGTCGTACTGCCGCTCCAGGCCGGAGCGGCCGACCTGGTCGGAGCGCAGGAAGGGCGAGTCGGTGTCCTTGGCCTTCTGGATCTCCTCGTCGGTGACCGGGGAGAGGTAGCCGAGGACCTGCGCGGTGTTGGCCTTGCCGGGAGCCGGGTAGCGGCGCATGGCCTCGGGTTCGGCGCTGATGCCGGGGAAGTCCTCGGCGCGCTCGCGGATCTGCAGCGCCTGCTTGGGGGTGGCCTCGTCGGTGATCGGGATCGGCTGGTACGGCGAGCCGTTCCAGCAGGGCTGGGGGGTCTTGGCGTCGCACAGCCGGACCTTCAGCATGACCTCCTCGGGGTCCATGCCGAGGACGGCGGCGAGCTTGGTGAGCACCGCCTTGCCGTCGTCCTTCTGCTTCAGCAGGTCCGTGCGGGACGCGGAGACGACCAGCCGGGTCTCGTTGTCGGCGAGGGGCACGCCGCGCGCGTCCAGGATCGAGCCGCGCACGGCGGGCTCGACGACCTGCTGGACGTGGTTGCCGGACGCCTGCTTCTGGTACTCCGCGCCCTCGCGGATCTGCAGGTACCACAGGCGGCCGCCGAGGGTGCCGAGGAGGGAGAGGACGAGGATCTGGATGACGACGAGCCGGATCTGGACGCGGGGCGTCCGGCCGGTCTCCGGGATGTTGGTCACTGCGGCTGTCTCCCCCTTTCAGGACGCGTGCGGCTGGGCGTGTACGAGCGGTGTCCGGGTGCGTACATGGGGTGAACGAACGGCCCCCGAACGCCGGTTCCAGCGGCGTTCACCCGTACCGGTGAACTTGACCTCCCACGTGATCTCGGGCGTGATCTTCCACGTGCTCTCCCGCGACCACTCCCACGGGCACTCCCCTGTGAACTCCCCGCCGCTCACAGCCGCTTGACCCCCTTGATGCGTCCCGCGCGGGCCACCCGCGCCCGCGCCGCCTTCACCCGCAGCCCGCCCCGCTGTCCGCCGATCTTCAGGCCGGTGCCGCCGGCGACCCAGCCGGAGGAGATGTCGGCGGACTTCGCCGAGGAGCCGGTCTCGGCGAGCGGGTCGTTGTCCGCGCGGCGGGCCAGCGCCATGACCCCGGGGACTACGAACGGCGCCAGCAGCAGGTCGTACAGGGCCGCCGTGAACAGCAGGCTGGGCAGGCCCACGTGCCGTGCGGCGGTGTCGCCGACGAGGGCGCCCACCCCGGCGTACAGCAGGGTCGAGCCGATCGCGGCCGCGACCACGGTGACCATGGGGCCGGTCGCCGACTTCAGCCGGCCGTTGTCCGGTCTCATCAGCCCGGCGGCGTAGCCGGTCACGCACAGCACCAGGGCGTAGCGGCCGGCCGCGTGGTCGGCGGGCGGGGCGAGGTCGGCGAGCAGACCGGCGCCGAAGCCGATGAGGGCGCCGCCGACATGGCCGTAGACCAGGGCGAGGCCGAGGACGGTCAGCAGCAGCAGGTCGGGGACGGCGCCCGGCAGGTGCAGGCGGGCGAGGACGCTCACCTGGACGACCAGGGCGACGACGATCAGCGCCGTGGAGAGCAGGATCCGGTTGACGCGCATGGAATGTCAGCTCCTACTGCAGCTCTTGCTGGCCGTCTTGGGTCTGCCCGTCGCCTGACGGTGGTCCGGTCTGCACGTCGGTGGCGGGCTGCTCGCTGAGCTGCGGCTGCGGCTGCTGCTGCCCGTTCTGCTGCCGGGCGTCGCCCGACGCGGTCGCGCCCGGGGTGACCGTGACGGTGACCGTCGGCGTGGGGACCGGCCGGGGCTTGGCCGGCAGGACCGTGTCGCGCGGGTCCTTCTTGGGTGCCTCGACGACCACGCCGACGATGTCGAGCTTGGTGAAGCCGACGAACGGCGTCACGTACAGCGTCCGGGTGAGTCCGCCGCCGGAGGGGTCGACGCGGGAGACGACACCGACCGGCACGCCGGGCACGAACGGCTTGTCGGCCTGCGAGCCGAAGGTGACCAGCCGGTCACCCTTCTTGACCTCGGCCTTGCCGTTGAGCAGCTCCACCCGCAGCGGCCGGTCGCCCTGGCCGGAGGCGAAGCCCAGTTCGTCGCTGCCTTCCATCCGGGTGCCGACGGTGAAGTCGGGGTCGTTGGCGAGCAGCACGGTGGAGGTGTTCGGGCCGACCGTGGTGACCCGGCCGACCAGGCCCTCGCCGTTGAGCACGGTCATGTCGCGCCGGATGCCGTCGTTGGCGCCGACGTCGATGGTGATGGTCCAGGAGAAGCCCTGGGCCGCTCCTATGGCGATGACCTCGGCGCCCTTGATGCCGTACTGCCCGGCGCCGGCCACCTTCAGCATCTTGTCGAGCTGCTTGAGCCTGCTGCGGTTGCGGTCGTCGCTGCCCAGCCTGGCCTTGAGGGCCGCGTTCTCCTTCTCCAGCGCGGCGAGCCGGTCGTGCCGCTCCCCGGAGTCGCGGACGGCCTCGACCGCGTTGCCGACCGGGTTCACCGCCGACGCCACGCCGTTCTCGATCGGACCGAAGGCCGCGGCCGCGGCCTGCCGGGCACCGTCGACCGGGGAGTCCTCACCGCCGCGGATGTCCACCGTGATCAGTGCGAACGCGATGGCGATCAGCAGCACCAGGAGAAGCCGGCTCTCTCGTGTGTCCCTCACGTGCGGCGGCCGTGCCCTTCCTCATTGGAATGTGTGCAGGGGTCGGATGCGAGTGTTCACCTGTGCGGAGGCATATGGCGGAGCTTATGCCTCCATATCAACGATCCGCCGTACGAGAGGAGATCATCTCGTACGGCGGAATCGAAGCGTTACGTCATCGGCGCGGCGCGGCGTCCAGGACCTGCTGGAGCGCCTCGAACTCCTCGACGCACTTGCCGGAGCCCAGCGCCACGCTGTCCAGCGGATCCTCGGCGATGTGGATCGGCATGCCGGTCTCACGGCGCAGCCGCTCGTCGAGGCCCCGCAGCAGCGCGCCGCCACCGGTCAGGACGATGCCGCGGTCCATGATGTCGCCGCTCAGCTCCGGCGGGCACTTGTCGAGGGTCGTCTTGACCGCGTCGACGATCGCGTTGACGGGCTCCTCGATCGCCTTGCGCACTTCGGCGGCGGAGATGACGACGGTCTTGGGCAGCCCGGAGACGAGGTCCCGGCCGCGGATTTCGGTGTGCTCGTCGGTGTCGAGGTCGTACGCCGAGCCGATCGTGATCTTGATCTGCTCGGCCGTCCGCTCACCCAGCAGAAGGCTGTACTCCTTCTTCACGTGCTGGATGATCGCGTTGTCCAGCTCGTCGCCCGCGACGCGGATGGACTGCGCGGTGACGATGCCGCCGAGCGAGATGACCGCGACCTCCGTGGTGCCGCCGCCGATGTCCACCACCATGTTGCCCGTGGCCTCGTGGACCGGCAGGCCGGAGCCGATGGCCGCGGCCATGGGCTCCTCGATGATGTGCACCTGGCGGGCGCCGGCCTGGGTCGACGCCTCGATGACCGCGCGGCGCTCGACGCCGGTGATGCCCGAGGGCACGCAGACGACGACCCGCGGCCGAGCCAGATACCGCCGCTTGTGGATCTTCAGGATGAAGTAGCGGAGCATCCGCTCGGTGATCTCGAAGTCGGCGATCACGCCGTCCTTGAGGGGACGGACGGCAACGATGTTGCCGGGCGTGCGCCCGATCATCTTCTTCGCTTCGGCGCCGACCGCGAGGATGCCACCGGTGTTGGTGTTGATCGCGACGACGGACGGCTCGTTGAGTACGATCCCACGACCCCTGACGTACACCAGCGTGTTGGCGGTCCCGAGGTCGACAGCCATGTCACGGCCGATGAACGACATTGAGTTCCCCATGAGGATTCGTCTGGCCTTCCCACGAGCTTTTGAGGGCTTTTCAGGTAGGCGAGGTGGGTGCTGTGACGTGAAGGCTTCCATCGTAAACGCGCCTGCACGAACACGGCGTGAGGGTCTTCGCCATTGTCATCAGATGCGACGGCGCCCCGCTTGGTGAGACGTGCCATCGGGGGCATCCGTTCCCCCGATCGGCCCGGCATATGCCAAAGGACGGCCGAAATCGTCCGGCCGTCCCGGGGCGGCTACGGGGAGTTAACTGACGGGGTGTCAGAAAAATCCCCGGAACATCCTCGCGCGGGCGTCTCAGGCACGGCCCGGGAAGAAGATCTTCACCTCGCGCTCGGCGGACTCCTCGGAGTCGGACGCGTGGATCAGGTTCTCCCGCACGATCACACCGAAGTCGCCCCGGATGGAGCCGGGCTCCGCGGCGATCGGGTCGGTCGGACCCGCCAGCCGGCGCAGCCCCTCGATCACCCGCTCACCCTCGACGATCATCGCCACGACCGGACCGGACGCCATGAACTCGACGAGCGGCTCGTAGAACGGCTTGCCCTTGTGCTCGCCGTAGTGCTGCTCCAGCGTCTCGGTGTCCAGGGTGCGCAGCTCCAGCGCGGTGATCTGCCAGCCGGCCTTGCGCTCGATACGGCTGATGATCTCGCCGGTCAGGCCGCGACGGACGGCGTCGGGCTTGAGGAGGACGAGGGTGCGCTGGGTCACGGGGGGACTCCTTCTTCCTGCCAGGTGTGCGGTGGGACGAGATTACAGGGCGTGCCGTGGCGCCCGTCACGCAGCGTCAGGTGTCCCGGAGCCGCCCTGCGCGCTCTGGGCCGCGAATCGCGCCTTCGCCTCGTCCACCTTGCGCCCGAAGTGCACCGACGCCCACCACAGCGCCGCGAACACCGCGCCCATGAAGAACATCAGCGGCACCACGAAACCGGCCGCGACCAGCGCGATCTGCAGCGCCCACCCGAGGGCGACGCCCCCGGGCCGGGTCACCATGCCGCACAGCAGCACACAGAACAGCATCGCGATGCCGCACACCGTCCACACCGTGCCCGTGGTGAGGTCCGGGTCCTTCATCGCGACCAGGCCGGCGAACCCGATGATGAAGAACTCACCGATCAGCGTCGAGGAACACAGCGTCCGCATGACTCACGCACTCTTCCCGAGAAGCAGCCGGGCCTCGCCGACCGTGATGACGGAACCGGTCACGAGCACGCCACCGCCCGCGAACTCGCCCTCCTCCTCGGCGAGCGTGATCGCGGCCTCCAGCGCGTCCGGCAGACGCGGCTCGACCTGCACCCGCTCCTCGCCGAAGACCTCCACCGCGATGCCCGCCAGCTCGTCGGCGTCCATCGCCCGGTGGCTGGAGTTCTGCGTGACCACGATCTCCGCGAAGACCGGCTCGAACGCCTCCAGCAGCCCGCGCACGTTCTTGTCGCCGCTCGCGCCGACGACCCCGATCAGCCGGCTGAACTGGAACGCCTCTCCGATCGCCTCGGCCGTCACCCGCGCGCCCGCCGGGTTGTGCGCGGCGTCCAGCACCACGGTCGGCGAGCGGCGTACGACCTCCAGGCGGCCCGGCGAGGCCACGGCCGCGAACGCCTTGCGGACCGTGTCCGCGTCCAGCTGCTCCTGGCGCTGCGCGCCCACGCCGAAGAACGCCTCCACGGCGGACAGCGCCACCGCCGCGTTGTGCGCCTGGTGCGCGCCGTGCAGCGGGAGGTAGATGTCGGTGTACTCGCCGCCGAGGCCGCGCAGCGTGAGCAGCTGCCCGCCGACGGCGACCTGCCGGGCGACGACGCCGAACTCCAGGCCCTCACGGGCCACGGTCGCGTCCACCTCCACGGCCTTCTTCAGCAGCACCTGCGCCGCGTCCACCGGCTGCTGCGCCAGGATCACGGTCGCGCCCTGCTTGATGATCCCGGACTTCTCGCCCGCGATCTCCCCCGGCGTCTCGCCGAGCCGGTCGGTGTGGTCCAGGTCGATCGGCGTGACGACGGCGACGTCACCGTCGATCACGTTCGTCGCGTCCCAGGAGCCGCCCATGCCGACCTCGACGACCGCCACGTCCACCGGCGCGTCGGCGAAGGCGGCGTACGCCATGCCGGTGAGCACCTCGAAGAAGGACAGCCGGTACTCCTGCTGGGCGTCGACCATCTCGACGTACGGCTTGACGTCCTGGTACGTCTCGACGAACCGCTCGGCGGAGATCGGCGCGCCGTCCAGGCTGATCCGCTCGGTGATCGACTGCACGTGCGGGCTGGTGTAGCGGCCGGTGCGCAGCTCGAAGGCGCCGAGCAGCGCCTCGATCATCCGGGCGGTGGAGGTCTTGCCGTTGGTCCCCGTGATGTGGATCGAGGGGTACGAGCGCTGGGGCTCGCCCAGGACGTCCATCAGCGCGGAGATGCGGGCGACCGACGGCTCCAGCTTGGTCTCGCCCCAGCGGGTGGCCAGCTCGGCCTCGACCTCGCGCAGCGCCTTGTCGACCTCGGGGTCCTCGGGGCGGGCCGGGACGTCTGCCTCCGGAGGGCCTCCCTGGGTGCGCAGGGTGCGGCTGCCGGCCTCGATGACCGCGAGGTCGGGGTCGCGGGTGGTCTCGGCTTCGATGATCTCGTCGAAGTCGTCGAGGGGGTCGGGCTGGTCGTTGCCGGGGTTCTCGCTCACGGGGTCAGTCTACGGACGGGTGCTGACAAAGGGTGCGGGGGCTTGGAGCGCCTGCTGAGGGGGGTGGCTGGTCTTTTCTCGCGGGTGCGGGTGCGTTGTGGTTGATCGCGCAGTTCCCCGCGCCCCTGGAGGTGGGCGAAGGCCCCCCGTGCTTCGCAGCTCCGGGGGCCTTCCTCACGCAGAACGACTCACGCCTGCGGCAGCCTGTCCAGCTGGGCCTGGATCCGGGTGATGTCCTCCTCCGCCTTGGCCAGGCGGCCGCGGATCTTGTCCACCACGTTGTCCGGGGCCTTGGCCAGGAACGCCTCGTTGCCGAGCTTGGCCGTGGCCTGGGCCTTCTCCTTCTCGGCCGCCGCCAGGTCCTTCGCCAGGCGCTTGCGCTCCGCCGCCACGTCGATCGCGCCGGACAGGTCGAGCGCGACCTCCACGCCCGCGACCGGCAGGGTCGCCGTGGCGGTGAAGTCCTCGCCCTCCGGCTGCAGGCGCAGCAGCTGGCGGATGGCGGCCTCGTGCGCCCCGAGCGGCGAGCCGTCGAGGCCGAGGCGGGCCGGGACGCGCTGGCCGGGCTGCAGGCCCTGGTCGGCGCGGAAGCGGCGGACCTCGGTGATGACCTGCTGGAGGGTCTCGATCTCCCGCTCGGCGCCGGCGTCGCGGAAGCCGCTGTCGGTCGGCCACTCGGCGATGACCACCGACTCGCCGCCGGTCAGCGTCGTCCACAGGGTCTCCGTGACGAACGGGACCACCGGGTGCAGCAGCTTCAGGGTGACGTCGAGGACCTCGCCCAGGACGCGCTTGCTGACCTCGGCCGCCTCGCCGCCCGCCATGAACGTCGTCTTCGACAGCTCGACGTACCAGTCGAAGACCTCGTCCCACGCGAAGTGGAACAGGGTGTCGGACAGCTTCGCGAACTGGTAGTCGTCGTAGTAGGCGTCCACCTCGGCGACGACCGAGTTCAGGCGGGAGAGGATCCACCGGTCGGTCGGCGACATCGTCGACGCGTCCGGCAGGGGGCCGTCCACGGTCGCGCCGTTCATCAGCGCGAAGCGGGTGGCGTTCCAGATCTTGTTGGCGAAGTTGCGCGAGCCCTGGACCCAGTCCTCGCCGATCGGCACGTCGACGCCCGGGTTGGCGCCGCGCGCCAGGGTGAAGCGCAGGGCGTCCGAGCCGTACTTGTCCATCCAGTCCAGCGGGTTGACCGCGTTGCCGAAGGACTTCGACATCTTCTTGCCGAACTGGTCGCGGACCATGCCGTGCAGGGCGATGGTGTGGAACGGCGGGGTGCCGTCCATCGCGTACAGGCCGAACATCATCATCCGGGCGACCCAGAAGAAGAGGATGTCGTAGCCGGTGACCAGGACGGAGTTCGGGTAGAACTTCGCGAGCGACTCGGTCTGCTCGGGCCAGCCGAGCGTGGAGAACGGCCACAGGCCGGAGGAGAACCAGGTGTCGAGGACGTCGGTCTCCTGGTGCCAGCCCTCGCCGGCGGGCGGCTGCTCGTCGGGGCCGACGCAGACGACCTCGCCGTCGGGGCCGTACCAGACCGGGATGCGGTGGCCCCACCACAGCTGGCGCGAGATGCACCAGTCGTGGAGGTTGTCGACCCAGTCGAAGTACCGCTTCTCCATCTCCTGCGGGTGGATCTTGACCTTGCCCTCGCGGACCGCGTCACCGGCGGCCTTGGCGAGCGGGCCGACCTTGACCCACCACTGCATGGACAGGCGCGGCTCGATGGTGGTCTTGCAGCGCGAGCAGTGGCCGACGGAGTGGACGTAGGGGCGCTTCTCGGCGACGATCCGGCCCTCGGCGCGCAGCGCGGCGACGATGGCGGAGCGGGCCTCGAGGCGGTCCAGGCCCTGGAAGGGGCCGTGGGCGGTGATCACGGCGTGCTCGTCCATGATCGCGATCGCCGGGAGGTCGTGGCGCTGGCCGATCTCGAAGTCGTTCGGGTCGTGCGCGGGGGTGACCTTGACGGCGCCGGTGCCGAACTCGGGGTCGACGTGCTCGTCGGCGACGACGGGGATACGGCGGCCGGTGAGCGGCAGCTCGATCTCGCGCCCCACGAGGTGCTTGTAGCGCTCGTCCTCGGGGTGGACGGCGACGGCGGTGTCGCCGAGCATGGTCTCCGCGCGGGTGGTGGCGACGACGATCGCGTCGTCACCGTCGCCGTACTTGATGGAGACGAGCTCGCCGTCGTCGTCCTGGTACTCGACCTCGATGTCGGAGATCGCGGTCAGGCAGCGCGGGCACCAGTTGATGATGCGCTCGGCGCGGTAGATCAGCTCGTCGTCGTAGAGCTTCTTGAAGATGGTCTGGACGGCCTGGGAGAGGCCCTCGTCCATGGTGAAGCGCTCGCGGGACCAGGCGACGCCGTCGCCGAGGCGGCGCATCTGGCCGCTGATCTGGCCGCCGGACTCGCCCTTCCACTGCCAGACGCGCTCGACGAAGGCCTCACGGCCGAGGTCGTGGCGGGACTTGCCCTCCTTGGCCAGCTCGCGCTCGACGACGTTCTGGGTGGCGATGCCGGCGTGGTCCATGCCGGGCTGCCACAGCGTCTCGTAGCCCTGCATCCGCTTGCGGCGGGTCAGGGCGTCGATGAGCGTGTGCTCGAAGGCGTGGCCCAGGTGCAGGCTGCCGGTGACGTTCGGCGGCGGGATGACGATCGTGTACGGCGGCTTGTCGCTCGCCGCGTCCGCCTCGAAGTAACCGCGCTCTACCCAGCGCTCGTACAGCGGCCCCTCTACATCGGCCGGCGCGTACTGGGTCGGCAGTTCGGTGGTGGGCGCTGGTGGCTGCTGCTGAGCGTTGTCGGTCACGGCGCTCAGTTTAGAGGCGTCACGGGCCTGTCCCGAAACGCGATTCTTCTGTAACGGTCCGTACCCCGGTGGGGTGCCGTGCGGGGGGCTCGGCCAGGATGTCGGATACGCATAAGCATCTGGAGGGGAACCCCGTCATGAGCTACAACCAGCCGGGCCCGTACGGCGGGCAGCCGCAGCAGCCCGGGCCGTACGGTCAGCCGGGTCCCTACGGCCAGCCCGGCCCGTACGGCCAGCAGCCGCAGGCTCCGCAGCCCGGTTACGGCTACCCCCAGCAGCCGCCGGCCCCGCAGCCGGGCTACGGCTACCCGCAGCAGGGTGTGCCGCCCCAGCCGGCCCCGTACGGCCAGCCCGCCCCCTACGGCCAGCAGCCGCCGTACGGCACCATGCCGCAGCCCCCGGCGGCCGGCGGCGGCAAGAAGAAGACGGGCCTGATCATCGGCACGGTCGCGGTCGTCGCGGCCCTGGCGGTGGGCGGCTACTTCGTCCTGGCGGGGGGCGGTGGCGGGGGCCTGAGCGACGACGGCCCGCACAAGCTGACGACGCCGGCGACCGCGCTGACCGAGTACAAGCGGGTCGGCAAGGGCGGCGAGAGCACCGACTCCAAGACCGTGGAGTACCTCGCGTCCAGCGGTGTCACCAACGGCAAGGCCGTCATCGGGCAGTGGTCGACGGCCGACTTCGGGGACTACGACCCCGAGCACCCGGACCCCGACAAGCTGCCCTCGACGGCCGAGCTGCTGACCGCTCGCGGCGTCACGATGGTGGGCGGCTACGGCCAGATCAAGGATCCCGCGACGACGCTCGACAAGTACTTCGCCGTCATCCAGCAGCAGTTCACGAAGAACGCGGCGAGCAGCTCGGGCACGGCGTCCGACGCGAAGCTGATCGGCCAGCCGGAAGAGGCCGCCCTCGACGGCGCGGTCATGAAGTGCCAGTCGACCCAGAGCACCAACTCGCTGACCAAGAAGCAGTCCACGGACTGGTTCTGCGTGTGGGCCGACTACAGCACGGTCGCCATGGTCTCCCCCGGTGACAACACCAAGAGCATCACCAAGGACGCCGCGATCGACATCACCACAAAGCTGCGCAGCGAGGTCCGCATCAAGGCCTGACGCCCACGAGGCGCCGCGTACGGCGAAGGGGCCCCGGTCGGTCGACCGGGGCCCCTTCCTGCATGCCTTGCGGCTACGCCGACTTCTGTTCGCCCGGGCCGCGGCCTCGGGCGTCCCTGGGGATGAGGGTCGGGTTGACGTTGGAGTGGACGACGTCGGCGGTGATGACGACGCGGGCCACGTCCTTGCGGGACGGGACCTCGTACATCACCGACATCAGGACCTCCTCCATGATGGCGCGCAGACCGCGGGCGCCGGTCTGGCGGAGGATGGCCTGGTCGGCGATGGCCTCCAGCGCCTCGCGCTCGAAGTCGAGCTCGACGCCGTCGAGTTCGAAGAGGCGCTGGTACTGCTTCACCAGCGCGTTGCGCGGCTCGACCAGGATCTTCAGGAGCGCTTCGCGGTCGAGGTTGTGGACTGAGGTGATCACCGGCAGACGGCCGATGAACTCCGGGATCATGCCGAACTTGACCAGGTCCTCGGGCATGACGTCCTCGAACTGGTCCTTGGACTCCAGCTCGCGCTTGGAGCGGATCGTCGCGCCGAAGCCGATGCCCTTGGCGCCGGCCCGGGACTCGATGATCTTCTCCAGGCCCGCGAAGGCACCGCCCACGATGAACAGGACGTTCGTCGTGTCGATCTGGATGAACTCCTGGTGCGGGTGCTTGCGGCCGCCCTGCGGCGGGACCGAGGCCGTGGTGCCCTCGAGGATCTTCAGCAGGGCCTGCTGCACGCCCTCGCCGGAGACGTCACGCGTGATCGACGGGTTTTCGCTCTTCCGGGCGACCTTGTCGATCTCGTCGATGTAGATGATCCCGGTCTCGGCCTTCTTGACGTCGTAGTCGGCCGCCTGGATCAGCTTGAGCAGGATGTTCTCGACGTCCTCGCCGACATAGCCCGCCTCCGTCAGCGCGGTCGCGTCGGCGATCGCGAACGGGACGTTCAGCATGCGGGCCAGCGTCTGCGCGAGCAGCGTCTTGCCGGAACCCGTGGGGCCCAGCAGCAGGATGTTGGACTTGGCCAGTTCGATGGCGTCCTCGCGGCTGCCGCCGTTCTCGCCGGCCTGGACCCGCTTGTAGTGGTTGTACACCGCGACGGAGAGGGCCTTCTTCGCCGCCTCCTGGCCGACCACGTACCCCTCGAGGAACTCGTAGATCTCGCGGGGCTTGGGGAGCTCCTCCCAGCGCACCTCGCTGGTCTCGGCGAGCTCCTCCTCGATGATCTCGTTGCAGAGATCGATGCACTCGTCGCAGATGTACACACCGGGGCCTGCGATGAGCTTCTTGACCTGCTTCTGGCTCTTGCCGCAGAACGAGCACTTGAGCAGATCGCCGCCGTCACCGATGCGTGCCACGGTGTGCTTCCCCTTCGCCTGGGAGTCGCCTGGACGTCAACGTCCAGTGGCTCCTGGTGCTGCCTTATGTCCGACGGTACCTTGCCGGGCCCCCCGTTCGGGCCCCCCTTGGCACGGTTCACTTCCACGGGAACCGTGCGCGTGGCGTGCCAAGGGGCGGCAGACGATACAGGTCCGGTGACCTCTGCGGGTCAGCGGACCGCCGCGTTGTTCATCTTCCGGGTGGAGATGATCTGGTCGATCAGGCCGTACGAGAGCGCGTCCTCGGCCGTGAGGATCTTGTCGCGCTCGATGTCCTCGCGGATCTTCTCGATCGGCGTGGTGGAGTGCTTGGCCAGCATCTCCTCCAGCTGCGAACGCATCCGCAGGATCTCGTTCGCGGCGATCTCCAGGTCGGAGACCTGGCCGCGGCCGGTCTCGCTGTAGGGCTGGTGGATCAGCACGCGCGCGTTCGGCAGCGCCATGCGCTTGCCCGGCGTACCGGCGGCCAGCAGGACGGCGGCGGCGGAGGCCGCCTGGCCCATGCAGACCGTCTGGATGTCGGGCTTGACGAACTGCATCGTGTCGTAGATCGCCGTGAGCGCCGTGAAGGAACCGCCGGGGCTGTTGATGTAGACCGAGATGTCCCGGTCGGGGTCCATCGACTCCAGGCACAGCAGCTGCGCCATGACGTCGTTGGCGGAGGCGTCGTCGATCTGGACGCCCAGGAAGATCACGCGCTCCTCGAAGAGCTTCGCGTACGGGTCGTACTCGCGGATGCCCTGCGAGGTGCGCTCGACGAAGCGCGGGATGACATAACGGGACTCGGCCGTGGGGCCGGTGTACTCGGCTCGCGCACGGTCGTAGAGGCCGCTGCCGGGGAAGTCGTTCACGGTGTCTCCTGAAAAGGGCTGGGGCGGTGGCTGAGGCGGACGTGGGGGCCGGTGGGACCTGGGGGGCCACCCGGCGCCGTACGGGCGTTGTACGGGCCTGTGGGGCCCGTTACGCCGCCCCGGTACCGCCGCCGCCCGGCATGCCGGCGGCCGTCGGGATCACGTCGTCGATGAGGCCGTACTCCTTGGCCTCGTAGGCGTCGAACCAGCGGTCACGGTCCGAGTCACGGGTGATCTGCTCGACCGACTGGCCGGTGTGCAGCGACGTGAGCTCGGCCATGCGCTTCTTGGTGTGCAGCAGCCGCTCGGCGTGGATCTTGATGTCCGACGCGGACCCGGCCAGACCGGCCGAGGGCTGGTGGATCAGGATCTCGGCGTTCGGCAGCGCGAAGCGCTTGCCGGGCGTGCCGGCGCTGAGCAGGAACTGGCCCATCGAGGCCGCGAGGCCCATGGCGATGGTCACCACGTCGTTCTTGATGAACTGCATGGTGTCGTAGATCGCCATGCCGGCCGTGATCGAACCGCCGGGGCTGTTGATGTACAGGTAGATGTCCTTGTCCGGGTCGGCGGCAAGGAGCAGCAGCTGTGCGGTGATCTTGTTCGCGATGTCGTCGTCGACCGGCTGGCCGAGGAAGATGATCCGCTCGTTGAGCAGCCGGTTGTAGACCTGGTCGCCGAGGCCACCACCGATGGAAGGCTCGCCGGCGGCTGAGGGCATCAGATTCGTCACGTATCCACCTGCTCGTCTTACGACGGCGCCGGGCCGTCTCACGTTTCCCTGCGGGGCTTGGAGCCGTTCGGGGACTCCACTGCCCTCGTATTCATGGACCCTAACGCGCGGGTCCCTTCGGGGAATCCCGGGAATGGGAGTGTTCGCCGGGGGCGTAGCGCTCCGCGTCCCCGGGAGTGCGGTTCGCAGGAGGTGGCGAGGGCTGTCGTCGGGGCGCGGGCCGTCCGTGGCTGGTCGCGCGGTTCCCCGCGCCCCTTGGCGTCGGCCACCGCGCCCGGGATGCGGACGGGCCCCCGGGAAGATCCCCGGGGGCCCGTTCATGCGTGCGTCAGAGGCGCCGCGGGGCTGGTCAGCCCTCGGTCTTCTCCTCGGCGGCGGCGTCGGTGGTCTCGGCCTCGGCGGCCTCGTCCTCCTCGTCGTCCAGGTCGATGACCTCGCCGTTGGTGTCCTTCACCGTGGCGGCCTCGACGACCAGGGCCAGGGCCTTGCCGCGGGCGACCTCGCCGACCAGCAGCGGAACCTGGCCGCCCTCGACGACGGCCTGGGCGAACTGGTCGGGGGACATGCCGGAGGAGGCGGCACGGCGCATGAGGTGCTCGGTGAGCTCCTCCTGGTTGACGTTGAGCTTCTCCCGCTTGGTGAGCTCGTCGAGCACGAACTGGGTCTTGATGCCCTTGACCGCGGCCTCGCGGGTCTCGGCGTCGAACTCCTCGGCGGTCTTGCCCTGGATCTCCAGGTACTTGTCGAGGGTCAGGCCCATCTGGCCGAGCTGGTGGTGCTCGAGGTTGTGCTTACGGGTGTTGACCTCGTCCTCGAGGAGCTTCTCGGGGACCGGCACCTCGACGAGCTCCAGCAGCTTGTCCAGGACGCGCTCCTGGGCCTGCGTGGCCTGGTCGAACTGCTTCATGTCGGCGAGGCGCTTGCGGCTGTCCGCCTTCAGCTCCTCCAGCGTGTCGAACTCGGAGGCGAGCTGCGCGAAGTCGTCGTCCAGCTCGGGCAGTTCGCGCTTGGCGACCTGGGTGACCTTGACGGTGACCTCGGCCTCCTTGCCGGCCGCGGAGCCGCCCTTCAGCTCGGAGGTGAAGGTGGCCTCCTCGCCCGCGGACAGGCCCTTGACGGCGTCGTCGATGCCGTCGAGCAGCTCGCCGGAGCCGATGGTGTAGGAGACGCCGTTGGCGACGCCGTCCTCGAGGACCTCGCCGTCGACCTTGGCCTCCAGGTCGACGGTCACGACGTCGCCGTCCTCGGCGGCGCGCTCCACCGGGGTGGTGGAGGCGAAGCGCTCACGCAGCTGCTCCACGGACTTCTCGACGTCCTCGTCGGTCACCTCGACGGCGTCGACCTCGACCTCGATGGACGAGAAGTCCTCGGGGAGCTCCAGGGCGGGACGGATGTCGACCTCGGCGGTGAAGTTCAGCGTCTCGCCGTCCTTCAGCTCGGTGATGTCGACCTCGGGCTGGCCCAGCACGGAGAGCTCGGCCTCGTTGACCGCCTCCGTGTAGAACTTCGGAAGCGCGTCGTTGACGGCCTCCTCCAGCACGGCGCCGCGACCGAACCGCTGGTCGATGACCCGGGCCGGGATCTTGCCCTTGCGGAAGCCCTTCACCGTGACCTGCTGGTTGATCTTCTTGTACGCCGCGTCGAGGCTGTCCTTGAGCTCCTCGAAGGGCACCTCGACAGTGAGCCGAACCCGGGTCGGGTTCAGGGTCTCCACGGCGCTCTTCACGGTTCGGTCTCCTTGTGGCTGACTTCTCGGTTTCTACCGGGGCCAGAACGACTCCGGCGGATTTCGCCGCCCGGGAGGACTTCGGTGTGAGGCACACGGGCGCGCAGCTTGCATAGTAACCGCAGCCGCTGAACGGCCCAAAAGGCGATCACCCGCGTCGTCCCCGGGTGATCGGCAGATTCCCGGGCGGCCGATCGGAGCAGGTGATCGCCCCGGGGGTTCTGCTGGTGGTCGGGGTGGCGGGATTTGAACCCACGGCCTTCCGCTCCCAAAGCGGACGCGCTACCAAGCTGCGCCACACCCCGTCTGGTGCGACACGTAGGGTACATGCCCGCAGGCAGTACGGCCGCCGCATCGACGGGGGCGTGCGCCGCGCCGCGCCGGAGGGCCGCGCACGTCGCGGGGGGTGTGCGGCGAGGGGTGCCGACCCGCTACGATGCCTTGCAGTGCCGCGGACCCACTGGCTCGCGGCGCGCTGTGTGCGGGCGTAGCTCAATGGTAGAGCCCCAGTCTTCCAAACTGGCTACGCGGGTTCGATTCCCGTCGCCCGCTCTGTAGCACTCAGGCCCAGGTCAGGCGGGGTTTCCCCGCTCACCTGGGCCTGAGTCGTCCGGGGCCCGAGTCGTCCCCGTGGCCGGTCGGTCCTGGTGGCCGTGCTCGGCGAGGATCTTGTCGATGCGGGCGCGGTGGGCCTCCTGCCAGGCGTCCAGGGACTGCTCGGCCTCCTCGGCCAGCCGGGCGCGTGCGGCCCGCAACACCTCTTCCCGGCGTGCGCCGGGGACGACCACGACACCCTCCTCGTCGGCGACGACGACGTCACCGGGGTGCACCTGGACGCCGCCGCAGCGCACCGGCACGTTCAGCGGCTCGACGGCCTTCTTGGTGCCGGGGACCGGGATGACTCCGCGGGCGAGGACGGGGAAGCCGAGCTGCCGCGCCTCGGCCACGTCGCGGATGACGCCGTCGAGGACGAAACCGGCGATGCCCCGGCGCTGGGCGACCGCGCAGACGTTGCCGCCGGCCAGGGCGTGGTCGAGGTCTCCGGACTCCACGACGACGACCGAGCCGGGCGGGGCGCGGTGGATCGCGGCGTGCAGCATGAGGTTGTCGCCGGGGCGGCACCGCACGGTGAACGCCGGACCGGCGAGGCGCGGCATCGGCGACCACAGGGGCCGTACGCCGATGTCCATGACCTGTGCGCGGCCGACGAGGTCGGCGAGGGTGGTCGGCGGGATGTCCGGGAAGCCGGTGGCGGTGTCGGTCATCCGGTCAGCCTGCCCAGGAAGTATCTCGACGTCAAGACACTTGCCCGGCGACCCGGGCGGGCCGCCCCCTCAGAAGCTGATCGAGTTGATCGTTTCCGCTATCGAGTTCAGGAAGCGGTTGATCGAGGGGGCCATCCCCGTGGAGGCGAGGAAGAAGCCGAAGAGGATGGCGACGATGGCGGGGCCGGCCTTGATCGAGCCTCCGCGGACCAGCACCACCAGGATCACCGCCAACAACAGCACCACAGACAGTGAAATGGCCACAACAGATCACACCCTCGGTCGGTCCGCTTCCCCGGCCCGGGGGTGTTACCCCGCACACCCCCGTCGGGAACCATCGTGCCACCAACCGCGCTACCCGGTGCGGCGCGTGACACACCGTCCGCCGGACCGGGGAGGGCGCGAACAGCCGTGCACTGCCTGCCCATATGGGTTGTTTTGGTGGGCATTATCCAGGACATATCGGGCCGTTGGTGTGGCGCGGCAACCGCGTTAGGGTGCCTCGAATGGTCAAGCAGCGCGACGCCTTCTTCGACAACGCCAAATACCTGGCCATCGTGCTCGTCGCGATCGGGCACACCTGGGCGCAGATGATGGACGACAGCCGCGCGGTGGAGAGCGCGTACCGGGTCGTGTACACCTTCCACATGCCGGCGTTCGTCGTCATCTCCGGCTACTTCTCGCGGAGTTTCGACCTGAGCCCGCAGAAGGTGAGGCGTCTGGTCACCGGTGTCCTCGTGCCGTACGTCGTCTTCGAGACCGCCTACGAGCTGTTCAAGGACGTCGCGGACCGGCCGGACACCGAGATCAGTCTGCTCGACCCCAGCTATCTGATGTGGTTCCTCGCCGCCCTGTTCATCTGGCGGCTCACCACGCCGCTGTGGAAGGTGCTGCGCCGGCCGCTGCTGCCGGCCGTCGCCGTGGCCGTGCTGGCGAGCGTGAGCCCCAGCATCGGCACGGACTTCGACCTCCAGCGCGTGCTGCAGTTCCTGCCGTACTTCGTGCTCGGCCTGTGCCTGAGGCCCGAGCACTTCCAGCTGGTGCGGCGCCGCTCGGTGCGGATCGCGGCGGTGCCGGTCGGCGCTGCGGCGCTCGCGGTCGCCTGGTGGTCGGTGCCGCGGATGAACGGCGGCTGGTTCTACCGGCAGTCGGCCGCGCAGGACCTCGGGGCGCCCTGGTGGTGCGGGCCGGTGATGACGCTGGCGTCGATCGGCTGCGCGCTGGTGCTGACGGCGTGCTTCCTCGCCTGGGTGCCGGGCCGCCGCCTGTGGTGCACGGCGCTCGGCGCGGGCACCATCACGGGCTATCTGCTGCACGGCTTCCTGGTGAAGTTCGCCGAGTACCGCGGCTGGTTCGACGCGCCCTGGGTGCACCGTCCGCTCGGCGCCGTCGCGGTGACCGTGCTCGCGGCCGCCGCCGTCACCCTGCTGTGCACCCCGCCGGTGCGGCGGGCCCTGCGATGCGTGACCGAGCCGAGGATGGCGTGGGCGTTCCGGCCGGACCCGGCCGCGCAGGCCCGCGCCCGCGAACACACCACGCCCGCGGCCCGCGAGCCGGTGAACGCCTAGCCCGGCCCGGGCAGTCCGGGCGGTCCCCGCAACACGGGCAGTCCGGACAGTACGGACATCGGGGCCGTACGGACATCCGGGCAGCACGGACAACCGGGCATCACCGGCCGGGAGAAGGCCCGGGGCGGTTACGGCTGTTCCACTCCGGGCGCCGCACGGGCCGGCTCCGGCAGTCCCAGCAGGGCGCGCATGCGGGCGTACTTCTCGGTCAGGCGGGCGCGGGTCGCCGGGTCCAGGGCGGCGAGGCGGGAGGGGTCGGCGTTGTGCGCCAGGTCGGCCTCCTTGACCAGCAGCGCGCCGTCGGTGGCGAGGATGCGCCCGGCGTACTCCTGCGGGGACTCCCCCGCCCGCTTGGTCACGGCCCGCACGATGTCCTTCGTACGACCGCTCAGCGCGGCCCCGGACAGCCACTGCTCGCTCAGCGCGTCGTCCTCGACGGCGTCGTGCAGCCAGGCCGCCGCGATCTGCTCGGCGTCGCCGCCACGCGCGCGTACGCCCTCGGCGACCGCGTGCAGGTGCTCGGTGTAGGGCCGTCCCGCCTTGTCGGTCTGGGCGGCATGGGCGGCGCGGGCGAGGGCCTCGACTTCCGTCAGGGTGAGCATGGGGCCCCCAGTGCGGTCAGTGGACAAAGGACGCGGTCGGGCCCTCGCGGCAGATCAGCAGCAGGGCCCGGTCGTCGTTGACGTCCTTGGCGACCGCCTCGATCAGATGCCAGGCGGCGCCCTGGAAGCCGGCGGCGACATAGCGGTCGGCCTCACCGGTGAGCCGGTCGATGCCCTCGACGATGTCCCGGTCGGAGGTCTCCACCAGGCCGTCGGTGAACAGCATCAGGACGTCACCGGGGCGCAGCGAGCCCTTCACCGGGTCGAACTGGGCGCCGTCGTAGACGCCCAGCAGGGGGCCCTCGGCGGCCTTCTCCTCCCAGCGGCCGCTGCCCGCGCTGAGCTGGAGGCCCGGCGGGTGGCCCGCGGAGTACAGCTCGTAGTCGCCGGAGTCCAGGTCGAGGACGAGGTGGATGGAGGTGGCGAAGCCCTCGTCCCAGTCCTGGCGCAGCAGATAGCCGTTGGCGGCCGGGAGGAAGGCGTGCGGCGGCAGGGAGCCCAGCAGCCCGCCGAACGCGCCGGACAGCAGCAGGGCGCGCGAGCCGGCGTCCATGCCCTTGCCGGAGACGTCGGTGAGGACGACCTCCAGGGTGCGGCCCCCGTTGGTGCGGGCCGCGACCACGAAGTCGCCGGAGAAGGACTGCCCGCCGGCCGGGCGCAGCGCCATCTCCTGGTGCCAGCCGCGCGGCAGCGCCGGCAGCTTGCTCTGCACCCGGATGCGTTCACGCAGGTCGAACAGCATCGTGCCGCCGCGCCGCCAGGGCACGCCGACCCGGCTGCGGAACTGGGCGATCAGCAGTCCGACGAAGCCGCAGGCGGCGACCACCAGCACCACCCCGGGCGTGACCCGGCTCGGGCCCTCGGTGTACGGGCCGAGCCACACCGACTCCACGATCAGGGCGGTCGCCGCCGCCGCGTACAGGCCGAGCAGGCTCGCCGGGCGCAGCACCAGGCCGCCGACGACGATCGGCAGGACCAGCGCGGCCGGCGAGAACCACACGGAGTTGGCGAGGGTGAGCGCGGCGATGAGCGGGATGGTGAGGAAGAGGCCGGCCAGCGCGATCCAGTCCGAGCCGTCCCCGCGGAAGTAGTCGACGGCGGCGCGGCGCACGCCGACGCGGACCCGGTGCCACTGCATCTTCCACCGGGCCGTGAGCGTCTCGGCCGCCGTGCGCCGACCTCGTCGTACTGCCATTGGTCGGTGACCCTATCCATCGGGCCGGGCGCTTGGCACGGGAGGTCCCACTTGTCCCCCGTCCGAGGCCCCTTTTCTCAGGGGGTTCTCAGTGAACGGCACGCGGGCCGGGTGTGCGGGCGGGAGGGAGAAATTCCCTCGCTGGTCCCGGTGCGGCCCTGATAGGCATGGTTCATGGCGACTGAGGCGAGCGACGCGACGGGTACCGGGGCCGAGCTGCGGGTGCTGCGGCCGGAGGACTTCGAGCAGTGGTACGGCACCCTGCTGCGCGCCTTCGGCGGGGTGGCGGAGTCGGAGGAGGAGCGCGCGCTGTGGCGGGACCTCACCGAGTTCGACCGCTCCCTCGCCGCGTGGGACGGGGACGCGGTGGTGGGGACGGCCGGGGCGTTCTCCTTCCTGCTGACCGTGCCGGGCGGGGCGGCGGTGCCCGCGGCGGGCGTCACCATGGTGGGCGTGGCCGCCACGCACCGGCGGCGCGGGCTGCTGACGGCGATGATGCGGCGCCAGCTGGACGACGTACGGCTGCGGGGGGAGCCGCTGGCGGTGCTCACCGCGTCCGAGCCCTCGATCTACGGCCGCTTCGGGTACGGCGCCGCGAGCCACCAGCTCGGCGCCGAGATCGACACCGCGCGGGTGTCGCTGGCCGTGCCGCAGGGCACGGACGACGTACGGCTGCGGTACGCCGAGCCGGGCGACGCCGTGCGGGAGTGCGAGGCGGTGTACGCCCGGCTGGTGCCCGGGCGGCCGGGGATGCTGGCGCGGCACCGGCCGGGCTGGGAGCGGGTCGGGCTGCTGGACCCGGAGAGCGAGCGGGACGGGGCGTCGCCGTTGCAGTGCGTGCTCGCCGAACACGGCGGCGAGGTCGTGGGGTTCGCGCGGTTCCGGGTCAAGCCGGCCTGGGGACCGGGCGGGCACGACGGCACGGTGATCCTGACGGAGCTGTACGGGCTTCATCCGGCGGCACAGGCCGCGCTGTGGCGGTTCCTGTACGACATCGACCTGACGTCGACGCTGGTGGTGCGGGGGCGGCCGGTGGACGAGGCCTGGCAGTACCAGGTGTCGGACATCCGGCGCTGTGTGCTGCGCATGCGGGACCAGTACTACGTGCGTCTCGTGGACGTCGGGGCGGCGCTGGCCGCGCGGACGTATCAGGCGCCGGTGGATGTGGTGCTGGAGGTGTCGGACCCCTTCTGCCCGTGGAACGAGGGGCGTTGGCGGCTGAGCGGCGACGCGAAGGGCGCGTCCTGCGAGCGGACCACCGACCCGGCCGATCTCGCTCTGTCCGTGCGCGAGTTGGGGGCGGCGTATCTCGGGGGCGTGCCGCTCACGGCGCTGGCGGCGGCCGGGCGGGTGCGGGAGCTGCGGGGCGGGGCGCTGACGGAGGCGTCGGTGGCGTTCGGCTCGGCGGTGGCGCCGTGGCTGCCGCACGGGTTCTAGCGGTCCCGCCGGCCGGGCCGGAGAAGTGGGTCCCGGGCCGCTGTCAGGGTTTCTGGCAGGTGGGGCACCAGAAGAGGTTGCGGGCGGCGAGGCCGGCGGTGCGGATCTCGGTGCCGCACAGGTGGCAGGGCTGCGGTGCGCGGCGGTAGACGTAGACCTCGCCGCCGTGGTCGTCGACGCGGGGCGGGCGGCCCATCGCCTCGGGCGTGTGCTCGGGGCGGACCGTGTCGATGCGGTTGTGGCGGACGCCCTCGCGCATCAGCGCGACGAGATCGGTCCAGATCGCCCGCCACTGGGCGGGGGTGATGTCCCGGCCCTGACGGTAGGGGTCGATGCCGTGCCGGAAGAGGACCTCGGCGCGGTAGACGTTGCCGACGCCGGCGATGACCTTCTGGTCCATGAGCAGGGCGGCGACGGTGGTGCGGCTGCGCGAGATCCTGCGGTACGCCGCGTCGGGGTCGGCGTCGTCGCGCAGCGGGTCGGGGCCGAGGCGGGCGTGCACGGCCTGCTTCTCGGCGTCCGTGATCAGTGCGCAGGTCGTCGGGCCGCGCAGGTCGACGTAGGCGGTGTCGTTCGCGAGGCGCAGGCGGACGGTGTCGGTGGGCGGCGGCGCGGGGGCGTCCCCGAAGGTCACCTTGCCGAAGAGACCGAGGTGGATGTGCACGTGCTCACTGTCGCGGAAGCGCAGGAAGAGGTGCTTGCCGTGGGCCTCGGTGGCGGTCAGGACGGAGCCGGTGAGGAGGTCGGCGGCGTCGGAGAACTTGCCCTGGGGGCTGGTGACGCGGGGCGCCGTGCCCAGGAAGCGGGCGGCGTAGTCCTGCGCCAGCCGGTGGATCGTGTGCCCCTCTGGCACGGTTGCCGTCTCCTCTCGTGACCGTCCGCTGGGGTGCGCGCCGGACCGGGCCGGGTCCGGCACGCAGCCCCGCGTGCGACTACTGCTGCGGGTGGTGCGCCGGGATCGGCGGCAGGTCACCCGTCGTCTCGTAGGACGACAGCATGTCGATGCGGCGGATGTGGCGCTCGTCGCCGGAGAACGGGGTGTTCAGGAAGGTCTCGACGAACTTCGTCGCCTCCTCCTGCGTGTGCATGCGGGCGCCGACCGCGACCACGTTGGCGTTGTTGTGCTGGCGGCCGAGCGCCGCCGTCTCCTCGCTCCAGGCGAGGGCCGCACGCACGCCCTTGACCTTGTTGGCGGCGATCTGCTCGCCGTTGCCGGAGCCGCCGATCACGATGCCGAGGGCGTCCTGGTCCGCCGCGGCGCGCTCGGCGGCGCGCAGGCAGAAGGGCGGGTAGTCGTCCTGGGCGTCGTAGATGTGCGGCCCGCAGTCGACGGGGTCGTGACCCGCCGCCTTCAGCCATTCGACGAGGTGGTTCTTGAGTTCGAAGCCGGCATGGTCCGAGCCGAGATACACGCGCATGGGACGAGTGTGACATGCGCGGGCGTGGGCAGCAGGGCGGGGTGGAGGCCCGGGAAGGGTGCACCGAGCGTAGGGGCGAGACTACAGAACCTCAGGAAAACCTCAAGTAACGATCCGGATTCAAAGGTTTCCGAATTCCGTTACCTCAGATTCACTGGTCCGGCTCGTACACCGCTCCGTACGGGAGATGGATCACAACAAGATCACACGGCGCAAAGGAATTCCGTCCCAATGACCTCGCAGCCGTCCATGACGCAGGCCGGACACGGCCAGAAAAGCCCCGGTGCCCCCGGCGACCCCGGATCCGGGCTCCAGGCAGGACTCAAGAACCGTCACCTTTCGATGATCGCCATCGGCGGTGTCATCGGCGCCGGGCTCTTCGTGGGCTCCAGCACCGGTATCGCCACCGCCGGGCCCGGCATCCTCCTCTCCTACGCGCTCGTCGGCACGCTCGTGGTGCTGGTGATGCGCATGCTGGGTGAGATGTCGGCCGCCAACCCGACCTCCGGGTCGTTCTCCGCCCACGCCGACCGCGCGCTCGGCCCCTGGGCCGGGTTCTCCATCGGCTGGCTCTACTGGTTCTTCTGGGTCGTGGTGCTCGCGGTCGAGGCGACCGCCGGCGCCAAGATCCTCGAAGGCTGGATCCCGGCCGTGCCCCAGTGGGGCTGGGCCCTGATCGTGATGGTGGTGCTCACCGCCACCAACCTCGTCTCCGTCGGCTCCTACGGCGAGTTCGAGTTCTGGTTCGCCGGCATCAAGGTCGTCGCGATCGGCGCCTTCATCGTGATCGGCGGACTCGCCGTCTTCGGTGTGCTGCCCGGCGCCCACAGCGACCAGGCGGGCGTGTCCAACCTGACCGCGCACGGCGGCTTCCTGCCCAACGGGCCCGGCGCGATCCTCACCGGTGTGCTGCTCGTCGTCTTCTCCTTCATGGGCAGCGAGATCGCCACCCTCGCGGCCGGTGAGTCGGAGGACCCGCAGCGGGCCGTCACCAAGTCGACCAACAGCATCATCTGGCGCATCGGCGTCTTCTACCTCGGGTCGATCCTCGTCGTCGTCTGCCTGCTGCCCTGGGACAGCAAGGCGATCGCCGAGAAGGGCTCGTACGTCGCCGCGCTGGACTCCCTCGGCATCCCGCACGCCGGTCAGATCATGAACTTCATCGTGCTGACCTCGGTGCTGTCCTGCCTCAACTCGGGCCTGTACACCGCCTCCCGCATGGCGTTCTCGCTCGGCCAGCGCGGCGACGCGCCGAAGGGGTTCGCCCGGACCACCCCGCGGGGCGTGCCGCAGACCGCGATCCTCGTGTCGGTGGCGTTCGGGTTCGTCGCGGTGTTCTTCAACTACAAGTTCCCGGACACCGTCTTCCTCTTCCTGCTGAACTCCTCCGGTGCGGTCGCGCTGTTCGTGTGGCTCGCCATCTGCTTCTCGCAGCTGCGCATGCGGAAGATCATCCAGGCGGAGGCGCCGGAGAAGCTCGTCGTGAAGATGTGGCTGTACCCGTATCTGACCTGGGCGTCGGCCGCGCTGATCGTCTTCGTGCTGGGCTACATGCTCACCGACACCGAGCACGACGGCCGCGAGACCGTGCTGCTGTCGCTGGGCGTCGCGGCGGTCGTCCTCGTCATCGCCTTCGTCAAGCAGAAGGTGGCGGGCGACCGGCGCGGCGCCGTGGCCGCGCCGGCCGCGAGCGAGGCGGCCGAGCCGGTCTCCTCCGACACGCGCGGATAATCTGACGGCAGCTGTCAGGTTATGCGGCCAGCATGGCCGCATGGACTTCACGGACCTCGACGCCGATCCGACGCAGCTGCCCGTCCTCAGGCCCGGCGACCCCGCCTACGACGCGGAGGTCGCCGGGTTCCAGACCGGATTCAGCCAACGGCCGGACCTCGTCGTCGCCGCCTCGGGCGCCGACGAAGTGGTCGCGGCCGTTCGGCACGCCACCGCCCGAAACCTGCCGGTGCGGGTGCAGACGACCGGGCACGGTCTGCCCGGCGACGTGGTGGGCGGGCTGCTGGTCACGACCTCGCGGATGGACCGGGTGGAGGTCGACGCGGAAGCCCGCAGTGCGCGCGTGCAGGCGGGGACGCGGTGGCGACAGGTCGTGGCGGCCGCCGCACCGCACGGACTGGCCCCGTTGAACGGCTCCGCCCCGTCCGTCGGCGTCGTCGGCTACACCCTGGGCGGTGGACTGGGCATCCTGGCCCGGCAGTTCGGGTACGCCGCCGACCATGTCCGCTCCCTCGACGTCGTCACCGGCGACGGCGTCGCGCGGCATGTCACGCCCGGCGACGAGCTGTACTTCGGTCTGCTCGGCGGCGGTCACGGCCTCGGCGTCGTCACCGGGATGGAGATCGGCCTCGTCCCCGTACGCACCCTGTACGGCGGCGCGCTCGCCTTCGACGGGCGCCAGGTGGACCCGGCGGCGGTGCTGCGGGCGTACGAGGCGTGGACGCGGACCGTGCCGTCCACGCTGACCTCGTCCTTCGCCGCCGTACCGTATCCGGATCTGCCGGCGCTGCCGCCGCATCTGCGCGGGCGGTACGTCGTGTCGGTGCGGGTGGCGTACACCGGCGACGACGGGGACCGGCTCGTCGCGCCGCTGCGGGAGGCCGGGCCGGTGCTGTCCGACTCGCTGCGCGTGATGCCGTATGCCGACAGCCACACCATCCACAGTGATCCCGACTTTCCGCACGCCTACCACGGGGACAGCGCGGTGCTGCGCGAGCTGGACGTGACGGCGGCCGCCGAGGTGCTCGCCCGTACGGGTCCGGATGCCGGCGGGCCCATGTGCGTCGTGCAGATCAACCACCTGGGCGGCGCGCTCGCCGCACCCGCGCCGAACGCCGTCCCGTGGCGCGAAGGGCGTTTCCTGGTACGGCTGTTGTCCGTCGGCGAGCGTGAGCGCGCCCGCGCGGTCCTCGACCCGGCCTTCGCCGCGCTCGCCCCGCACACCCTCGGCCGCTCGGCGAACTTCGCCTTCGGCGCCGGGGACCGCACGCGGGGCCTGCACGACGCGGAGACGACGAAGAGGCTCGCCGTGCTGCGGTCGGTGTACGACCCGGCGAGCCTCTTGCGGAGCTAGAGGAGGAGCGGGCGGGGAGGAGCGGGCGGTGAGGAGCGGCAGGAGGAGCGGGCGGGGAGGAGCGGCAGGAGGAGCGGGCCGGACCGGCGCCCGCTGGTGTGGAGCCGGGCCGACCGGGGCTCGCTCATGCCGAGCCGGACCCAGCAGGGCCCGCTGCCGGCGAGCCTGACCATCCGGTGCCGCCCGCTGTGGAGCCGGCCGGAGGGGTGGCCTGTCAGGTGCGGTTGGCGAACTTCCAGGCGGTGGGCAGGACGCCCATCGCCAGGGCCGCCTTCAGGGCGTCGCCGAGCAGGAACGGGGTGAGACCCGCCGCGATCGCCTGGGTCAGGGACATGTGGGCGGCCAGCGCCAGGTAGGGCACGCCGACGGCGTAGATGACCGCCTCGCCCAGGATCATCGTGCCGGCCGTGCGCCAGACGTTCCGGTCGGCGCCGCGGCGGGCCAGCGCGCCGACCACGGTGGAGGCGAGCAGCATGCCGAGGACGTACCCGAAGGAGGGCATGCCCGCGCCCGAGGCGCCCCCGGCGAACCACGGCATGCCGGCCATGCCGGCCAGCGCGTACAGCGCGAGCGCGAGGAAGCCGCGGCCGGCGCCGAGCGAGGTGCCGACGAGCAGCGCGGCGAAGGTCTGGCCGGTCACCGGGACCGGGGAGCCGGGCACCGGGACGGAGAGCTGGGCCGCGAGGCCGGTGAGCGCGGCGCCACCGAGCACGAGGGCCGCGTCGCGGACGCGGGAGGCCGGCAGCAGGTCGGCGAGGACCTGCCCGGTACGGGCGGGAGTGGCGGCAGCGGTGCTCATGGGGACTCCGCGGAGGTCGGGACGGCTTGGGACACCGTGACGCTATCCCAGCGTGCTCGAGCCGATCACCATCAGCGCTCGACAAAGGCCGGGACGGCGGCTTGGTGGGCTTCGGACAACACACGGCTGCACAGCCCATCTGACGTGACACCGGTCACGCAGGCCGTGACGTCTTCCTCACCCCGGCCCGGCCGGATCCTCCTGTGGGATCCCGCCAAACGCGACCGGGTGCCCTGGCCGGAACGCGCCGTCAGGGCCTACCCTTCCAGCCATGGTTGCCCAGGCCCGGTACTTCTCGTCGCGTCGCCATGTCGACCTGCGGCGCGTGGGCGCGGCCATGTGTCACCGCGCGGTGTGAGGCGGCGGGAGCGGTGGCTCCGGCGCGCCTCCTGACGAGGACACCCGACGGCCCCCTCTCCCGAGGAAGCGCATCGCCATGCCCCGTACCGCGGCACCTCCCCCCGCCCTGTCCGCCTCGCCGGTCCCCCGGGTCGCCGACCGCGACCGGCGCCGCACGAACGCGAGCGTCGTCCTGCGGTCCGTGCTGGAGCACGGGCCGGTCGCGCGCAGCACCATCGCCCGGCTGACCGGGCTGTCCCCGGCGTCGGTGACGGACCACTGCGCCCGGCTGGCCGGGGCGGGTCTGCTGCGGGAGGCGACCGCGCCGCGGCGCTCCGGCGGGGTCGGGCGCCCGCACCTGCCGGTCGATGTGGACACCGAGCACCTCCTGGTGGCCGGAGTGCACATCGCCGTGCCGTACACGACGCTCGCGCTGCTGGACCTGCGCGGGCGGGTGGTGCTCCGACGGGAGCTGAAGCACGAGGGGACCGAACCGCACCGGGTGCTCCGGCGGGCCGCCGACGGGCTGGCGGCGCTGTGCGCGGCGGTGCCGGGGCGGCGGCCGCTGGGCGTCGGGGTGGCCGTCGGCGGCTGGGTGGACCGGGAGACGGGCACCGTCGTGGAGCACGAGCTGCTGGGCTGGCGGGAGGTCCCGGTGCGGGAACCGCTCGGGGCGCGGACGGGGCTGCCGGTCCAGGTGGACTCTCACGCGCGGGCGTTGGTGAACGGCGAGCGGCTGTTCGGGCGGGCCCGGGGGGCCGGCAGCGTGCTGCACCTGTTCGTGGGCAACGTGGTCGACGCGGCGTTCGCCTCCCACGACGAGGTGCTGCACGGTCCGCGCTCTGCGGCCGGGGCGATCGCCCATCTGCCGGTGCCGGGCGGCGGCGAGCAGTGCGGATGCGGCCGTACCGGCTGCCTGCAGGCCGAGTTGAGCGAACGGACGCTGTGCCGGCGGGCCCGGGCGGCCGGGGTGGCCGGCTGGGCCAACCCGATGCATGTCGTGGCCGCGGCGGCGGGCGGGGACGCGGTGGCGCGGCGACTGCTGGTGGAGCGGGCCCGGGCCACGGGGCGGGCGGCCGCGCTGCTGCTGGACGTGCTGAACCCGGAGGCGGTCGTGGTGACCGAGGTGGGGGTCCTCCATTTCGACGACTGCCTCGCGGCGCTGCGCGAGGCCGTCGGTACGGAACGCGCCGCGCAGGTTCACCCGACGAGTTTCCCGGCGGATTCCGTGCTGGCGGTGGCGGGCGGTTCGGTGGCGCTGGACGCGTTGTTCCGGGACCCTTTGGGCGCCTGGCCTGAGGTTATTTAATTCAGAAACTCCGAATGTTGACAGGGGTTGCTCATGGCCGGGAACATCCTGGTCATGAGCCCTCTCACCAGCTGTCGCACCGTCTGTTGCTGACATATTGCCGCGCATGAAGCGCGTGTTTCCCGCTGTGTGAGTTCTTCTTCTCCGGGCCTTCTTTCCCGCAATTCCCGCTGTCTTTTTCTCCTGGGAGTCCTCCCGTGCACCGTCGTGCCTTTCTCACCTCCGTGCTGGGCGCGTCCGCCGCCGTGACCGGTCTCAGCGGCTGCGCGGACGGCCAGGCCGCCGCCGGCACCGCGGCCGCCGCCACCCGGCCGCTCGCCGACCGCGTCCCCGCCGGGACCAGCCTGAAGATCGCCTCCTACCTGGGCCAGCAGCAGCTCCAGTTCAAGCTGGCGAGGCTGCCGGCGCTGCCGTTCACCGTCTCGAACTGGCTGAACATCGGCGCGGGCCCCGATGTCATCAACGCCTTCCGCGCCAAGTCCCTCGACCTCGCGGCCAACGCCGGGATCCCGCCGATCCAGGCGCACTACCAGGGGTTCGCCGCGAAGATCGTGGCGATCGACATCACCCGCAAGCCCAGCTACCTCTTCGCCACCAAGCCCGGCAGCGACATCCGCACGGTCGCCGACTTCAAGGGCAGGCAGCTCGCCTTCTCCCAGGGCCAGGCCCAGGGCGTCGTCCTGCTGCGGGCGCTGAAGAAGGCGGGTCTGTCCTACGACGACGTGAAGCTGGTGCCGCTGACCAGCAACCAGTTCCTGACCGCGCTGCAGTCCGGGCAGGTCGACATCGCCCCGCTCGGCATCAGCCAGGCGCCCGCCTATCTGAAGCAGTACGGCCCCAAGGGCGCCCGCACCATCGCCACCGACGTCGTCGACCTGCTCAGCCTGCTGTGGGCGCCGCAGTCCGTGCTGAACGACCCGGCGAAGGCCGCCGCGATCGCCGCCTACATCCCGCACTGGGCCAAGGGCCAGGTCTGGGCGTACGAGCACCCGGACATGTGGAACGAAGAGTTCTACGTCAGGACGCAGAACCTCAGCCTTCAGCAGGCGAGGTCCATCACGGCGCTCGCGAACAAGCCGCTGTTCCCGCCGAGCTGGGACGAGGCGATCCGGTGGGAGCAGGAGACCGCCGACCTGCTCGCCGAGGGCGGCTTCGTGCAGAAGTTCGACGTCTCGTCCCTCTTCGACCACCGCTTCGAGGCGATCGCCGCCCGGGCCGTACCCGAGGAGTACCGGAAATGACCACCCTCACGACGACCGCCGTCGTGGCGCCGGAGGCAGGGGAACTCCCCCAGGTCCGCAGGCGCCGCCGCCTCTCCCCCGGCCGCCGGCTGCCCGCCGCCCGGCTGGCCGGCCCGCTGGCCGTGCTCGCGCTGTGGGCGGCCGCCTCGGCCGCCGGGACCCTGGATCCCGGCGCGATCCCCGCACCCTGGACGGTACTGAGGACCGCAGGTCATCTGTGGACCGACGGCACCCTGCCCACGGACATCGTGACCTCTCTGAAGCGGGCCGGCTCCGGCTTCGCGATCGGCCTGACGGCCGGGGTGCTGCTCGCGCTCGCCGCCGGGCTCAGCCGGGCCGGGGAGGCGCTGATCGACGGGACGGTGCAGCTCAACCGGGCGATCCCGACCCTCGGGCTGATCCCGCTGTTCATCCTCTGGCTGGGCATCGGCGAGACCTTCAAGATCGCCATCATCGCGATCGTCGTCTACATCCCGGTCTATCTGAACACGCACGCCGCGCTGTCCGGCATCGACAGCCGTTTCGTCGAACTCGCCGAGGTGCAGGGCCTGTCCCGGCTCACCTTCGTCCGCCAGGTCGTGATCCCGGGCGCGCTGCCCGGCTTCTTCGTGGGGCTGCGGCTCGGCGTGACCGGCTCCTGGCTGGGCCTGGTCGTGCTGGAGCAGATCAACGCCACGTCCGGGCTCGGCTATCTGATGTTCCAGGCGCAGAACTACGGCCAGAGCGACGTCATCCTGGTCGGCCTGCTGATCTACGGCGTCTTCGGCCTGGTCTCCGACAGCGCGGTCCGGCTCGTCGAACGGAGGGTGCTGTCATGGCGCCGCACACTGAGCAACTGACCCGGCCGGCCGTGCGGTTGCGCGGCCTGACCCGGTCCTTCGCGGGCCGCACGGTCCTGGACGGCGTCGATCTCGACCTGCCCGCCGGGCAGTTCACGGCGCTGCTCGGGCACAGCGGCTCGGGCAAGTCCACGCTGCTGCGGGCGATCGCCGGCCTGGACCACGGGGTCAGCGGCAGCGGGCAGCTGTCCGCCCCGGAGCGGGTGTCGGTCGTCTTCCAGGACTCCCGGCTGCTGCCCTGGCGGCGGGTACTGGACAACGTCCTCCTCGGCCTGGACGGCAGGGACGCCGCGGCCCGGGGCCGGGCGGCGCTGGCCGAGGTGGGGCTGACCCACCGCGAGCGGGCCTGGCCGGGCGAGCTGTCCGGCGGCGAGGCGCAGCGCGCCGCGCTGGCCCGCTCCCTGGTCCGCGAGCCGGAACTGCTGCTGGCGGACGAGCCGTTCGGCGCGCTGGACGCACTGACCCGGATCAGGATGCACGCGCTCCTGCGTGACCTGTGGCAGCGCCACCGGCCGTCCGTGCTGCTGGTCACCCACGACGTGGACGAGGCGGTCGTGCTCGCCGACCGGGTCCTCGTCCTCGACCAGGGCCGCATCGGCCTCGACCTGACCATCGACCACCCCCATCCGCGCTCCTACCGCGAACCGGTGCTCGGCGAGTACCGCGAGCGTCTGCTGGGCGCGCTGGGCGTCACGGAGGACCACCGGTGACCGCCAGAGAGCTCCACCTCAACGCGTTCTTGATGAACACCGGCCACCACGAGGCCTCGTGGCGGCTCCCGGAGAGCGACCCGTCCGCGCACGTCGATCTCCAGCACTACGTCCGGCTCGCCCGCAGCGCCGAGCGGGGCACCTTCGACTCGCTGTTCCTCGCCGACGGCCCGCAGCTGTGGAGCAACCTCGCCCAGCGCCCTGCCGGGGCCCTGGAGCCGCTCACCCTGCTGACGGCGCTGGCGACGGCGACCGAGCACATCGGGCTGATCGCCACCGCGTCCACGTCGTACAACTCGCCCTACAACCTGGCGCGCAAGCTGGCCTCGCTGGACATCATCAGCGGCGGCCGGGCCGGCTGGAACGTCGTCACCACGGCCGGCGCCGAGGCCGCCCGCAACTTCGGGCTGGACGCCGAACCGGCGCACGCCGAGCGGTACGCCCGCGCCGCCGAGTTCCTGGACGTGGCGCTGAAGCTGTGGGACAGCTGGGAGGACGACGCGGTCGTCGCCGACAAGGCGGCCGGGGTGTGGGGCGACGACGGCAAGATCCATCCGCCGCGCCACCGGGGAACGTACTTCAGCGTGGCGGGCGCCCTGAACGTGCCGCGCACCCCGCAGGGCTACCCGCTGCTGGTGCAGGCGGGCTCCAGCGAGGACGGCAAGGCGTTCGCCGCCCGCTACGCCGAGGCGGTGTTCACCGCGCAGCAGACGCTCGCCGACGCGCAGGCGTTCTACGCCGACCTCAAGTCCCGCACCGCGCGGGCCCGCCGGGACCCCGGGCTGCTGAAGGTGCTGCCGGGCATCGTCCCCGTCCTCGGCTCGACCGAGGCCGAGGCGCGGGCCGCGGAGCGGCAGCTGGAGGACCACATCGTGCACGACCACGGCGTGGCCCGTCTGGAGAGCCTGCTGCACCTGCCGCCCGGCACGCTGGAGCTGGACGCGCCACTGCCCGCGGACCTGCCGCCGGAGGACGCCATCGAGGGCGCCAAGAGCCGCTACACGCTCGTGGTGGAGCTGGCCCGGCGCGACAAGCTCACCGTGCGGCAGCTCATCGGGCGGCTCGGCGGCGGGCGCGGGCACTTCACCGTCGCCGGAACGCCCGAGCAGGTCGCCGACGTGATCGAGACCTGGTTCACGCGGGGCGCCGCCGACGGCTTCAACGTCATGCCGCCCGTCCTGCCCTCCGGCCTGGACGCCTTCGTCGACCACGTGGTGCCGGTCCTGCGCGCCCGGGGCCTGTTCCGCACCGCGTACGGCCCGCGCCGCACCCTGCGCGAGCGCTACGGCCTGCCCCGGCCCGCCAACCAGTACCTGAACCCCGCTCCCGCTTCTCCCGCACCCGCTCCCGCCCTCGCCTGAAAGGACCCGTCATGTCCCTGAAGATCACCAAGGTCACCGCCCGCATCGGCGCCCGCGTCACCGGCGTCGACCTCACCGCCCCGCTCGCCCCCGAGCAGGTCGCCGCGGTCCGCGAGGCCCTGAACGTGCACAAGGCGCTCGTGTTCGACGCGGGCGACCTGGACGACGCCGGCCAGCAGGCCTTCCTGCGCCACTTCGGCGACCTGACCACCGCCCATCCCACGGTCGGCGCCGTCGAGGACGCCCCGAACGTGCTGCCGGTGGACAGCGAGCGGGGCCGGGCCAACCACTGGCACACGGACGTCACGTTCGTGCTGAACCCGCCCCAGGCCACCAGTCTGCGCTCGCTCACCGTCCCGGCGTACGGCGGCGAGACGCTGATCGCCAACGCGGCCGCCGCCTACCGCGACCTTCCCGAGCCGCTGCGCCGGTTCGCCGACGGCCTGTGGGCCGAGCACACCAACGACTACGACTACGCCGTGCCGCAGGAGGAGATCGACGAGGAGAAGGCGGCGCAGCGGGCGCAGTTCACCTCGATCCGGTACCGCACCGCGCACCCGGTGGTCCGCGTCCATCCCCTGACCGGGGAGCGCGGGCTGTTCATCGGCGGGTTCGCGCAGCGGATCGTGGGCCTGTCGGCCGGTGAGTCCCGCAAGGTGCTGGAGCTGCTCCAGGCCTATGTGACACGGCCCGAGAACGTCCTGCGGCACCGGTGGGCGGAGCGGGAGCTGGTCCTGTTCGACAACCGGATCACCCAGCACTACGCCATCGACAACTACGACGGGCAGCCGCGCCGGCTGCACCGGGTGACCGTCGCCGGCGACGTGCCGGTGGGCGTCGAGGGCAAGGAGAGCTGGTCCATCGAGGGTGACGCCGCGCACTACACCCCCGTGGCGGCGTAACCGGAGTCTCACACTGCGCACAGGCGGTGTCCGGATACTGGGCGGTCCCTTCGCGTGAGCGGACGGGCCGCCCAGACTGGCGGGGTTTTTGCCCGCCCCTTGCCTTCGTGGAGAGCCGCGCCCCATGCCCAGCCGCACGACCACGGACACACCGCCGCAGCAACAGGAGGGCGCCGCCCTCTCCCATGGCCTCAAGCAGCGCCATCTGTCGATGATCGCCCTCGGCGGCGTCATCGGCGCCGGGCTGTTCGTCGGCTCCGGCGCGGGCATCGCCGCCGCCGGCCCGTCGATCGTGATCGCCTACACGATCTCCGGCCTGCTGGTGATGCTGGTGATGCGGATGCTCGGTGAGATGTCCGCCGCCTATCCGTCCTCCGGTTCCTTCTCGGCGCACGCCGAGCGGGCGATCGGCCCCTGGGCCGGCTTCACCGCCGGCTGGTCGTTCTGGGTGCTGCTGTGCACGGCGGTCGGCCTGGAGGGCATGGGCGCCGCGAGCATCGCCCAGGGCTGGGTGCCCGGCGTCCCGCAGTGGATGTGGGTCGCCCTGTTCATGGTGGTCTTCTGCGGCGCGAACCTGGCCGCGGTGAAGAACTTCGGCGAGTTCGAGTTCTGGTTCGCCCTGCTGAAGGTCGTGGCGATCAGCCTCTTCCTGATCCTCGGCGTCCTGGCCATCGCGGGCCTGCTGCCGGACGTCGAGGCGCCGGGCACGTCCCACCTGACGGACTTCATGCCGCACGGCAGCGAGGGTCTGCTCGTCGGCCTGCTCGCCTCGGTGTTCGCCTACGGCGGTCTGGAGACGGTCACCATCGCGGCGGCCGAGTCCCAGGACCCGGTGCGCGGTGTCGCGTCCGCCGTCCGCACGGCGATGTGGCGCATCGCCGTCTTCTACATCGGCTCCATGGCGGTCGCGGTCACCCTGGTCCCGTGGGACTCCAAGGAGGTCGTCGAGAAGGGCCCGTACGTCGCCACACTCGACCACCTGGGCATCCCGCACGCGGGCCAGCTCATGAACGTGGTCATCTTCGTGGCCCTGCTGTCCGCGATGAACGCCAACATCTACGGCTCCTCGCGCATCGCCTTCTCGCTGGTGCAGCGCGGCCAGGGCCCGAAGGCGCTGGCGAAGCTGTCCGGCGGGGTGCCGCGGATCGCGGTCCTCACCTCGTGCGTCATCGGCTTCGTCTGCGTGCTGCTGAACTACTGGCGCCCGGACGACATCTTCAAGTGGCTGCTGAACATGATCGGCGCGGTGATCCTGGTCGTGTGGACCTTCATCGCGGTCTCCCAGCTGCTGCTGCGCCGCCGCATGGAGCGCGAGGCCCCGGAGAAGCTGGTCGTGCGCATGTGGGCCTTCCCGTGGCTGACCTGGATCGCGCTGGCCGGCATGGCCGCGATCTTCGTACTGATGGCCCGCGACCCGGCCAACCGCGTGCAGCTGTACTCGACGGGCGCGATGACGCTGGTCCTGGCGGCCGTCGGGTACGCCTGGCAGAAGGCGCGGACCTCCCGCGGCTGACGCCACACCTCGCCACCCTCGCGCAGACAGCCCCCGTGTGATCCACACGGGGGCTTTTTGCTGCTAGCTTGTTGTTGCGACTTACTTGCAATAAGAGCTCGGAGGTTACCCACGCATGCCCGTCTACACGCTGCCTGACCTGCCGTACGACTACTCCGCGCTCGCGCCCGTGATCAGCCCGGAGATCATCGAGCTGCACCACGACAAGCACCACGCGGCCTATGTGAAGGGCGCCAACGACACGCTGGAGCAGCTCGCCGAGGCGCGTGAGAAGGACACCTGGGGCTCGGTCAACGGCCTGGAGAAGAACCTCGCCTTCCACCTGTCCGGGCACATCCTGCACTCGATCTACTGGCAGAACATGACCGGCCCCAAGGAGGGCGGCGGCGAACCGCTGGCCGCCGACGGGGTGGGCGAGCTGGCGGAGGCGATCAAGGAGTCCTTCGGGTCCTTCGCCGGCTTCAAGACGCAGCTGTCCAAGGCCGCCGCGACCACCCAGGGCTCCGGCTGGGGCGTACTGGCCTACGAGCCGCTCAGCGGGCGGCTGATCGTCGAGCAGGTCTACGACCACCAGGGCAACGTCGGCCAGGGCGCCACCCCGATCCTGGTCTTCGACGCCTGGGAGCACGCCTTCTACCTGCAGTACCGCAACCAGAAGGTCGACTTCATCGAGGCGATGTGGCAGGTCGTCAACTGGCAGGACGTCGCGCGCCGCTACGCCGCCGCCAAGGCCCGCACGGACGTGCTGCTGCTCGCGCCGTGACGTGAGCCCGGATGCTCCTGCCTCGTGATCGTCTTCTCACCCTTCACCTGGCAGGCGGAAGAAGGGAGGCCCTTGCGAGGACAGGACTCGCAAGGGCCTCCTTCGTTCCCGGGAGCCGGTCAGGGCTTGCGGCCCACGCCGCCGTGCTGCCCGATCGGTTCCGCCCCGGCGCCCGGCTCGGGCCGCCACAGCGGTACCGACACCACGCCGGGCTCGATCATCTCCAGCCCGTCGAAGTAGGCCTCGATCTGCTCGACGGGGCGCAGGAAGTAGGGCACCGCGCCGGTCTCGTTGTAGCCGTCCTGGGCCGCCTCGTAGGCGGGGTCGGTGCCGCGCGAGCCGTCGTTGACACACAGGAAGCTGCCCGAGGGCAGGCCCGCCAGCAGTCGCCGGACCAGGTCGCGGGCCACCTCGTGATCGGCGACATGGCCGAGCAGACCGCTGAGGATCAGCGCCGTGGGCCGGGTCAGGTCGAGGGTGCGCCCTGCGGCCTCGATGATCTTCTCCGGGTCGTACAGGCTCAGGTCCTCGTACGCCGTGACGCCCTCGGGCGTGGACGTGAGCAGGGCGCGGGCGTGCGCGAGCACGAGCGGGTCGTTGTCGACGTAGACGATCCGGGACTCGGGGGCGAGCCGCTGGGCGACCTCATGGGTGTTGTCCACCGTCGGGAGGCCGGTCCCCACGTCCAGGAATTGACGGATGCCGGCCTCGCGCACCAGGTACCGGATGGCGCGCCCGAGGAAGGCGCGGCTGCTGCGGGCGACGGTGACGATGCCGGGGAAGACGGCCGTGTAGGCGTCACCGGCCGCCTCGTCCACCGGGTAGTTGTCCTTGCCGCCCAGCCAGTAGTTCCAGATCCGGGCCGAGTGCGGCACCGAGGTGTCGATCTCCGTCATGGGGTGTTGCTCGCCTCCAGCAGTGGGTTTCCCGCCCATGGTGCTACGAAATGACCTGCGGACAGGGCACATTGGGAGACTACGGCGGAGGGCTCCGCCTGTCCTGAGGAGACGCTCATGGCGAACGTGCGATGTCCCAGCCCCACCTGCAAGGACCGGATGCAGACCTTCCGCGAGCTGCGCCGGGAGGAGACCGCGGCGGCCGGTGAGGCGCTCGCCGCGGAGCTGGACGGGGAGGCCTTCGTCGCCCGGGCCTTCCACCGCTGCACGGCCGAGGGATGCCGTCGGGTGCAGCGCAAGACGAAGTACTGGGTGGGCGGCTATCTGCCGGAGGAGTTCGCGCACCCCTCCGGCAGCACCACGGCCGGCACTACAGGTTGCTGAAGTCCGGACCCTTGGTCCGGGTGCGCTTGATCTCGTAGAAGCCGGGCACCGAGGCCACGGCGAGGGTGCCGTCCCACAGCTTGGCGGCGTCCTCGCCCTTCGGGGCGGGGGTGACGACCGGGCCGAAGAAGGCGATCTGCTCGCCGTCGGCACCGGGAACGGCGATCACCGGGGTGCCGACGTCCTGGCCGACCAGGTCGATGCCCTCCTTGTGGGAGGCGCGCAGCTCGGCGTCGAACTCGAAGTCCTCCTGCTCGGCGTACTCGATCAGGTCGGCCGGCAGCCCGGCGTCGGCCAGCGCGCCGGCGATCGCCTCCACGGTCGCGCCCTCGCCCTGGTTGTGGAAGCGGGTGCCGAGCGCGGTGTACAGCGGGCCGAGGACCTGCGCGCCGTGCTTCTGCCAGGCGGCGGTCACCACGCGCACCGGCTGCCACGCCTTGGTGGCGAGCATGTTCCGGTACTCCTCCGGCAGCTCGTCCAGCCTGTCCTCGTTGAGGACGGCGAGGCTCATCACATGCCAGCGGACCTCGATGTCCCGGACCTTCTCCACCTCCAGCACCCAGCGCGAGGTCATCCACGCCCAGGGGCACAGCGGGTCGAACCAGAAGTCGACGGGGGTCTTCTGCGGCATGTCTCTCCTCAGGCGGACGTCTTTCCCCGGACAACGCCGTCGCGGGCCCCGGCCATTCCCGGGCGCCCCGGCCGTTCCCGGCGGCGCCGCGTCAGGTGCGCATGGCAGGATCGGTCCTGTCTGCCGTAGTCACGACACACGAGGGAGTGCCGCCCGTGCCCGGTGAGAATCTGTCCCGCGACGAGGCCCGGGAGCGGGCCGCGCTGCTGTCCGTCGACGGGTACGAGGTGTCCCTCGACGTCCGCTCCGCGGTCGGCGAGCAGCAGGGGGAGGGTGCGCGCACCTTCCGCTCGGTCACCACGATCCGCTTCCGCTGCAACGAGCCGGGTGCCTCCAGCTTCGCAGATCTGATCGCGCCGAGCGTGACGGCCCTCTCGCTCAACGGCCGCGACCTGGACCCGAGCGAGGTCTTCGACGGCTCCCGCATCCTGCTGGAGGACCTGGCGGAGGAGAACGAGCTGGTCGTGGACGCGCAGTGCGCGTACTCCCGCACGGGTGAGGGCCTGCACCGCTTCGTCGACCCGGAGGACGGGGAGGTCTACCTCTACACGCAGTACGAACCGGCCGACTCCCGCCGGGTGTTCGCGAACTTCGAGCAGCCCGACCTCAAGGCGCCGTTCCGCTTCGAGGTGCGGGCGCCCGAGGGGTGGACGGTGTGGAGCAACGGCGCCGGGGAGCGCGCCGAGGGGGTGTGGCGGTTCGCGGAGACGAAGCCGATCTCGACGTACATCACCTGTGTCGTCGCCGGCCCGTACCACTACGTCACCGACTCCTACGAGCGCACCCTCGCCGACGGCAGCACGCTGCGCATCCCGCTGGGGGCGCTGTGCCGCAAGGGGCTGGCGAAGCACTTCGACGCCGACGACGTGTTCCTGGTGACCAAGCAGGGCCTGGACTTCTTCCACGAGCACTTCGACTACCCGTACCCGTTCGGCAAGTACGACCAGGCGTTCGTGCCGGAGTACAACCTCGGCGCGATGGAGAACCCGGGGCTGGTGACCTTCCGCGAGGAGTACATCTTCCGCGGCAAGGTGACGCAGGCGTCGTACGAGGCGCGGGCCAACGTCATCCTGCACGAGATGGCGCACATGTGGTTCGGCGACCTGGTCACCATGGTGTGGTGGGACGACCTGTGGCTGAAGGAGTCCTTCGCGGACTTCATGGGCACGTTCGGGAACGTGGGCGCGACCCGCTTCGAGAACGCCTGGATCACCTTCGCCAACCGCCGCAAGGCGTGGGCCTACCGCGCGGACCAGCTGCCCTCCACGCACCCCATCACCGCGGACATCCGCGACCTGCAGGACGCCAAGCTCAACTTCGACGGCATCACCTACGCCAAGGGCGCCTCGGTGCTCAAGCAGCTGGTGGCCTACGTCGGCCAGGACGCGTTCCTGGAGGGCTCCCGGCGCTACTTCAAGCGGCACGCGTACGGCAACACCCGCCTCGGCGACCTGCTGGCGGTGCTGGAGGAGACCTCCGGCCGGGACATGGGCGCGTGGGCGCGCTCCTGGCTGCAGACGGCCGGGGTGAACGCGCTGACCCCGCAGGTGCTGCTGGACTCCGGGGGCCGGATCGAGGAGCTGGCGGTGGTGCAGGAGGCCGCCGAGTCGCACCCGGAGCTGCGCCCGCACCGGGTCGCGGTCGGCCTCTACCGGCGCGAGGGCGACGCCCTCGTGCGCTACGCCCGGACGGAGACCGACGTGGAGGGCGCGCGCACGGTCGTCGCGGAGCTTGCCGGGGAACAGGCACCTGAGCTGATCCTGGTCAACGACGACGACCTCACCTACTGCAAGATCCGCTTCGACACGACCTCGCTGGAGACCCTCAAGGGCCACCTCGGCGCGATCACCGACCCTCTCGCGCGTGCCCTGTGCTGGTCGGCGCTGTGGAACATGACCCGGGACGCGCTGCTGCCGGCCCGTGAGTTCGCGGACCTGGTGCTGCGGTTCGCGGGCCGCGAGTCGGAGATCGGCGTGGTGCAGATGCTGCACGCGTGGGCCGGTTCGGCGCTGACGCACTACGCGGCGCCGGCCTGGCGGGAGACCGGGGCCGCGCTGCTCGCCGACGGCGCCCTGCGGGAGCTGCGGGCGGCCGGGCCGGGCAGCGAGCACCAGCTGGCGTGGGCGCGGTTCTTCGCGACGGTCGCCTCGCGGGAGGCGGACCTCGACCTGCTGAAGGCGCTGCTGGACGGCACCGAGAAGATCGACGGGCTGGAGGTGGACCAGGAGCTGCGCTGGGCGTTCCTGGAGCCGCTGGCCACGCACGGGGTGGCCGGCGAGGACGTCCTGGCCGCCGAGCTGGCGCGCGACGACACGGCGTCCGGCAAGCGGCACCAGGTGCGCTGCCTGGCCTCCCGGCCGTCGGCGGCGGTCAAGGCGCAGGCGTGGGCACAGGTCGTGGAGTCGGACGCGCTGTCCAACGCGCTGACCGAGGCGGTCATCGCGGGCTTCGGCCGGCCGTCGCAACGCGAGCTCCTCGCGCCGTACGCGGACAGGTACTTCGCGGCGATCGAGCGGGTGTGGGCCGAGCGGTCGATCCAGATCGGCATGCATGTGGTGTCGGGTCTGTTCCCGATGCTCCAGGACTCCGAGGAGACCCTGGCCGCGGCCGACGCGTGGCTCACCGCCCACGAGGACGCCGCCCCGGCCCTGCGCCGCCTGGTCCTGGAGTCCCGCGACGACCTGGCCCGCGCCTTGCGGGGCCAGGCCTGCGACGCGGCGGCCGCCGGCAGCTGAGAAGGACACCGCGCCCGGCGCTCTCCTGCGCCGGGCGCGGCGACGGCACGGTCCGGGCCGACGGCAGGACAGCCGGTCGGCTCGCTCGCGGGGCCGCTGCGGCGGGCCGCCCCAGGGGCGGCGGGGAACTGCGCGACCGGCCACGGCGAAACCCGGACGGGCCGCCGCAGGCACAAAGGGGCGCGGGGAACTGCGCGACGAGCCACGGCGCACTCGCGGACAAGGACCAGCCCCACCCAAGCTTTGGCCAGCGCCTTAGCGTCTCGTAGCCGTTACGGAATTCAGGCAATCGGAACCGTAACCTCGGAGCCCACCCGATCGGACCTGGCGTTTTCGCCTCCTACTCGGCATCCGAACACTCGTCCTTTAGTGCAGGGTTGTCCGGATTTGTCGACGGCCGTGTAACAGCGGTTAAGGGGCGGATCGGACGCGGGAATCTCCCGGACATGAACCACAACACCCCGCTCCCCCCGGCCACCCCCCACCCCCCGCGTCACCTGCGTCACCTCCCCGACGCCCACCGCCGGGTGCTGACGGTCGCCCAGCTGCGCGCCCACGGCGTGACCACCGCCGACCTGAACGAGCAGTGCCGCTCCGGCGGTTCCTGGCAGCAGCTGCTGCCCGGCGTGGTGCTGCTGCACCCCGGCCCGCCGACCACCGACGAGCGGCTGCACGCGGTGCTGATGTACGCGGCCAGGGAGTCGGGCCCGGCCGCCCCCGGGGTGCCCGTGCAGCCCGGCGCCGGGGACGCGCACCGCCCGCCCGCCTACCGGGAGGCGATGATCACCGGGCTCGCCGCCCTCACCCTGCACGGCTTCGCCGCCACTCCCCCGCTGCTGTCCCTGGACACGATCGACGTCCTGGTCCCGCGGCTGCGCCGGCTGCGCTCCACCGGCTGCGCCACGATCGTGCGCACCGCCGTCCTGCCGGACCCGGAGGAGGTCACGGGGGTCCCGGTCGCCCCGGTGCCGCGCGCCGTGGCCGACGCGGTGGCCGGGCTGTCGGACGCCGCCACGGTGCGCCGGCTGCTCACCGAGGCCGTCCGTGCCGGGCACTGCGATCCCGCCTCGCTGGTGCGCGAGCTGCACGAGGCCCGGCTGCTGACCCGCCCGCACGTGGTGGACGCTGTCGACCTGCTGCTGGCCGAGGGCCGCGCGATCGCCGAGGACCGTCTCTACGCGATGGTCCGTGACCACGGCCTGCCCGACCCGGTGTGGAACGTCGACCTGCGGCTGCCGGGGGGCCCGCACATCGGCGGCGTGGACGCCTACTGGCCGGAGCAGGCGGTGGCGGTGGAGCTGGACACCCGGGCGCCCCGCGAGGAGGACGACGCGCTGTGGTCGGAGTACGTCCGCACCCGGGAGACGCTGGAGCGGCTCGGCATCACGGTCGTCCATGTGACGCCGAAGAAGCTGCGCGAGTCGCCGGAGCAGCAGGCCACGGTGGTCCGCACGGCGCTGATGGCGGCCGCGGACCGGGATCCGGCCGCCTATGTGGTGGTACTGCCCCGATAGCCGGGAACCTGTGCAGGGGTCAGGAGGGGACGGGAGGGGCCGCCGGCGGGAATCGGCGGCCCCTCCCGCTGAGTGGCGTCAGCCGCAGAACTCCGCCTCGACCACCGCGTCGGTGTCGCCGGTCCAGTCGGAGTTGAGGTTGAACGCCAGCGAGTGGCGCCCGTCGGCGGTGGTGACGGCCTCCGACGCGGAGCCGTGGATGCCGCCGCCGTGGCCCCAGACACGCACGCCGCAGCTCAGCTCGCGTTCCATGAGGCCGAGGCCGTAGCGCGCGTGCGGGATGTCCCCGGCGTCCACGGTCGTCTTCATCTCGGCCAACTGCCGCGGCGGGAGCAGGGTTCCGCCGAGCAGGGCCCGGTAGAAGCGGTTCAGGTCGGCGGAGTCGGAGACCATCTCGCCCGAGCCGTAGGCCAGCGCCGGGTTCAGCTCCGTGACGTCGTACGTCGGGCCGGTGGTCACCTCGGCCAGTTTGCCGTAGGCGCGGCTGCTGGGCCGGGGCAGGGTCGGGCGGGTGCCGGGCACCGAGGTGCCGGTCAGGTGCAGCGGGGCGATGACGCGGCGGCGGATCTCCTCGCCGTAGGGGCGGCCGGTGACCTTCTCGACGACCTGCGCGGCCAGCAGGTAGTTGGTGTTGGAGTAGTGCCAGGAGGCACCCGGCGCGAAGTAGGGCTCGTGGGCCAGGGCGATCGCCAGGAGCTGCCGCGGCGCGACCCGGTCGAACCGGTGGGTGTAGAAGCCCTCCTTGGTGAAGTACGTCGCGGCGACGGACTTGTCCTCGGTGTAGTTGAACACGCCGCTGGTGTGGTTGAGCAGCATCCGCAGGGTGATCTTCGAACCGTCGTAGCCGTTCGTGCCGAGCACGCCCGGCAGCCAGTGCTCGACGCTGTCGTCGAGCGACAGCCGGCCCTCCGCCTCCAGTTGCAGCAGCACGGTCGCCACGAACGTCTTGGTGATGGAGCCGACACGGTAGTGGTCGGCCGTCGAGCGCGGTGCGCCGGTGCGCAGGTCGCCGACGCCCGCCGTGGTCCGCCAGGTGTGCCGCCCGTCCTGTGCCGTGAGGGTGACGCCCGGGACGCCGGCCGCCACCTGGGCCTGGACGGCCCCGCGGGTGGCGTCGTGCCCGTGGCCGCCGCGGGCGGCCGCCGCCGTCGCGGGCGCGGCGAGCGCCAGGGACAGCAGGGCGGCGGCCGTGCCCGCCAGTGCGGAACGTGCTCTCATGTCTTCCCCCTTCGCGGTGGCCGGGTCACCCCGTGATGACCCGGTCGCGGGGAGGGACCGGCCGCCGCACCGCAGGGTTGAGCGACCCGCCGGGGTTGACCGTTTTTCAGCCGTGCTCCGGCGCGGGCACGACCACGCGTCCCGTGGCGGGCCGTTCGCGCCACAGCCGCAGGCCGACCTCGACCATCCGGGCCCGGGGCAGGCCGGGCACCGCGTCGAGGTCGTGCCAGGCGGCCATGTCCGTGGAGCCGTTCACCTCGAACGACAACTCGCCGCCGGTCACCCGGGCCTCGTAGACCAGGCGCAGCCCGTGGTGGTCCACGGGGCGGCGCAGGCCGCGGCGGCGGAAGACGCGGTGGGAGGAGTGCACCCCGAGCAGGGCAGTCGGCTCGACGTCGTAGCCGGTCTCCTCGGCGAGTTCACGCACCACGGCATCCGCCGGGTCCTCGCCGTGCTCCACCCCGCCGCCGGGCAGCACCCATTCGGGACTGCCGTCCAGGCCCGGTGAACGGGCCAGCAGCAGCTGCCCGTCGCGCACGCACACGGCGTAGGCCGCCACCCTCGATTTCCGACGCACGTCTGCCCCTCCATAGCGGGTTTTCCCCATACATCCATTTCGATTGGGTCAACTCTCCCCAAACAATCGGACCTTGCGTAAAGCTGTCCGCTCATCCGGGATCGCTTTCCGGACGACCCTCGACCTGGACTGATCGGTCCCGGTCGGTCCTCGCACGCTCCTTTACCGACAAGGGATGCCGATGACCCTCATCCCCCAGCGCGACCCCATACCGGCCGGCAGACGCGTGGCCCGCATCGCCGTGGCCGCGGGTGTGGTGGCCGCGCTCTGCGCCGCCGGGCCGATACCCCTGGCGCTCGCCGCGACCGGCGCCCCCGCCGCCGTCCCGGCCGCCGACCCGGGCGTGAAGCCCGCGCACGACAAGCTCGGCGCCGACGACGCCGACCGGCTCGCCGAGGCCAAGGCCGACGGCGACAAGACGGTCACGATGATGATCGCGACCGCTCCGGGCCAGACCGAGCAGGTCGCCGACCAGCTGGACGGCCAGGGCGGTCTCGTCGGCCGCACCTACGACAAGCTGGGTTACGTCCGCGCCACCGTCCCGACCGGCAAGGCGGACGCGGCCATCGCCGCCGCCGCGAAGCTGTCCTCGGTGCACGCGATCGACCTCAAGCAGGAGATCCCGCTCGACGACCCGGCGCCGAACGCGCAGTCCGCCAAGGGCGCCGCGGGCACCGCGAAGTACCCGGGGCCGGGCAAGGACACTCCCGCCGAGAACCCGTACAACCCGTCCTTCGAGACGGGCGCCGTCGACTTCGTCAAGGACCACCCGAAGGCGGACGGCCGCGGCATCACCATCGGCATCCTCGACTCCGGCGTCGACCTCGGCCACCCGGCGCTGCAGAAGACCACCACCGGCGAGCGCAAGATCGTCGACTGGGTCACCGCGACCGACCCGGTCGTGGACGGCGACGCCACCTGGCGGCGGATGACCACCAAGGTCGACGGCCCGGCCTTCACGGCGGCCGGCCAGACCTGGACCGCGCCCGCCGGGAACTACGCCTTCAACCTGTTCAGCGAGGCCGCGACGGCCGGCGGCGACGCCAAGGGCGACGCGAACCGCGACGGCGACACCACCGACACCTGGGGTCTGCTGTACGACGCGGCGGCCGGCACGGTCCGCGTCGACCTGAACAACAACCACGACTTCACCGACGACACCCCGATGAAGCCGTACAAGGACGGTTTCCAGGTCGGGTACTTCGGCACCGACAACCCGGCGACGGACGTCGTCGAGCGGCAGCCGTTCGTCGTCGAGGTCCGCAAGGACGTCACCTACAACTCCTCCGGCGCCAAGGCCGACTACGTCAACATCGGCGTGATCGAGTCCGAGCACGGCACCCACGTCGCCGGCATCACCGCCGCCAACGGCCTGTTCGGCGGGAAGATGAACGGCGCCGCGCCCGGCGCCAAGATCGTCTCCTCGCGCGCCTGCACCTGGAGCGGCGGCTGCACCAACGTCGCGCTCACCGAGGGCATGATCGACCTCGTCGCCAACCGCGGCGTCGACATCGTCAACATGTCCATCGGCGGTCTGCCCGCGCTCAACGACGGCAACAACGCGCGCTCCGAGCTGTACACGCGGCTCATCGACACCTACGGCGTGCAGCTGGTGATCTCCGCGGGCAACTCCGGCCCCGGCGCGAACACCATCGGCGACCCGGGTCTGGCCGACAAGGTCATCTCGGTCGGCGCGGCCATCTCCAAGGAGACCTGGGCCGCCAACTACGGCTCCGTCGTGGACAAGAAGTACGCGATGATGCCGTTCTCCTCGCGCGGCCCGCGTGAGGACGGCGGGTTCACGCCGACCCTGACCGCGCCCGGCGCGGCCATCAACTCCACCCAGACCTGGCTGCCGGGCTCCCCGGTCGCCGAGGCGGGCTACTCCCTGCCGGCCGGCTACTCCATGCTGCAGGGCACCTCGATGGCCTCCCCGCAGGCCACGGGCGCGAGCGCGCTGCTGCTGAGCGCCGCCAAGCAGAAGGGCATCGCCCTCACCCCGGCGACCCTGCGCACGGCGCTCACCTCGACCGCCGACCACATCAAGGGCACGCAGGCGTACGAGGAGGGCGCGGGCCTGATCAACATCGTGGACGCCTGGGACGCCATCAAGGACGGCGCCACCGCCCACGACTACACGGTCAAGGCCCCGGTCGACACCGCGCTCGACCAGGCGCTGAAGACGCCGGGCTTCGGCACCGGCCTCTACGACCGTGAGGGCGGTCTGAAGGCCGGCCAGAAGAAGACGTACGACATCACCATCACCCGTACGTCCGGCCCGGACAAGGCGCTCCGGCACGAGCTGCACTTCGAGAACAACGCCGACCACACCTTCCGGATCGTGGGCGACGACGAGGTGAAGCTGCCGCTGAACCAGCCGGTGACCGTGAAGGTGCAGGCCGCTCCGAGGTCGGCCGGCATCAAGAGCGCGATCCTCGAGGTCGACGACCCGAGGACGGAGGGCGTCGACAAGCAGATCCTGTCGACGGTCGTCGTCTCCAAGCCGGTCGCCTACACCGTCACCGAGTCCGCCTCGGTGCAGCGCAACAGCACCCAGTCGTACTTCGTGACCGTGCCCGAGGGCGCCAAGTCGCTGGAGGTGGCGATCGGCGGACTGAAGGACAAGAGCCAGACCCGGTTCATCGCGATCCACCCCTACGGCACGCCGGTGGACAACACCTCCACGCCGTACTGCTACAACAACTACCTCGACGGCAACGGCTGCAAGCCGGACGTGCGCTCCTACGCCGACCCGCAGCCGGGCGTGTGGGAGATCGAGGTCGAGGCGCGCCGCACCTCGCCGCTGCTCGACAACCCCTACACCCTGGACGTCGCCGTCCTCGGCGCCGCGTTCGACCCGCAGACGGTCACCGTGCCCGAGGCCAAGGTCGGCACGCCGGTCGCCGCGTCCTGGAAGGTGACCAACCAGTTCGCCGCGCTGGAGGGCAAGCTGGTCGGCGGGCCGCTCGGCTCCGCCAAGGACGCCCGCCCGTCGATCAAGCAGGGCGAGACGCAGACCGGCACGGTCGTGGTGCCGGAGGGCGCGAAGTCCCTCGACGTCGCCATCGGTTCGGTCTCCGACGCGTCGGCCGACCTGGACCTGACGGTCAAGGACGCCTCCGGCAAGGTCGTCGGCCAGTCCGCCGACGGCGACTCGGAGGAGGCGGTCTCCATCCCGTCGCCGGCCGCCGGTACGTACACGATCGAGGTCGCGGGCTACTCGGTGCCGTCCGGCACCACCGCCTACGACTACCGTGACGTGTTCTTCGCCGCCTCCCTCGGCACCGTCTCGGTGGACGGGGCGGCGCCGGTGAAGCTCGGCACGGGCGACAGCGCGTCGGTGTCCGCCACGGTCACCGCCGCGGCGGCCGCGCCGGAGGGCCGCGAGTTCTTCGGCCAGGTCCAGCTGGTCGACGCGCGCGGCACGGTCGCGGGCACGGGCAGCGTGAAGATCGAGAAGGTCACGTCGTAGTCGTTCGTACGACGGTGGGGCGGGCGTCCGGGAACGGGCGCCCGCCCTTTGCCGTACCGGCCGCCGTGCCGGCCGTCGTGTCCGCCTCGGTGCCAGCCGTCGTGCCGGCCGTCGTGTCCGCCCCGGTGCCGGCCGTCGTGTCGTCACGGGCAGGCCGTGGGGGCGGCCCCGGACGCCCCGGGCGCCGCGGAGAGCCCCCCGTCGAGCCGGTCGCGCTCCTGGGCCAGCTCCTGCGGGTCGACGACCCAGGTGTCGGGCACGTCGGCGTTGCGCGGGATGCCGACGAGCGCGTGATCGCCCTTGGCGGGCCGCGGGCCGAGGAACTCCTCCCAGGTGAAGGTGACGGCGGCGGGGGCCTTGGCGGGTTTGTAGGAGCGGGTGACGCGCAGCGTGACCCGCTGCTGCCCGGCCCCGCCGCCCGGCTGTACGGCGGTGACCGTGCCCTCGACGACCAGCCGGGCGCAGGCCAGGTACGCGGCGGCACCTTCCCGGGCCGCGCCGGCGCCGGCGTCCGCCGCCTTGGAGGAGGCGCCGTCCGCGGAGACGTCTCCGCCCGGTGCGTGGGTGATCAGCCAGCTCGCGCCGAGCGCGCCTGAGACGGCGACGGCCGTCACCAGCGTGCCGAGCGCGAGGGCGCGCCCGCGGGGCCGCCGGCGGGTACGGCCGGGACCACGGTTCCCCGCGTCTGCGCCCGCGGGTCCGTTGTGGCCGGTCGCGCAGTTCCCCGCGCCCCTGGGTTGGCTGCCGTGGCCGTCAGCACGGTCGGCACCCTGGGGTGGGGCGCCGTGGCCGTCAGCGCGGTCCGCACCCTGGGGTGGGCCGGCCTCGCCGGTGGCGCGGTCCGCTCGCCGGGGTGGGCTGGCGTCACCGGCGGGTCGGGCCGTGGGCGGGGCGGCGTCGGCCAGGGTGTCGCCGAGCCGCTTCAGCTGGGCTCGGAGCAGGGTCACGTCGGCCTCGGCGGCGTGGTGGGCGGCCAGGAGAGACGGGTCGGTCCGGGCCTCGTCGGGCAGGCCCTCGCCGGTGAGGACCGCCATCAGGGGATCCGGGCCCTCGTGTTCCGCGGGCATGTCACACCACCTCGTCCTCGTGCAGGCGCGTCCGCAGCGCGCGTACCGCCGCGTGCAGGCGGCTCTTGACCGTGCCCTCCGGGATGCCGAGCTGCTCGGCGATGGTGCGCACCGGCAGATCGCCGTAGAAGCGCAGGACGAGGATCTGCCGTTGGGCGTCGGGCAGCTCGTCCAGGCCGCGGGCGACGGCGAGGGAAAGCACACGGGACTCCTCGCCACCGCCGGGGGGCTCGCGCAGCGCCGCCAGGCGCTCACCGAGCCGTTCCTGGCGGCGGCGGGCGCGGTGCCAGTCCATGGCCAGGTTCGAGGCGACGACCGCCGCCCACGCGGAGACGTCCCGCGGGCTCTCCTCGCCCTTGGCGGCGCGTTCCAGCAGCCGCAGGCGTACCTGCTGTACCCCGTCCGGCAGGTCCGCCTGCGGCACTCCCCCGAGCGCGAGCACCGCCCGCACCCGGCGTTCCTGGGCCGCGTCCAGCGGGTCGTCCCCGGCGTTCGTCCCCCGGCCGCGCCGGGCCCTTCTGCGCAGCACAAGCCACCCCCTCACCGTGTCGCTCCTACGACGCCGCGGCGGCCCGGAACGTTCGGCCCGGGTCCCTCCGCACCGGCGAGGCGTACGTCACACTCCGTGTGGGCGAGGGCGCGATGGGCAGGCGAGCTTGCGGTGCGGGAAGCCCGCGGAATGAATTTCTCCAGCTCAGCCGGGGTGGACGCCGAATGTCCGGAACCGTTCACGGGTCCGGGGCGTCCCATTCCGCGGGCACACCGCGCAAAGAATTGGACAGGCGGACCGGGGTCGGCCGCATGATGGAAAGGCCTCGGCCACATGAGCCTCGGCCAAGTGTGAGAGACAGGGAGTCGCCGTGAGGGTCGGAATCGTCGGAGCCACCGGACAGGTCGGCACGGTCATGCGCAGGATCCTCAAGGAGCGGAACTTCCCCCTCACCGAGCTGCGCCTGTTCGCCTCGGCCCGCTCGGCCGGCTCGGTCGTCGACGGCATCACGGTCGAGGACGCCTCCACCGCCGACTACAGCGGCCTGGACATCGTGCTCTTCTCGGCGGGCGGCGCGACCTCCAAGGCGCTGGCCGAGAAGGTCGCCTCCCAGGGCGCCGTCGTGATCGACAACTCCTCCGCCTGGCGCAAGGACCCCGAGGTCCCGCTGGTCGTCGCCGAGGTCAACCCGCACGCGCTGAAGGACCGCCCCAAGGGCATCATCGCCAACCCGAACTGCACCACCATGGCCGCCATGCCGGTGCTGCGTCCGCTGCACGCCGAGGCCGGCCTCGAGGCGCTGATCGTCGCCACCTACCAGGCGGTGTCGGGCTCGGGTCTGGCCGGTGTGGCCGAGCTGCACGGCCAGGCGCAGAAGGTGATCGCGGACGCCGACCAGCTCACCCACGACGGCGAGGCCGTCGACTTCCCCGAGCCCGGTGTCTACAAGCGCCCCATCGCGTTCAACGTGCTGCCCCTCGCCGGCAACCTCGTCGACGACGGTCTCAACGAGACCGACGAGGAGCAGAAGCTGCGCAACGAGTCCCGCAAGATCCTCGAGATCCCCGGGCTGAAGGTCTCCGGCACCTGTGTGCGCGTCCCCGTCTTCTCGGGCCACTCCCTCCAGGTCAACGCCCGCTTCGCCCGTCCGATCAGCCCGGAGCGCGCGGTCGAGCTGCTGAAGGACGCCCCCGGGGTGGAGCTGTCCGACATCCCCACCCCGCTGCAGGCGGCCGGCAAGGACCCCTCGTACGTGGGCCGCATCCGCAAGGACGAGACCGTCGACAACGGCCTCGCCCTGTTCATCTCCAACGACAACCTCCGCAAGGGTGCCGCGCTGAACGCGGTGCAGATCGCGGAGCTGGTGGCGGCCGAGCTGAAGGGCTAGGGGGTTTCCGCCCTAGGCCCGGCGGACCTCGTAGTAGAAGCAGCCGTACTCGACGGCCCGGACGTGGACGAGCGCCACGGACGGGTCGTCGAACGCTTTGTGCAGGTCCTCGTCGCCGAAACCCTCCTCGACCAGCTCTCCGCCGAGGATGCGCCCTTCGGCGGAGTAGCGGCGCAGGACGCGGTGGGCGTTCGTGAACGCCAGGCCGTCCTCCCGCGGGCCCGCGCACTCCTCGGCGTGGATGAACACCGGGCCCTGCTCGTCGTACGGCCCGGGCTCGGCGCCGGTCTCGGCCGCCCAGCGGCGCAGGGGCGCGTAGGAGACCAGGGCGATCCTCTCGCCCGGCTCGCTGTGGCGCAGGCAGCAGCGCAGCGGGGCGCCGCCCTCGTCGTCGGTGATCGCGGAGACGGGGCGGCCCGCGTCGTCGGTGGTGCGCAGGTCCTTCAGGACCTCGGGTGCGATGGGTCGTGCGGTGTACGTGGTCATGTGCTCAGGCTCGCGCGCGGGGGCGGCCGGCACCGGCGGGATCCGGACGTCGTGTCCGGGCGCCGACGTGGCGGCGGGGGTCGTCGGATCATCGCCGAAGCCGGAGCTGACGTGGAAGGATGGCGCAACCGACACATCACGAGGAGATGACCGCGTGCCTGGCACAAACCTGACTCGCGAAGAGGCGCAGCAGCGGGCGAAGCTGCTCACCGTTGACTCGTACGAGATCGATCTCGACCTCTCCGGCGCGCAGGAGGGCGGCACCTACCGGTCCGTGACCACGGTGCGCTTCGACGTCGCCGGGACCGGCGCCACGTCCTTCATCGACCTGGTCGCGCCCACCGTCCACGAGGTGACCCTGAACGGGGACGCGCTCGACCCGGCGGAGGTCTTCCAGGACTCCCGGATCGCGCTGCCCGGGCTGCTCGAGGGCCGCAACGTCCTGCGCGTCGTCGCCGACTGCGCCTACACCAACACCGGTGAGGGCCTGCACCGGTTCGTCGACCCGGTCGACCAGCAGGCCTACCTGTACACGCAGTTCGAGGTGCCGGACGCGCGGCGTGTGTTCGCGTCCTTCGAGCAGCCCGACCTGAAGGCGACCTTCCAGTTCACCGTGAAGGCGCCCGAGGGCTGGACCGTCGTCTCGAACTCGCCGACGCCGGAGCCCAAGGACAACGTGTGGGTCTTCGAGCCGACCCCGCGTATCTCCAGCTACATCACGGCGCTGATCGTCGGCCCGTACCACGCGGTGCACAGCGTGTACGAGAAGGACGGGCAGTCCGTGCCGCTCGGCATCTACTGCCGGCCCTCGCTCGCCGAGTACCTCGACGCGGACGCGATCTTCGAGGTCACCCGGCAGGGCTTCGACTGGTTCCAGGAGAAGTTCGACTACGCCTACCCGTTCGCCAAGTACGACCAGCTCTTCGTGCCGGAGTTCAACGCGGGCGCGATGGAGAACGCCGGCGCGGTCACCATCCGCGACCAGTACGTCTTCCGGTCCAAGGTGACCGACGCGGCGTACGAGGTGCGCGCGGAGACGATCCTGCACGAGCTGGCCCACATGTGGTTCGGCGACCTGGTCACCATGGAGTGGTGGAACGACCTGTGGCTGAACGAGTCGTTCGCCACGTACACCTCGATCGCCTGCCAGGCCGCCGCGCCGGGCTCGCGGTGGCCGCACTCGTGGACCACGTTCGCCAACTCCATGAAGACCTGGGCGTACCGGCAGGACCAGCTGCCGTCCACGCACCCGATCATGGCGGACATCCGCGACCTGGACGACGTCCTCGTCAACTTCGACGGCATCACCTACGCCAAGGGCGCGAGCGTGCTCAAGCAGCTCGTCGCGTACGTCGGTGAGGACGAGTTCTTCCGGGGCGTGCAGGCGTACTTCAAGCGCCACGCGTTCGGCAACACGCGGCTGTCGGACCTGCTGGGCGCGCTGGAGGAGACCTCCGGGCGCGACCTGAAGACCTGGTCGCAGAAGTGGCTGCAGACCGCCGGCATCAATGTGCTGCGGCCCGAGATCGAGACGGACGGCGAGGGTGTCGTCACGTCCTTCGCCGTCCGGCAGGAGGCGCCCGCGCTGCCCGCCGGCGCCAAGGGCGAGCCCGTGCTGCGGCCGCACCGGATCGCCGTCGGGTTCTACGACCTCGACGACGCGGGCAAGCTGGTGCGGGTGGAGCGCGCCGAGCTGGACGTCGACGGTGAGCTGACGGCCGTGCCGCAGCTCGTCGGCAAGCGGCGGCCGGCCGTCGTGCTGCTGAACGACGACGATCTGTCCTACGCCAAGGTGCGCCTCGACGAGCAGTCGCTGGCCGTGGTCACCGAGCACCTCGGGGACTTCACGGAGTCCCTGCCGCGTGCGCTGTGCTGGGCGTCGGCGTGGGACATGACGCGGGACGCGGAGCTGGCGACCCGGGACTATCTGTCGCTGGTGCTGTCCGGCATCGGCAAGGAGTCCGACATCGGTGTGGTGCAGTCCCTGCACCGGCAGGTGAAGCTGGCGATCGACCTGTACGCCGACCCGGCCGGGCGGGACGCGCTGCTGGCCCGCTGGACCGACGCGACGCTCGCCCACCTGCGGTCCGCCGCACCGGGCAGCGACCACCAGCTGGCGTGGGCGCGGGCCTTCGCCGCGACGGCCCGTACGCCCGAGCAGCTGGATCTGCTGGAGGGGCTGCTGGACGGCTCGCAGTCGGTCGAGGGGCTCGTCGTGGACACGGAGCTGCGATGGGCGTTCGTGGAGCGGCTCGCCGCGGTGGGGCGCTTCGACGAGGCGGAGATCGCGGGCGAGTACGAGCGGGACAAGACGGCCGCGGGTGAGCGCCACGCGGCGACCGCGCGGGCGGCGCGGCCGACGGCCGAGGCCAAGGCCGAGGCGTGGGCGTCCGTCGTGGAGTCCGACAAGCTGCCGAACGCCGTGCAGGAGGCGGTGATCGCGGGGTTCGTGCAGACCGATCAGCGGGAGCTGCTCGCGCCGTACACCGAGAAGTACTTCGCGGCCGTCAAGGGCGTGTGGGAGTCGCGGTCGCACGAGATGGCGCAGCAGATCGCGGTGGGGCTGTATCCGTCGCTGCAGGTGTCGGAGGAGACGCTGCGGGCGACGGACGCGTGGCTGTCCTCCGCGTCGCCGAACGCGGCGCTGCGGCGGCTGGTGTCGGAGTCGCGGTCGGGTGTCGAGCGGGCGCTGCGGGCTCGGGCGGCGGATGGTCGCGGAGCGGTCTGAGCGGTCTTAGCGGGCTGAGCGGGCTGAGCGGGCTGAGTCGTCGTTCGGCTGCGGGTGCGTGGGGGGCTGGTCGCGCAGTTCCCCGCGCCCCTTTTTTGCCTGCGGCGGCCCGTTGCCGTCCGGTGGCCGGTTGCGGTCTCGCCTGCGGTGCGTTGTGGGTCGGGGCCGGGGTGGGGGGTGTCCGTCCTCGGTCCGGCCGCCCGTCACTCGATACGGCGCCCTCCGCCGGTGCCGGCCGCTGCGGGCGGACACCCCCCACCCCGTCCCCTTCCCGCCGTACGCGGGTGCGGCCCGTCGCCACTTCCGGGTCCGGTGCGGGGCGCGGGGCGTGCGGTCCGTTCAGGCGGTCGGTCACCGTGGACACCTAGGGGCGCGGGGAACTGCGCGACCAGCCACGACGGACCCGCACAGGGCCTCGCGTGCCGGAGGCCTACGCCAAGGACACCTCGCGTAGCGCTTGCAGGACGCGGGACACCGCCGGTGCCTCCGTCGTGCCTCGGCGGGTTGCCGCCAGGACGTGGCGGACCGGGCGGTCCTCCGTGAGGTGGCGCATCGCCACGCCCGCTCGGGGGACCGCTGCCATCCGGGGGACCAGGGCCACCCCCATGCCCGCCTCCACCATCGCCAGGATCGCCGTCCAGCCGGACGCCGCGTGGCCCTGGGCGGGGCTGAAGCCGGCCGCCTCGCAGGCGGCGCGGGTGATGTCCGACCAGGGGCCGCTGCCGCCGAAGATCCACGGTTCGGCCGCCAGGTCGGCCAGGCGCAGGGCCGGGGCGGAGGCGAGGGGGTGGTCGCGGGGCAGGGCCACGTCCAGCGGGTCGGCCAGGAGGGGGACCAGGTGGAAGCGGGCGTCGCGGGCCGTGGGCGCGTGGGCCGCCAGGGAGAGGGCCACGTCGACCTCGCCGGCCGCGAGGAGGTCGTAGGCCTGTGCCGCCTCCGCCTCGCGGACGCGGACGGTCACGCCGGGCGCCGACGCCTTCAGGCTGCGGACGGCCGGTACGACCAGCGCCGGTACGGCCGTGCTGAAGGCGCCCACTCTCACCTCGCCCGCCTCCCCCTGTACGTAGGCCGTCAGTTCGCTCTCGGCGCGCCGGAGCTGTTCGAAGACCGCTTCCGTGTGGTGCAGGACCAGCCGGGCCGCCGCCGTCAGCCGTACCCGGCGGCCGTGGGCCTCCAGCAGGGGCACACCGAGCTGCCGGGCGAGGTTGGTCAGCTGCTGGGAGACGGCCGACGGGGTCATCCGCAGGGCCTCGGCGGTCGCGGTGACCGTGCCCTCCTCCCGCAGCGTGCGCAGGATCTGCAGTTTCCGGATGTCCCAGTCGACCATGGGCGGCAACCTATCCGGCTCCCGGGCCGAGGGTGGGCCGCGGTCAGCGGCGGGGTGCCGCGCCCAGGACGACACCGCCGAGGATCAGCGCCATGCACAGCACCTGCCACGGGCCGATCGCCTCGCCGAGCAGTGCCCAGGACAGCAGGGCCACGCACACCGGCTGGAGGTAGTAGACGACGCCGGCGCGGCTCGGGCCGACCAGGGAGACCGCCTTGTTCCAGGAGAAGAAGGCGACGGCGGAGGACGCCACGCCGACGTAGAGGAGGGGCAGGACGGTGCCCGGGGTCAGGGCGAAGCCGCCCTGGACGGTCACGCTCGCCGCCTGGGCCGGGAGCAGCATCACCATGCCGAGGAGGAACGTGGTGAACAGGAACGCCGTCCCGTCGATGCCCGCCGGGCGGCGGCGCAGCAGGGCGCTGTAGGAGCCGAAGCAGCAGGCGGCGGCGATCATCCACAGGTCGCCGGTGGAGAAGGCGGCCGTGCCGCCGCGGCCGACGAGCAGCAGGACGCCCGCGCAGGCCAGGAGCAGCCCGGCGACGCGGCGTCCGCCGAGCCGTACGCCGCCCGCCCGTTCCCAGACCGCCATCAGGACCGGTGAGGCGGCCATGATCATGCCCATGTTGGCGGCCGGGGTGGTCACGGCCGCCTGGTTGACGAGGGTGTTGTAGACGGTGATGCCGAGGAGCGAGGCGAGCGTGACGTAGCCGAGGTGGCGGCGGATCAGGTGCCGTTGCCGCCAGGCGTCGCGGGCGCCGAAGGGGGCGACCGCCACGAGCGCGATCACCCAGCGCCAGAACGCGTGCTGCACCGGCGGGACGGTCTCGCCGAGGGCCCGTGAGGCGACGAAGCTGCCGGACCAGACGACGGTGGCCACGGCGGCAAGGGCGATCCCCAGGGCGGCGGCCCTGGGGACGGGGGTGGTGGGGGTGGTGCGGGGTGAGTCGGTGCGGGTGACGGCGACGGTCACGAACCTTCCTTCCTGGGGGGTGCCTCTACCGTCGCAGCGGTTCGACCGTCAGGTCCATCGAAAGTTTTTGAGCCTTTTGTTCAGTTGAGCTGAACGGTTGGGTGGGGGCGGAGACGCGCCGGCCCAGCTGGCCTGCCAGGGTCGCGGTGAAGGCCACGGCCATGCCCGCCAGTTGCAGGGGCGTGAGGCTCTGTCCCAGCGCGGCCCATCCGACGATCGCGGCGGTCAGCGGGGAGAGCGGGCCGAGGAAGGTGACCTGGGTGGCGCTGAGGCGGCCGATGCCGCGGAACCAGAGCCAGTAGCCGACGGCCGTGTTGGCGAGCGCCAGGTAGAGGTAGCCGCCGATCGCCGGGGCGTCCAGGGCGGGCGGGGCGCCCTCGACGAGGAGGGCGAGCGGGGCGATCAGCAGTCCGCCGGCCGTCAGCTGCCAGCCCGTCAGCGCCAGCGGGCCGACGCCCTCGGGGCGGCCCCACTTCTTCGTCAGGACGGTGCCCGCCGACATCGACGCGGTGGAGGCGAGCGCGGCGAGCACTCCGACGGGGTCGAGCGCGCCGGCCGCCTTCAGGACGACCAGGCTCACCCCGAACGCGGCGGCCAGCCCGGTGAGGACGGACCGGGCCGTGGGCCGCTGTCCGAGCAGCAGCGCGGACAGTCCGACCACGAACAGCGGGCCGATCGAGCCGACCACCGCGGCCATGCCGCCGGGCAGCCGGTAGGCGGACAGGAACAGCAGCGGGAAGAACGCGCCGATGTTCAGCGCGCCGAGCACGGCCGCCTTGCCCCACCAGGCGCCGCGCGGCAGCACCCGGGTGAGGGCGAGCAGCAGCAGACCGGCGGGCAGGGCCCGCATCAGGCCGGTGAACAGCGGGCGGTCGGGCGGCAGGAACTCGCTGGTGACGGCGTAGGTGGTGCCCCAGGAGACGGGGGCGAGGGCGGTGAGCAGGACGGTGGCGGTGCGGGACATCGCTGTGTCTCCTTCGGGGTTACGCCGCGACCGGCGCGGTGGCGGTGGCGGGGCCGTGGGCGACGGTGACGGGGCGGGGCCGTACGGCCTCGGCGGGCAGCCGGCGCTCCACGCGGATCAGCAGGGCGGCGGCGACGGCGGAGGTGGCGATCAGGACCGCCCAGGGCAGCCGGCCGTCCGCCGCGAACAGGGTGGTGAACAAGGAGGGTGCGACGGCCTTCGCCAGCGACCAGGAGACCTGGTAGGCGGCCATGTAGCGGCCGCGCGCCTCCTCGGGCGCCGCCGACACGGCGAGCACCTCGGCGGCGGGGCTGTGGATCAGTTCGCCGAGCGTGTAGAGGACGACCACGGCGGTCAGGGCGGTGCCGAGCACCGGGCCGGAGGTGGGCCGCAGGGTGCCGAGCACGATCTGCGCGGCGAACGCGGCCGAGAACAGGGTGGCGCCGAGGGCCGCGGCCCGGGTGCGCCGGGCGCCCGCCCGCCGTACCCGGCTGCCGACGTACACGCCGGCCAGCGCGCACAGCACGGTGTTGACCGTGAACGCGGATCCGGTGAGCGCGCCGGGCGCGTGCAGCCACTCCAGCAGGAACAGCGGGAAGAGGACGGAGAGGGCCGAGTAGCTGAGCGCGTTGAGGAAGTTGGCGCCGGTGACGACGAGGAAGGGCCGGTCGGCCAGGACCATCCGGTAGCCGGCGCGGCGCCGGGCCGTGGCGGCCGTCGTGGACCGCACCGGCTTCAGCGGGCGCAGCAGCAGCGCGGCCAGGGCGAAGGACAGGGCGTTGCCCCAGGCGGTGTAGGTGTAGCCGGTGGGGCCGGCGAAGGCGATGACCAGCGAGGCGAGGAGGGCGCCGGCGCCGTTGCCGCCGTTCTGCAGGGCGCGGGTGGCCGCCTGGAGCCGGTCGCGGTCCGCGCCGCGGGCCACCTCGCCGATCAGCGCCTGCTGTGCGGCGGGGAAGGCGCGGTCGGCCGCCGCGGTGACCAGGGCGACCGCGGCGAACGCGGGCAGGGCGTGGGCGAAGGGGTAGAGCGCGAACCCGGCGACCCGCACGCCGTACAGCACGTACTGCACGCGCTTGGCCCCGTACCGGTCGACGGCCGCGCCGGCGAGCGGGAGTGCGGTGAGGCCGATGAGCCCGGTGACGGTGAGGACGGCACCGACGACGGTGAACGACAGCCCGGTCACGCTGTGGAAGAACACCAGCGTGAACGGGACGTACAGACCGGTGCCGACGCCGTTGACCGCGGCGGCGACGGGCAGGGCCCACTGGCCCGGTTGGCGATCCGGCTTCTTCACGGCGACATCCCCCTCGGTGATTGCTTGGTAGAAAGTAGCTTAGCAGTGAGCTACTTATAGTCAAGCCACTTAGCCGGAAGCCACTTTCTTGCAACTCATCGAGGTGGTGCGGATACTCGGCCCATGACTGCGAAGCCTCAGCCCGGCCCTCAGCCCGATCCCGGCCCCCAGGTCTCCCGGGACCCGGTCGACACGATCATCGAGCAGTGGGCCACCGTGCGCCCCGACCTCGACACCCGGGCGATGGAGGTCTTCGGCCGCATCTACCGGCTCGCGCGCACCATGGGCGACCGCATGGAGAAGGCCTACGCCCGCTTCGGCATCTCCCGCGGCGAGTTCGACGTGCTGGCCACGCTGCGCCGCGCGGGCGAGCCGTACACCCTCTCCCCGCGCCAGCTCTCGGCGACGCTGATGCTCACCACCGGGGGAATGACCGGGCGTCTCGACAAGCTGGAGCGGGCCGGCCTGCTGCGCCGCTCCCCCGACCCGCACGACCGCCGGGGACTCCAGGTGACGCTGACCGACGAGGGCCTGCGCCTGATCGACGAGGCCGTCGGCGCGGGGCTCGCCGTACAGACGCAGGCCGTGTCGGCGGCCCTCGACGACGAACAGGCCGGCCGACTGGCCGACCTGTTGCGGGACCTGCTGGCGGGGACACGGCAGGCGGGCAGCTGACCGCCCCGACCCGGCCCACGTGGGCCGGGGTTCAGCCCACGTGTGCCGCGAGCGCGGCGTCGATCGCCGCCGGGCTCGGCTCGTCGCAGGCCCAGGCCGTGTATCCGTCGGGGCGGACCAGGAGGGCGGTGCGGCGGGCGCTCGCCCAGTGGGCGAGCGTCAGACGGTCCTTGCGGGTGGAGCCCACGTCGTGGGCATCCGGGGTGATCAGGACGAAACGGCCGTCGCGCAGGGCCTCGTAGAGGCGGCCGCCGCCGGCCAGCGCGACGTCGGGGACCCGCGTACCGGTCAGGGGGTGGGCGCCGCGCGGTGCCGGGTAGCGATAGCCGATGCCGGTGATCCGGCCGACGGCACGGCGGCGGGCGGGTGCGGCGTGGTCGAGGACCGTGGTCAGCGCGGCACGCAGCGCGAGGGTCCAGGGGCGCTTGGCCATCGCCAGGCGGACGATGCCGCCGCTGCTGCGCAGCACCGACCTGCCGACGGGATGACGTTCGGCCTGGTAGGTGTCCAGCAGGGCGTCCGGGGCGTGGCCGTGCAGCACCTGGGCGAGCTTCCAGCCCAGGTTGGCGGCGTCCTGCAGCCCGGTGTTCATGCCCTGGCCGCCGGCCGGGGTGTGGACGTGCGCGGCGTCCCCGGCGAGGAAGACCCGGCCCACCCGGTAGGCGGGCGCCTGGCGCTCGTCGCTGTGGAAGCGGGACATCCAGCGGGCGTCGTGCATCCCGTAGTCCCGGCCGAGGGCGAGCCGGGTGATCTCCTTGACCTCCGCGAGGTCGAGGGGCGTGTCGTCGGGGACGTTGCGGCCGCGGTGCCAGCCGATGACCCGGTGGTAGCCGTCACCGAACGGCGCCAGGAAGGCGAACGCGTCACCGACGGCGTTGACCGTCAGCACGTTCGCCGGTTCCTCGGCCAGCCGTACGTCCGCCAGCACGACCGAGCGGATCGCGCTGCGGCCGGGGAAGGGCAGACCGAGCGCCGCGCGTACGGCGCTGCGCATGCCGTCGGTGCCGACGACGTACGCCGCCCGGAGTTCCCCGGTGGCGCCGCTCGCGGTGCGGACCTCGGCCGTCACACCGTCCGCGTCCTGGGTGAGGCCGGTCAGCTCCGTCTCGTACCGGAAGTCCACGCCCGCCGCGACGGCCCGTTCCTGGAGCGCCTTCTCCACCTCGTACTGAGGGATGACCAGCAGGTGGTTGAAGCGGGAGGGGAGGCCGCCGAGGTCTACGGCGAGGCGGCCGAAGAGGCGGAGGCTGTCCAGGGGGCGGCCGACGGCCTCGAGGCCGTCGGCGAGCCCGCGGGCGTCGAGCTGCTCCAGGGTGCGGGCGTGCAGGACGAAGGCGCGGGAGAGGTTGCTGATCTTGCGCGGGCGCTTCTCCACGACGGTGACGGGGATTCCTGCGGCGGCCAGGTCGCCGGCCAGGAGCAGACCGGTGGGGCCGGAGCCCACGACGACGATCTGCGCAGCGTGTCCGGTGGTTCCGGTGTTTCCCGTGGTGCCGTTCATGGGGGCCTCCTGGGGGCGACGCTCACTCGACGACGCGTGCCGGCCGGTGTCCGGCGGCCCACGCTTGCTTGCCAACGCTTGCTTGCCAACGCTTGCTTGCCAACGCTTGCTTGCCAACGTCTGTTTGCCAACGCCTGTTCGCCAACGCCTGTTCGCCGACGCCGGCGCGTCAACGCCTGTTTGCCAACAACTGTTGACCAACGCTTGCCGACCACCGTAGAGGCCCGCCTCGGCGACGTCAACGCTTGTTGGCCAACGGATGTTGGCCTACCCTCGTCGCCATGCAAGCAAGCACGTCCGGTCCCCCCGGCTCCACCTCCGGTCCCCCCGGCTCCACTTCCTCCCGCTCCGGCACCGGCTCCGCCCCCTCCCGCTCCGACGCCACCCGGGCCGCCATCCTCGCCGCCGCCCGTGAGCGCTTCGCCGCCGACGGCTACGAACGGGCCACCATCCGGGCCATCGCCAAGGACGCCCGCATCGACCCGTCGATGGTGATGCGCTACTTCGGCAGCAAGGACGGCCTGTTCGCGGCGGCCGTGGCGATCGATCTGCGACTGCCCGACCTGTCCCGAGTGCCGCGCGACGAGGTCGGGCGGGCTCTGGTGCTCCACTTCCTCGATCTGTGGGAGCAGAAGGAGGAGTTCACCGCCATGCTGCGGGTCGGCGTCACCAACCCGGCGGGGGCGGAGCGCATGCAGGGCATCTTCCGTGACCAGATGCTCCCCGTCGCCCGACAGATCTGCCCCGACCCCGAGCAGACCCCGGCCCGTGCCGCGCTGGTCGCCACCCAGCTGCTCGGCCTCGCGCTGACCCGCTTCGTGCTGCGCCTGGAGCCGGCCGTCGCGCTCGCCCGCGAGGAGGTCGTGGCGTGGCTGGCACCGACGGTGCAGCGGTATCTCACCGCGCCGCACCCGTGACCGCCGCCCGCGCGGCGGGGCCGGCACCCCCCGCCGCGGCACCTTGGACGCCCCCCTTCCCGCCGCCGGCGACGCGACCGCGCTCCACCGCGGCGATGCCGTCGATGTGACCCGTGCGATACCGACAAGAGGCGCACTGCCCCCTATGCCCTGGTCTGTGGCGTATACATAGGCGGGGAAACGGGTCGATGTCGGCGTCGTTCGTCCCGGGGACGTCTGCCGTCGCGCCCGCTGGGTAGGGCTGCGGTAACCCGTTCCGACGCCGCACCCGGCACACGCGACAAGGAGGCCCCCCGTGGCCGCATCGGCACACCTTCTGCTCTCGGCCCTGTCCAAACCCGAGCCGGAGGCCGCCCTGCCCCGCCAGGCCCCGGCCCCGGACATCGAGTACGACACCGCCCTGGCCTGCGTCTTCAGCGCCGAGAGCGCCTGCGTCGAGGCCCCGCTGACCAGCGAACCCCCCCTGCCCGACGCCGAGCCCCTGACCAGCGAGCCGCCCCTGTCCGACGCGGCCCCGCTCACCAGCGAGTCCGACGCGTCCCTGGACCCCGGCACCACGAGGCCGTAGATGACCGCACCCGCGCCGCACGCCGCCGCCCCGGACCCCGATCTGGCGCGCCTCGCCGAACTGCACGGCGTGACGCCCTCCTACCAGCCCTCCCCGGACCGCACGGTGGCCGCGTCGCCGGCCGCGCTCGTGCGTGTGCTCGGCGCCCTCGGCGTGGACGCGAGCAGCCCCGCGGCCGTGGCCGCGGCGCTCGCCGCGCGGGAGCGGGAACTGGCCGAACGACTGCTGCCGCCGACGCTGGTGAGCTGGGACGGCGCCGTTCCCGAGCCGCTGGCCGCGCTGCCGCCCGGCACCCGGCTGGAACTGGTCACCGAGCAGGGCGAGACACGCCCCGACCTGCATGTACTGCCGCAGGGCGTGCACCGGCTGACCGCGACCGCGCCCGACGGCCGCCAGGCGCGGTCGCACCTGGTCGTGGCCCCGCCCCGGCTGCCCACGCCCACCGACCGCTCCTACGGCCTGCTGGTGCAGCTGTACTCCCTGCTGTCCCGGCGTTCGTGGGGCATGGGCGACCTCGGTGACCTCGGCGAGCTGGCGGCCTGGGCCGGGCGGGCGCTGGGCGCCGGGTTCGTGCAGGTCAACCCGCTGCACGCGGCGGTACCGGGCGCGCCGACCGATCCCTCGCCGTACCGGCCGTCCTCCCGCCGCTTCCCCGACCCGGTGCATCTGCGGGTGGAGGACGTCCCCGAGTACGCCTACGCCGACGACCACGGCGCCCTGCGCGGTCTGCTCCAGCGGGCGGCGGGGCTGCGCGAGGCGGTGCTGGACAAGGGCGCGCTGATCGACCGGGACGCGGTGTGGGAGCTGAAGCGCGCGGCCCTGGAGACGGTGCGGCAGGTCCCGCTCGGTCCGGGCCGGCGCGCCGCCTACGCCGACTTCCTCGCCGAGCAGGGGCAGGCCCTGGAGGATCACGCGACGTGGTGCGCGCTGGCGGAGGTGCACGGCTCGGACTGGAGCCGCTGGCCCGAGGGGCTACGCGATCCCCGGTCGGCCGAGACGGCACACGCGCGTGCGGAGCTGATGGACCGGGTGGACTTCCACAGCCATCTCGCCTGGCTCACCGACGCTCAGCTGCGGGCCGCGCAGCGGGCGGCGCGGGACGCCGGGATGGACGTGGGCGTGGTGCACGACCTGGCGGTCGGGGTGCATCCGCGGGGTGCGGACGCGTGGGCGCAGCAGGAGTTCTTCGCCGCCGGGATGTCGGTGGGCGCGCCGCCGGACGCGTTCAACGCGCGCGGGCAGGACTGGGGGCTGCCGCCGTGGCGGCCGGACCGGCTGGCCGCGTCGGGGTACGCGCCGTACCGGGATCTGCTGCGGACGCTGTTCCGGTACGCGGGAGCGCTGCGCATCGACCATGTGATGGGGCTGTTCCGGCTGTGGTGGGTACCGCAGGGCGAGGCACCGACCGAGGGCGCGTACGTCCGCTACGACGCGGAGGCGATGCTGGCCGTGCTGGTGCTGGAGGCGTCCCGGGCCGGCGCGGTGGTGGTGGGCGAGGACCTCGGCACGGTGGAGCCGGGGGTGCGGGAGGCGCTGCGCGAGCGCGGGGTGCTGGGCACGTCGGTGCTGTGGTTCGAACGGGACTGGACGGGCGACGGGCGTCCGCTGGCACCGGAGCGCTGGCGCGCGGACTGCCTGGCGACGGCGACGACGCACGATCTGCCGCCGACCGCGGCCCGGCTCACCGGTGAGCATGTGGACCTGCGCGAACGTCTCGGGCTGCTGACGCGTCCGCTGGAGGTGGAGCGGGAGGAGGCGTCCGCGGACACCGGGGAGTGGCTGGCGCTGCTGACCCGGCTGGGGATGCTGCGCGGGGCGGGCGGTGCGGACGGGTCGTCGGAGGAGGCGGAGATCCAGGCGGTGCACCGGTTCCTGCGGCGTACGCCCGCGCGGCTGGTCGGGGTGTGGCTGCCGGACGGCGTCGGTGACCGGCGGCCGCAGAACCTGCCGGGGACCTGGGACCAGTACCCGAACTGGCGGCTGCCCGTCGCGGACGCGGCGGGCCGCCCGGTGACGCTGGAGGAGCTGGCCGCCTCGCCACGGCTGCACGCGCTGATCGAGGCGGTGCGGGAAGAGCCGTGAGCCCCGTACGGCACCCCGGGCGCGCGGCCCGCGGAGGCGTTCGCTACTTTGGCACCGTGGACAAGAAGAACGCCCTGCGCGCCGGCGCCCTGGCCGCCGGTACGACGCTGATGATGCTGCTCATGTCGTCCCCCGCGCTCGCGCTGACGCGCGACGACGGTGACGACCCCGGCAAGGGCCTCAGCGTCGGCGAGACGCTGGGCCTGTACGTGTTCGCCCCGCTGGTGATCTTCGCGGTGATCACGGGCCTGGTGATGGTCCTGGACCGCTCCAAGATCCGCGTGACGAAGCCGAAGGCACGCGCCTGACGCACGAGCGTGCGAAGACCCGGCCGCACCCGCGGCCGGGTCTTCGCTGTGCCTGCCCGCCTCTGGCCGTGCGGGACCGCCAGGCCGGAGCAGCGGCGGGCAGCCACGACGGCCCCGCCCAGCACGTCACTGGCCCCCGCCACAGGACCCTCCTGCCGTACCGCCGTGCGGAGAGGCCGCGATCCGGGCACCGGAGACCCGCCGTGGTCCGGGCACGGGAAGCCGTCCCGGCGGCTGGGCCGGTCTCAGCCCGGCCGGGGCGGGCCCGGCTGAGACCGGCCCGGCCCGGCGCTGCTCCACGCCCGGCTGATGCGCCCCGCTGGACACGCGGCCGCCCGGGTCGGAGTCAGGCGGAGATGCCGTCGATCCGGGCCAGGGCGTCGTCCGCGCCGAACGGCTGCAGGTAGGGCAGCCAGCGCGGATCCCTGTGGCCCGTGCCGATGATGCGCCAGGCCAGCCCGGTCGGCGGAGCCGGTTTGTGCCGCAGCCGCCAGCCCAGTTCGATCAGGTGGCGGTCGGCCTTGATGTGGTTGCAGCGGCGGCACGAGGCCACCACGTTGTCCCAGACGTGCTTGCCCCCGCGTGAGCGCGGGATGACGTGGTCGACGCTGGTTGCGACGCCACCGCAGTACATGCACCGGCCCCCGTCGCGGGCGAACAGCGCCCGGCGGGTCAGAGGAACGGGCCCCCGGTAGGGAACCCGCACGAATCGCTTGAGCCGGACCACGCTGGGTGCGGGGACGGTGACGGTTGCGCTGTGCAGAAAGGCGCCGGACTCCTCGAGGCAGACAGCCTTGTTCTCGAGGACGAGGACGAGCGCGCGGCGGAGCGGTACGACGCCGAGCGGCTCGTACGACGCGTTGAGGACCAGGACATGCGGCACGGATGCCTCCTTGTACGCCGGCGGCGCGTGGCTCGCGCCGGGACGATCCGTAGTCAGTCTCCCCTCATGCCTGGTGGCGGCGCCACCATGTCCCGGTAACGGGCTGGGAGTGTTTTCGACCACATCTGCAGCATCCCCCGGCGTGCGGCCGGTTCAAGCCCAGGTGAGCACGGTCTCTCCTTGCGGCATCCGGCGGATGCACACACCGTGCCCCGTTAGTGTGGTGCTCCTGCCCTCCGGTGACCTTTCCGTGACCTTGACGACCGGGACCACCGTCCCGTGCCCGGGGGCAGACCGCTGCGCCTGGAGGTATCCGCCGTGTCCTTGTCCGCCGTCCTGTCGGCCGCCGGTCCCTCGCCGTCACCGTCCGGTTCCGAGACGCCGTCGGTGACCGTACCCACGCTCCAGGACGCGCAGGAGAGCGCGACCAACGCGGCGAGCTGGATAGAGCAGAACTGGTCGACGTGGCTCGCGATCGGTCTGCGCGTGCTGCTGATCCTGGTGATCGCGACGGTGCTGCGGGTGGCGGTGCGGCGGGCGATCACCAAGCTGATCGACCGGATGACCCGCACGGTCCAGGCGGTGGACGGCACCGCGCTCGGCGGCCTGCTGGTGAACGCCGAGCGACGCCGCCAGCGCTCGCAGGCGATCGGCTCGGTGCTGAGGTCGGTGGCGTCGTTCCTGATCCTCGGCACCGCCGCGCTGATGGTGCTGGCCACCTTCGACATCAACCTGGCGCCGCTGCTGGCCTCCGCCGGTGTCGCGGGCGTCGCGATCGGTTTCGGCGCGCGCAACCTGGTCACGGACTTCCTGTCCGGCGTCTTCATGATCCTGGAGGACCAGTACGGCGTCGGCGACACGATCGACGCGGGTGTCGCCTCGGGCGAGGTGATCGAGGTCGGGCTGCGCGTGACGAAGCTGCGCGGCGACAACGGCGAGATCTGGTACGTCCGCAACGGCGAGGTCAAGCGCATCGGCAACCTCTCGCAGGGCTGGGCGACGGCCGGGGTGGACGTCACGGTGAAGACGTCGGAGGACCTGGACCGGGTGAAGGCCACGCTCGACGAGGTCGCCGAGACGATGGGCAAGGAGGAGCCCTGGAACGAGCTGCTGTGGAGCCCGATCCAGGTGCTCGGCCTGGACAGCGTGCTGATCGACTCCATGGTCGTCCGGCTCTCGGCCCGGACCATGCCGGGCAAGTCCCTCTCGGTGGAACGGGAGCTGCGCTGGCGCGTCAAGCGCGCCTTCGACGCCGCCGACATCCGCATCGTCGGCGGGGCGACGGCTCCCGCCGAGGAGGAGGCCGCGGACCCGTCGGCCTCGGTCGCGGCCCCGTCCGCGTTCGCCAGCTCCTCCTCTCCGCAGGCTCAGGCGGCCACGCCGCTCGTCCCGCCGCCGAGCTCGTCGAAGTAACCACCGGCGCAGCCCCGCCCCGCACCCCACCGGCGCAGCCCCGCCCCGCACCCCGCCGACGCCCCCGCAGGTAACGACTCCGTTGCCGCGGGGGCGTCGTGTCTTGACGGCCCCTTCCCGGCGGGCTTACGTTCCTGCTCGGCGATAGGAAACTTTCCTAACAGTGTCCGAGGCGGGCTGGACAGCCCAACCCGCGCACTGGAAGGCTGTCCCGCTGGAAAGGCAGGTGTCGCACCCCATGGCAGGAACCGCCGGTACGCCGGGCACCCCGCGCGTGCTGCGCGCCATGAACGACCGTGCCGCCCTGGACCTGCTGCTGGAACACGGCCCGCTCTCCCGCACCCGCATCGGCAAACTCACCGGCCTGTCCAAGCCGACCGCCTCGCAGCTGCTGGCCCGGCTGGAGGCGGCCGGCCTGGTGCTGGCCACCGGCAGGGCCGAGGGCCGCCCGGGCCCCAACGCCCAGCTGTACGAGGTCAACCCCGGCGCCGCCCACGCCGCCGGCCTCGACGTCGCCCCCGGCCGCATCCGGGCCGCCGTCGCCGACATCACCGGACACACCGTCGGCCAGTACGAGCTGCCCACCCCCGGCCGGCGCCCCGCGCAGCCCGTCGCCCAGCAGGTCACCGACGCCCTCGACGGCGCCGTCAAGGCCGCGGGCCTGGCCCGCGCCGACGTCCACCGGCTCGTCATCGGCACCCCGGGCGCCTTCGACCCGGGCACCGGCCGGCTGCGCTACGCCTCCCACCTGCCCGGCTGGCACTCCCCGACCCTGCTCGACGAACTCGCCGCCGCGCTGCCGATGCCGGTGGAGTACGAGAACGACGTCAACCTCGTCGCGCTCGCCGAACAGCGGCTCGGCGCCGCCCGCGGGCACGAGGACTTCGTGCTGCTGTGGAACCAGGAGGGCCTGGGGGCCGCGCTGGTCCTCGGCGGCCGGCTGCACCGGGGCTTCACCGGCGGCGCCGGAGAGGTGGGTTTCCTTCCGGTCCCCGGCACCCCGCTGGTGCGCGGGGTGAGGAAAGCCAACAGTGGCGGCTACCAGGAGCTGGCCGGATCCCAGGCCGTCCCCCGGCTCGCCCGCGAGCTCGGCATGAGCGACGTCCCCTCCGGGCCGTACGACGAGGCCGCGGCGGTGCTTCTCGCCCGGGCCGCCGCCGAGGAGACCGTGCTGGGCCGGCTGCTGCTGCAGACGTACGCCACCCGGCTCGCCACCGGTCTCGCCTCGCTCGTCTCCGTGCTCGACCCCGAGCTGGTCGTACTGTCCGGCACCTCGCTCACCAGCGGCGGGGAGGTGCTGCGCACCCTGATCCAGGACGAGCTGCAGGAGCTGGCCGCCTCCCGGCCGCGGCTGGTGGTCGGTGAGGTCACCGACCATCCCGTCCTGCGCGGCGCGCTGGAGCGCGCGCTGAGCGTCACCCGCGACGAGGTCTTCGACACCTCGCGCTAGCACCGGAGCACCTCCTCCTTCTCTCCCGGCCCCACCCCCTCAAGAGCACCTCCTCCTTTCCCGACCCCGCCCCCTGGGAGGCCTCGCCATGCCCGAAGTCATACCCTCGCTCGCCCGGAAGACGGCGTGTGCCCTGACCGCGTCGCTGGCCCTGCTCGCCACCGCCTGCACCGGCCAGTCCGGCGCCGGGGCGGGCGACGACCCGTCGAAGGAGACGACGATCACCTTCTGGCACGCCTGGAGCGCGCCGAACGAGGTGAAGGCCGTCAAGGAGCTGATCGACGGCTTCCAGAAGGCGCACCCGAACATCCACGTCGACGTCGTCGGCAACATGACCGACGACAAGATCAACCAGGCGCTGCGCGCGGGCGGCACCAAGGCGCCCGACGTCATCTCCTCCTTCACCACCAACAACGTGGGCAAGTTCTGCTCCTCGGGCGCCCTGGTCGATCTGAACCCCTTCTTCAAGAAGGCGGGGATCGACCCGCAGCGGACCTTCCCGAAGGCGATGAACGAGTACACGCAGTTCGAGGGCGACCGCTGCGCGGTCCCGCTGCTCGGCGACGCCTACGGCCTGTACTACAACAAGACGGCGTTCGCGAAGGCCGGCATCAAGAGCCCGCCGAGGACCTGGTCGGAGTTCGAGGCCGACGCCAGGAAGCTGACCCTCCCGCAGGGCGACTCCTTCCGGCAGCTCGGCTTCATGCCGGACTACCACGGCTGGGAGTCCACCACCGAGCACTACCTCGGCCAGTTCTCCCCGACCTACTTCGACCGGGACGGCACGTCGAACCTGGCGAAGGACCCGGCGTTCGAGAAGGGCTTCACGCTGCAGAAGCGGCTCGTCGACGAGCTCGGCGGCTTCGCGAAACTGGAGCGCTACCGGGCGCGGCTGGGGGACGAGTGGGGCCCCAAGCACCCCTTCCACACCGGCCAGGTCGCCATGCAGCTCGACGGCGAGTGGCGGCTCGGCATGGCCCTGGACGCGAAGCCCGGCTTCGACATCGGCGTGGCCCCGCTGCCCGTCCCGGACGACCAGGCCGACCAGTACGGCAAGGGGTACATCACCGGCACGATCGCCGGGATCGCCGCCACCAGCACCAAGCAGAACGCCGCGTGGGAGCTGGTGAAGTACATGACCACCGACACCGACGCGGTGGTGGGCTTCTCCAACGCGATCCACAACGTCCCGTCCACCCTGGCCGCCCTGAAGTCGCCCGAGCTCCACTACGACCCGCGCTTCCGGACGTTCCTGGACATCGCCGCGAACCCGCACTCCACGTCCACGCCCGCGTCCCTCAACGGCGGCCAGTACCTGGTGACGATCCAGCAGCTCGGCTACGACTACGAGAGCGGCAAGGTGACCGATCTGAAGGCCGGCCTGAAGAAGGCGGCGGCGCAGATCGACACGGACATCGCGCAGGCGAAGTAGCGATGAGCACGATCACCCTGGCGTCCAAGCACCGCCGCGCGGCGCTGCGCAACCTCGCCTTCCTGTCGCCCTGGCTGATCGGGTTCGCGGTCTTCTTCGCCTACCCGCTGCTGTCCACGGTCTACTTCTCGTTCATGCACTACGACGGCTTCCGGCCGCCGGCGTGGAGCGGGACCAAGAACTGGTCCTACGTCTTCTCGCACTACCCGCTGTTCTGGCCCGCCCTGCGCAACACGCTGTGGCTGGTCCTCGTCATGGTGACCCTGCGGGTGCTCTTCGGACTGGGCGTCGGCCTGCTCATCACGAAGATCAAGACGGGCACGGGCGTCTTCCGCACGCTGTTCTACCTGCCCTACCTCGCCCCGCCCGTGGCCGCCACGATGGCGTTCGCGTTCCTGCTCAACCCCGGTACGGGCCCGGTGAACTCGATCCTGCAGAAGGCGGGCGTCCCGGCGCCCGGCTGGTTCAACGACCCCGCCTGGTCCAAGCCGGCGCTGACCCTGCTCGCGCTGTGGGGCATCGGCGACCTGATGGTGATCTTCATGGCGGCGCTGCTCGACGTGCCCACCGAGCAGTACGAGGCGGCCGAGCTGGACGGGGCGTCGGCCTGGCAGCGGTTCCGGTTCGTGACCCTGCCGAACATCTCCCCCATCGTGATGTTCGCCGTGGTCACCGGCGTCATCCAGGCGATGCAGTGCTACACGCAGCCGCTGATCGCCGGGAAGGTCGCCTCCGGTGTGATCCAGGGCGCGGGCACCCAGTTCGAGCCCGGCTACCCGGACAAGTCCACGCTCACCCTGCCGCAGCTCGTCTACAACCTCGGCTTCCAGCGCTTCGACTACGGCTCCGCCTGTGTCGTCGCCCTGGTGCTGTTCGCCCTGTCGATGGTGTTCACCGCGTTCCTGATGCGGCGCCGCGGCGGTCTGATCCAGGCAGGTGACTGACCCATGACCCACGTGCTGGACAAGCCGGCGCAGGCCACCGCCGTGCGTCCCGCGGCCGAGCGCGCCGCCCGCCGCCGGGCCCTGCTGGAGTGGATCGCGGTGCACGCCCTCGGCGTCGCCGCCGCGCTCTTCTTCGTCCTGCCGTTCGTGTTCGTGTTCCTGACCTCGCTGATGAGCGACAGCCAGGCCCTCAGCCGGGACCTGATCCCGCACACCTGGGAATGGGGCAACTACCGGAAGGTCTTCGACACCCCCGGCTTCCTCACCTGGTGGAAGAACACGCTGCTGTACGCGGGACTGGGAACAGTCCTCACCGTCGTCTCCTCGGTCCCCGTGGCGTACGCGCTCGCCAAGTTCCGCTTCCGCGGCCGCAATCTGGCGCTGATGCTGGTGATCTCGATGATGATGCTGCCGCCGCAGGTCGTCGTCATCCCCATGTACCTGTTCTGGGCCAAGCAGCTGGACCTGTCCGGCTCTCTGTGGCCGCTGATCGTCCCGATGGCGTTCGGTGACGCGTTCTCCGTCTTCCTGCTGCGGCAGTTCCTCACCACGATCCCGAACGAGTACCTGGACGCGGCGAAGGTCGACGGCTGCGGCGACCTCAGGACCCTGCTGCGGGTCGTCCTGCCGATGGCACGGCCCGGCATCGCCGCCGTCGCCCTGTTCCAGTTCTTCTACGCCTGGAACGACTACTTCGGCCCGCAGATCTACGCCTCCGAGAACCCCGGCGCGTGGACGCTGAGTTACGGCCTGGAGTCCTTCAAGGGCGCGCACCACACCGACTGGAACCTCACCATGGCCGCCACCGTGCTGGTCATGGCCCCTGTGATCCTCGTGTTCTTCTTCGCGCAGAAGGCGTTCGTCGAGGGCGTCACGCTGACCGGAGTGAAGGGTTAACCGCATATGAAACTCACCGTGGTAGGGGGCGGCTCGACCTACACCCCCGAACTCGTCGACGGCTTCGCACGCCTGCGCGACACCCTGCCCGTCGAGGAACTGGTCCTCGTGGACCCGGCCGCCGAACGGCTGGAGCTGGTGGGCGGCCTGGCCCGCCGCATCCTCGCCAGACAGGGCCACCCGGCCCGCGTCGTCACCACCGCCGACCTCGACGCCGGTGTGGACGGCGCCGACGCCGTGCTGCTCCAGCTGCGGGTGGGCGGGCAGGCCGCCCGCGAGCAGGACGAGACATGGCCGCTGGAGTGCGGCTGCGTCGGCCAGGAGACCACCGGCGCGGGCGGCCTCGCCAAGGCGCTGCGCACCGTGCCCGTCGTCCTGGACATCGCCGAACGGGTCCGGCGCGCCAACCCGCACGCCTGGATCATCAACTTCACCAACCCGGTCGGCATCGTCACCCGGGCCCTGCTCCAAGCCGGCCACAAGGCGGTCGGGCTGTGCAACGTGGCGATCGGGCTGCAGCGCAAGTTCGCCGCCCACCTCGGCCTCTCCCCCGACGAGGTGCACCTGGACCACGTGGGCCTGAACCACCTCACCTGGGAGACCGGGGTGCGCCTGGGCGGCCCCGAGGGCGAGGACGTGCTGCCCCGGCTGCTCACCGAGCACGGCGACGCCGTCGCCGCCGACCTGCGCCTGCCGCGCGGCCTGCTCGACCGCCTCGGCGTCGTCCCGTCGTACTACCTGCGCTACTACTACGCCCACGACGAGGTCGTCGGCGAACTGCGCACCAAGCCGTCCCGGGCGGCCGAGGTCGCCGCCATGGAGCGGCGGCTGCTCGAGATGTACGGCGATCCGGCGCTGGACGTGAAGCCGGAGCTGCTGGCCAAGCGGGGCGGCGCCTACTACTCGGAGGCCGCCGTCGACCTCGCGGCGGCGCTGCTGGGCGGTGCGGGCAGCCCGTACCAGGTGGTGAACACCCTCAACAACGGCACGCTGCCCTTCCTGCCCGACGACGCGGTGGTCGAGGTGCAGGCCGCGGTGGGCGCCAAGGGTGCCGCCCCGCTGCCGGTACCGCCCCTGGACCCGCTGTACGCGGGCCTGATCGCGGGTGTCACCGCGTACGAGGACCTGGCCCTCCAGGCGGCCCTGAAGGGGGGCCGCGACCGTGTCTTCCGCGCGCTGCTCGCGCACCCGCTGATCGGGCAGTACGCCCTTGCCGACACCCTCACCGAACGGCTGATCGCGCACAACCGGGAGCACCTTTCGTGGGCCTGACCGGGGGCGTCCTCGCCATCGACGCCGGCAACAGCAAGACCGACGTGGCGGTCGTGGCCGCGGACGGCACCGTCCTCGCCACGGCCCGCGGCGGCCCGTTCCGGCCACCGGCGGTCGGCGTCCAGGCCGCGGTGGACACGCTCGCGCGGGCGGTCGGGGAGGCGTACGCGCGTGCCGGGGTGAGCGCGGTGGAGCATGTCGCGGCCTGCCTGGCCAACGCCGATCTGCCGGTGGAGGAGGAGCAGTTGGCGGCGGCCCTGCACGCACGCGCGTGGGGGGAGTCCGTCGAGGTGCGCAACGACACCTTCGCGATCCTGCGGGCCGGTGTCGCCGAGCCGCGCGGGGTGGCCGTGGTGTGCGGCGCCGGCATCAACTGCGTCGGCATGCGCCCCGACGGCCGCACCGCCCGCTTCCCGGCGATCGGCCGCATCTCCGGGGACTGGGGCGGGGGGTGGTTCCTCGCCGAGGAGGCGCTGTGGCACGCGGCGCGCGCGGAGGACGGGCGCGGCGACCCCACCGAGCTGGCCCGCACCCTGCCCGGGCACTTCGGCCTGGACTCCATGTACGCGCTGATCGAGGCCCTGCACCTGGGGCGCGTCGAGCACGCCCGCCGGCACGAGCTGACGCCGGTGCTGTTCGCCACCGCGGCGGCCGGCGACCCGGTGGCCCGGCGGATCGTCGACCGGCTCGCCGAGGAGATCACCGCCATGGCGGTGGTCGCGCTGACCCGCCTGGACCTGCTGGCGGAGGAGACCCCGGTGCTGCTCGGCGGCGGGGTCCTCACCGCCGGGCACACCCTGCTCGACGACGGCGTACGCCAGTCGCTGGCCGAACGCGCGCCCAAGGCCGCACCGCGCGTGGTGCGGGAGCGGCCGGTGCTGGGGGCGGCGTTGCTGGGCCTGGACCGGCTGGGGGCGACGGCCGGGGCGCAGGAGCGGCTGCGGGCGCATTTCGCGCCCGGCGCGAGCTGAACGGCGCCGCGCACCACCGTGGGGCGGTGACGAACCGTCACCCGTGAGTGACGTCGGGGGAACCGATCCGGTTCCCCCGACGTATTCATGGGCAGGGCAGTTCCACGACGGCCGAGGGGCGGGACATCCGGCGTCGGGCCGCGCACCACACTGCGATCCGATCAAGATCGGGTGACGGCCGGTGCGGATACGGGCCCCGGCAGCGATACTTGCGGCGACGGATGACCATGGGGGAGGTCAGCAGTGACACACCCGCAGCGAAGCAGTGCGGCGCCACCGGCGGGCCCCGGCACGCCCACGGTGCCGGCGATCCCCCCGCAGCCCGCCGTCCGCCCCTCCGCCCCCGAGGCCGTCACGGGCACCGGCTCCCCCGCGCCGGGCCGCGCCCCGCGCCGTACGGCGTTCGCCGAGGGCGTGGAGCGGCTGCGCGCCGCCGCCGTCACCGAACCGGGCAGGCTGCGCACCATCGGAGCCGTCCTCGCGCTGCTCGTCGTCGCGTTCGGCGCGGTCACCGCCTGGCAGGTCACCGAGCGGGCGGCCGCCGCCGACGACGTCCTGCACAAGAGCCGGCCGCTGAGCGCGGCCGCCGCCGACATCTACCGCTCGCTCGCCGACGCCAACACCGCGGCCTCCAGCGGCTTCCTGGCCGGCGGCCAGGAGACCAAGGCCTCGCGCGACCGCTACGAGCGGGACATCCGCACGGCCGCCACCGGCCTGGTCACCGCCGCCGGCAGCTCGGACCCCGGCTCCCCCGCCGCCGCCACGATCACCAAGCTGAACCGGCTGCTGCCGGAGTACAAGGGCCTGGTGGAGCGCGCCCGCACCTACAACCGGCAGGGCTTCCCGGTGGGCGGCGCCTACCTGCGGTACGCCAACGAGAAGATGCAGCAGCAGATGCTCCCGGCGGCCGAGGACCTGTACACCAACGAGAACGAGCGTCTGAACGCCGACTACGCGCACGCCACGCCCTACCCGTGGGCGGCGATCGCGCTCGGCGTGCTGGCGCTGGCCGCCCTCGGCTGGGCCCAGCACCGGCACTACCGGCGCACGCACCGCGTCCTCAACCAGGGCCTGGTCGCCGCCACCACGGCGGCCGCCGTGGTGCTGCTGTGGCTGGTCGTCGGGCACAGCGTCGCCCGCGCCGACCTGGACGACTCCCGCCGCAACGGCGTGCGCTCCCTCAACGTCCTGCAGGGCGCCCGCATCGCCTCCCTGAAGGCCCGCGGCAACGAGAACCTCACCCTGGTGGCGCGCGGCGCGGAGACGACCAAGGACGGCAAGGACCTGTACGACACGTCCTTCCGGACGGACATGGCCGCCCTGGACAAGAGCCTGGCCGAGGCCGGCCGGCTCGCCGACGACACCGCCGGCGCGAAGCCGGTCACCGCGGCCGTCGGCAACATGAAGGAGTGGAACCGGCGCCATGACGCGGCCCGCGGCGAGGACGAGTCCGGCGAGTACGAGAAGGCGCTGGACGGCGTGATCGGCGCCCAGGGAGCCACCGGCGAGTGCTTCGACAGCGTCGACGCCAACCTGGCCGCGGCGCTGGCGCACGAGGAGAAGGAGTTCCGGCAGGCGGCCGGCGACGGCCTCGACGCGCTGGGCGGCCTGGCGTGGGGCGCCGCCGTCCTTGCCGTGCTGGGTGCGGCGGGCGCGGTCCTCGGCATCGGCCGCAGGCTGTCGGAGTACCGATGAGGAACGCACGGTTGGAAGGGGGCGTGACGATGAGGCTGCGACACCTGCGGGCCGGACTGCGGGGCTGGGGCGGAGTCGGCGCGATGGCAGTCGTGTGCGCCCTGGCGCTGGCGTGCGCGCTGCTGCTGCCCCTGACCCAGCGCGGCGGCGGGAGCGCCGCGGCGACGGACGGCGCCTCCCGGGTCGCCGTCGGCACCCAGGCGCGCGCCGACACCTGCACGGCCCCCGAGAAGCAGACCCTGGCGCCCTCAGCGGCCGACGGGCCCACCATCGCCCGCATCAAGGCCAAGGGCAAGCTGGTCGTCGGCGTCGACCAGAACAGCTACCGCTGGGGCTACCGCGACCCGAACAAGAAGGGCGCGCAGCTCGAGGGTTTCGACATCGACCTGGTGCACGCGATCGCCCGGGACGTGCTCGGCGACCCGGACGCGGTGCAGTTCAAGGCCATCCCCACCAACCAGCGCATCCAGGCGATCCAGAGCGGTGTCGTCGACATGGTCGTCCGCACGATGACGATCACCTGCAAGCGTCTGCGGGACGTGGCGTTCTCCGCCCCGTACTTCAAGACCGGCCAGCAGGTCCTCGCCCCCAAGGACTCGCCGGTCACGGGCTACGACGGCTCGCTCGCCGGCAAGAAGATCTGCACGGCGGCCGGTTCGACGGCGTACACGACGCTCGCGGACGACAAGAAGGCGGGCCGGCTGCCGGTTTCCGCGGACATCTCCACCACCGTCCCCAACCAGCTGGACTGCCTGGTACGCCTCCAGCTCGGCGAGGTGGACGCGGTGGTCACCGACGGCGCGCTCGCCGCGAGCCAGGCCGCCCAGGACCCGACGGTCGAACTGAAGGGAAGTGCCTTCACCACCGAGTACTACGGCGTGGCGATGAAGAAGGACGCGGACGATCTGGTACGCCGGGTCAATCGCATCCTGGTCGCCTACAGCGCGAGCGGCTGGCAGACGTCGTACGGCACCTGGCTGTCGGCGACACTGGGGAGGGACGCGGCGACGTCCAGACCGCCCGCGCCGCAGTACCTGCGCACGAGCTGACGAGAGCGCCGACACGAGCGGCAACGACCCACACAGCAGCGAGAGGTGATCGATGGGCGTCACGGACCCCGCCGGGCCGGTGATGGACCGGGACGAGGTGGACCGTGCGCTGGCGCGGCTCGGCCAGGAGCACGAGGCGATCGAGACGTCGCTGCTGGCCCTTCAGGACCACGCGGGCCGCAGGCTCCTGGAGGGCGCCGAGCTGACCGGCGTCACCCACGAGCGCTGGATCGCCACGGAGGCGTCGATCACGCTGCTGTGGACGTACTTCGACGCCTACACGGCCGCGCTGCGCACCGCCCGTGAGATCCGCTCGCGGCGCCGCTGGTCCAGCCGCGAGGACCTGGTGGAGCTGACCGAACTGCTGCGCGGCGAGTGCGTCGCCGTGCCGGGAAGCGCCGGCGCGATGAGCGGGCAGGGCGGTCCGGGCAGGCTGAGCGAGCACTACTCGCTGGTCGCGCTGGTGGACCGGATGAACGAGCTGTACGCGAGCAGCCTGGACATGGTCGTCGCCGCCGACGCGGTCTGGTCGGCGCTGCCCGCCCGCATCGATTTACTCGCCGCCGAACTCCAGCGCACCCGGCAGCTCGCCCACTCCGTCGGGGTGCGCCCCGGCGAGCATCCGGCCGGTGACGACCTGGAGCGCATCACGCGCACCCTGACGAAGCTGCGCGAGCAGGTGATCTGCGACCCGCTCGCGTTCTGGGTTCCCGCGCAGGGCAGTTCGGCGCCCGGCGGCGGCCGTCCGGACACCACGGTCTACGACCGGGAGGCGCGCGCCCTGGACGAGGTGCGCCGGGAGATCGAGGCCGTGCTCACCGTCCGCCAGGACGCCGAGAAGCGGCTGGTGCGGCTGCGGGACGTGCTCTCCCGCGCCGACCGCACCCTCGCCGAGGCCCGCACGGCGCGCGGCGAGGTGCTGGCGAAGATCGCGGCCACCGAGGTGCCGGTGGTCAGCGGCCCGCCGACCGTGCTGCAGGAGCAGCTGGCCACGGCCGCGGAGTACCGCCGGCAGGCCCAGTGGCACCGGCTGTCGCCGCTGCTGGAGTCGCTGGAGCAGCGGGCCGAGGACGAACTGCTGCGCGCCCGCGAGTCGTTGACCGCGGTCACCGCGCCGCTCGCCGTACGCGCCGAGCTGCGCGGCCGTCTCGACGCGTACAAGGCGAAGGTGGCCCGGCACGGGCTGGCGGAGGACCCGCTGCTGATCGAGCGGTACGAGAAGGCGCGCCGCATGCTGTGGAGCGCGCCGTGCGATCTGCGCGTCGCCGAACAGGCCGTGCTGCGCTACCAGCAGGCGGCCGCCGAGGCGCTCGCCGCACCGCGGGTGCCGGAGCAGCAGAGCCGGCCGGAGGACGTGAGGGGGGAGTCGTCATGAGCCGTGCGGGACAGAACTGCCAGCGTCCGGGCTGCGACGGGACGTACGAGGACGTCGGCGGCGGCGAACTGTACTGCGACACCTGCGGCCTCGCGCCGGTCGTCTCCCCGACCGGCATGGTCGGTTCGGTACCGACCGGGCTCACCGCGGGCGGCCGGGGCTCCAGGGGTTCCGCCAGTACGAGCGCGCGCAGCGCGCGTACGTCCTCGCAGTCGTCGAAGTCGCGGCGCTCGGTGTCCGGGCGGCTGTCGCGCTCGCTGTCGGGGAAGTCGACGGGCCGTTCGGTGTCGGTGCGCAGCTCGGGTTCGGGCGCCGCGTCCTCGGGCCGTTCCCGGCTCGGTGCGGGCCTGGTGCAGGTGCCGCCGATCCCGCGGCCCGATCCGCGCGCCATGGTGCTGGACAACCCCGAGGTGCCCGAGCGCAAGCGGTTCTGCTCCCGCTCGGACTGCGGCGCGCCGGTCGGCCGGGCGCGCGGGGACCGGCCGGGCCGCACCGAGGGGTTCTGCACCAAGTGCGGGCACCCGTACTCGTTCGTGCCGAAGCTGAAGGCCGGCGACGTGGTGCGCGGCCAGTACGAGGTCGTGGGCTGTCTGGCGCACGGCGGCCTGGGCTGGATCTACCTCGCCGTGGACCGGGCCGTCGCGGACCGGTGGGTGGTGCTCAAGGGTCTGCTAGACACCGGCGACCAGGACGCGATGGCCGCCGCGATCTCCGAGCGGCGCTTCCTCGCGGAGATCGAGCACGCCAACATCGTGCGAATCTACAACTTCGTCGAGCACCTCGACCAGCGCACCGGCTCCCTCGACGGTTACATCGTCATGGAGTACGTCGGCGGCAAGTCCCTGAAGGAGATCGCCAACGCCCGCCGCACGCCCGACGGCCGCCGCGACCCGCTGCCGGTGGAGCAGGCCTGCGCGTACGGCATCGAGGCGCTGGAGGCCCTCGGCCACCTGCACAGCCGCAACCTGCTGTACTGCGACTTCAAGGTCGACAACGCCATCCAGACCGAGGACGAGCTGAAGCTGATCGACATGGGCGCCGTGCGCCGCATGGACGACGACGAGTCGGCGATCTACGGCACGATCGGCTACCAGGCGCCCGAGGTCGCCGACGTCGGCCCGTCGGTGGCGAGCGACCTGTACACGGTCGGCCGGACGCTGGCCGTCCTGACCTTCGACTTCCAGGGCTACACCACCGTCTACGCCGACTCGCTGCCCGACCCCGACACCATCGAGGTCTTCCGCCAGTACGAGTCCTTCTACCGGCTGCTGGTGCGGGCCACCGATCCCGACCCGGCCCGCCGGTTCGCCTCGGCGCAGGAGATGGCCGAGCAGCTCACCGGGGTGCTGCGCGAGGTGGTGTCGCTGCAGTCGGGGCGGGCGCGGCCGGCGCTGTCGACGCTGTTCGGACCGGAAGTGAAGGTCACGGACACGGAGTTGTTCCCGCGGCTGGAGGGCGAGGTGTCCCGGCTGGGCGCGCGAGCGGTGCGCGGGCGGCGCGGAGCGGAGAGCGGGACTCCCGCCCTCACCGGGGCCGGTGCGGCGGGCGCCGTGGGGGCTGCCGGTGCCGCCGGTGCCGGTGCTGTGGGTGCCGTTGCTGCCGCTGCCGGTGCGGTGGGTGCTTCCGGAATCCCCGCGTCGCTGGTGCGGGCGGTGGACATCCGCGCGGCCGCGCTCGCCCTGCCCGTGCCGCACGTCGACCCCGCCGACCCCAACGCCGGCTTCCTGGCGGGCCTGATGACCTCCGCGCCCGCCGAGCTGCTCAACGCGCTCGCCGCCGCGCCGGCGCCCTCGGTGGAGACCCGGCTGCGGCAGGCGCGCGCCTGGCTGGAGAACGGCGACTTCGACGCCGCGCGCATGGCGCTGGCCAAGCTGGACGACGAACGGCCGGACGACTGGCGGGTGGTCTGGTACCGGGGCGTGGCCGCGCTGGTGACGGGTGACCACGAGGACGCCGCCCTCGCCTTCGACGCGGTCTACGACGCCTTCCCCGGCGAGATCGCGCCCAAGCTCGCGCTCGGCCTGTGCGCGGAGGTGCTGGGCCAGCTGGACAACGCCGCCGAGTACTACCGGCTGGTGTGGGCGAGCGACCCGAGCCATGTCAGCGCCGCGTTCGGTCTGGCCCGGGTGCGGCTCGCCTCGGGTGACCGCGCCGGTGCCGTCCACACGCTGGAATCGGTGCCGGAGGCGTCCATCCACTACACGGCCGCCCGCGTGGCGGCGGTGCGGGCCCGGCTGCGGCAGCGCACGGCGACCGCCGCGGACGTTGCGTTCCTGGACGATCTGACGGCCGCCGCCGCGCAGGTCGAGGCACTTCAGGCGTACGGTCTGGACCCGGGCCGGCGCGAGCAGTTGGCCACCGAAGTGCTCGGGTGCGCCCTGGACTGGATACTCTCCGGGGGCCAGGGCGGCACGCCGGCCGCCCGGCGAGTGCTGCTCGGCAGCGAACTGGACGAACGCGGGCTGCGCTTCGGACTCGAGCGCTCGTACCGCACGCTGGCCCGGCTCGCGCCCGGCGGCGAGGAGAGGATCGACCTGGTGGAACGTGCCAACCGTTACCGCCCCCGGACGTGGGTGTAGTTGATGTCCCAGATGCCCCAGCAGGCAGCCCTGTCGAACTGCCCGAGCTGTGCGGAGCCGCTCGAGTCGGGTGACCGTTTCTGCGGCGCGTGCGGATACGACCTGTCCGCCGTGCCGGCGCCGCCGCGGGACCACCCGACGATGGCGATGAACGGCTCGGCGCAGCCGGCCCCCGGCACGGCCGCGCAGCCCGGCCCCGCCGCGCACGCGGGTCAGGCCCCGGGCGGAGCGGAGCCATGGCCGCACGCGGCCGAGCCGGGGAGCTCGGACACCCCGGCCGCGGTGCATCTGCCGACGGATCTGCCGGGCACGGACTCGGGCGGCGGCGCGCTCCCGGGCCCGCCGCCGCAGATGCCGCCCGCGGCTGCGCCCGCTCCCCCGGCGGTGCCCCCGCAGTCCCCCCCGACGCAGGCCCCTCCGGCACCGCCGGCGGCTCCCGCCGTACCCCCGCACGCCTCGTCGGCGTCGCCGGCGGGTCCCGGCGTACCGCCGCACGCCCCGGCCGCCGTACCGCCGCAGGCACCCGTGGCTCCACCTGCTCCCGCCGCTGCCGCCGCGGGCGTCCGCTTCGACCGGCCGGACGAGCCCGACGAGTACGCGCTGCAGGCCCCCGACCCGCGCGCGGCCGCGGAGGCCGCCGCGGCCGCGCCGGACACCTCGGTGTGCGTGGCGTGCCGGGCCGGCCGGGTGGACAGCGACGGCTACTGCGAGAACTGCGGGCACGCACAGCCCCGCGAACGCGACCACATGGAGCAGGAGTCCGGTCCGGTGGCCGCCGTCAGCGACCGCGGGCTGCGCCACCACCGCAACGAGGACGCGTTCGCCGTCGCCACCACCACGCTGCCCGACGGCTCCCCGGTGTCGCTCGCGATCGTCTGCGACGGCGTGTCCTCCGCGACCCGCCCCGACGACGCCTCCCTGGCCGCGTCCCGCGCGGCCGGCGACGCGCTGCTGGCCGCCCTGCCGCGCGGCACGCACCCCCAGCAGGCCATGCACGAGGCGATCGTCGCCGCCTCGCAGGCCGTCAACGCCCTGGCCGACGAACCCGAGACGGCCCGCGAGCACGCCCCGCACCAGAACGCGCCCGCCTGCACCCTGGTCGGCGCGGTCGTGACGGGCGGCCTGCTGGTCGTCGGCTGGGTCGGCGACAGCCGCGCCTACTGGGTGCCGGACGACCGCGGCGCGCCCCCGGCCCGGCTCACCGAGGACGACTCGTGGGCCGCGCAGATGGTGGCCGCCGGGCTGATGAGCGAGGCGGAGGCGTACGCCGACGAGCGCGCCCACGCGATCACCGGCTGGCTCGGCGCGGACGCCTACGAACTGGAACCGCACACCGCGAGCTACAAACCGGACCGGCCCGGTGTGGTCGTCGTCTGCACCGACGGACTGTGGAACTACGCGGAGGCGGCTCAGGAGATGGCCGACGTGGTCCCCCCGGACGCCGCCGTGCGCCCGCTGCACAGCGCGCAGGTCCTCGTCGGCCACGCCCTGGACGGCGGGGGCCACGACAACGTAACAGTGGCCGTCGTCCCGTTCCCCGCGCCGCCGCAGGGGGCAGGATCGGCCTGAGGCCACGCGCGGGAGACCGGGCCGGCCTCGCACGGGGAAGCTCGCGGGCCGGAGGGGACCGGTCCGCGGTCCGGTCCACACCCGCGAGGGTGGTTGAGGGGGATGCGAACAGGCATGGCCAATTTCTCGAAGTCCGCGGCGCCGCAGTTCTCGGTGGACGTCTACCAGAACGAGTACCTGCCGGAGGGCGGCCGCGAGGTCAACGCCATCGTCACGGTCACGGCGACCGGCGGCGGCACCATCGGCAGCGCGGTGAGCGCGCCGCATCTGTTCACCGCCGGGCAGGGTCCGTCCGCGGCGGTGGCGATCATGGTGGACTGCTCGGGGTCGATGGACTACCCGCCGACCAAGATGCGCAACGCGCGGGACGCGACGGCCGCCGCGATCGACACCCTGCGCGACGGGGTCCACTTCGCGGTGGTCGGCGGCACCCACGTCGCCACCGAGGTCTACCCGGGCGGCGGGCGGCTCGCGGTCGCCGACGCCACCACGCGCGAGCAGGCCAAGCAGGCGCTGCGCCGGCTGAGCGCGGGCGGCGGCACCGCGATCGGCACCTGGCTGCGGCTCGCCGAGACCCTTCTGTCCTCGGCGGACGTCGCCATCCGGCACGGCATCCTGCTCACCGACGGCCGCAACGAGCACGAGTCGCCCGCCGATCTGAAGGCCGCCCTCGAGCACTGCGCCGGGCGGTTCACCTGTGACGCGCGGGGTGTGGGCACCGACTGGGAAGTGAAAGAAGTCACAGGGATCGCCTCCGCGCTGCTCGGCACGGCCGACATCGTCGCCGACCCGGCCGGCCTGGCCGCCGACTTCACGCGGATGATGGAGACGGCGATGGGCAAGGAGGTCGCCGACGTCGCCCTGCGGGTGTGGACGCCGGTGGGCACGACCATCAAGTTCGTCAAGCAAGTCGCCCCGACGGTCGAGGAGTTGACCGGTCGCCGCAGCGAGGCGGGGCCGCGCGCCGGGGACTATCCGACAGGCTCCTGGGGCGACGAGTCCCGCGACTACCACCTGTGCGTCGAGGTCCCGGCCGCGCACGTCGGCCAGGAGATGCTGGCCGCCCGGGTCTCGCTGGTCGTGCCGCAACCGGACGGCGAAGTGCGCAACCTGGGCGCGCAGGGCCTGGTGAGAGCCGTGTGGACCGACGACATGGCCGCCTCCACCTCCCTCAACCCTCAGGTCGCCCACTACACCGGGCAGGCCGAACTGGCCCAGGTCATCCAACAGGGGCTGGACCTTCGCAAAGCGGGCGATATGGATGGAGCAACGGCCAAACTGGGCCGGGCCGTTCAGCTCGCGAGTGCCTCCGGGAACGCGGATACTGCGAAACTGCTTGCGAAGGTGGTGGACGTGGTCGACGCGGCGACCGGTACTGTGCGACTGAAGGCGAAGGTCGCGGAGGCCGACGAGATGACGCTCGAAACCCGGTCGACAAAGACCGTTCGTGTGAAGAAGTGACGCGCCGAGGACCACTGAAGCGCGCCGACGACCACCGACGACCACCGAAGAAGTGACCTAGCAGGAACGAAGGGACGCACCGACATGCCGACCTGCCCGAACGGACACCAGTCGGGTTCCGACGACTGGTGCGAGGTCTGCGGTCACCGCATGGCCGGTGCCGTACCTCCGCCGCCTCCCCCGCCGCCGCCGGGCGGTGGCTACGGCTTCCCGCCGCCCCCGCCGGGTGCGCAGCCGGGCCCTCAGCCGGGCGGGCGTCATCTGTCCTCCGTGCCGGAGCCCGAGCCGGAGCTGTGCCCGCAGTGCCGTACGCCGCGCGAGGGCGGGGCGCCGTTCTGCGAGGAGTGCCGGTGGAACTTCCTGACCAACACGGCGACCACGTACACCCCGGCCGCGCCGCCGCGCCCGTCGGCGCCGGGTGCGCCGCGCTTCCCGCAGGGCCCCGGCCCGTCCGGGCCGTCCTTCGGCGGCAGTGACTCCTTCGACTACCAGAGCTCACGCCCGTCCCAGGTGAACCGTCCCGCCGAGCCGATCCCGCCGAGCCCGTACGGCGGCGAGCCGTCGGGCCCGGGCGGTCCGGGCGGTCCGGGCGCCTCCGGCGGCCCGTTCCCCGCGGGTGGTCCGGGCGGCCAGGGCGGCCCGGGTGGTCCCGGTGCGCCTGCCGGCCCGGGTGGTCCGTTCGGCTCCGGCGGTCCCGGTGGCCCCGGCGGTCCCGGTGGGCCGGGTGGGCCTTCGGGTCCGGGCGGCCAGGGCGGTCCGTTCGGTGCGGGCGGTCCCGGCGGCCAGGGCGGCCCCTCCGGCCCCGGTGGTCCCGGTGGTCCCGGTGGTCCCGGTGCGCCCGGCGGTCCCTTCGGCACGGGCGGCCCCGGCGGCCCGCCGACGCACGGCGGCCCGGGCGCGCCCGGCGGTCCGAACGGCTCCGGCGCCCCCTTCCCCTTCGGCAGCGACCCGTCGCGTCCGGTCCCCCCGCCTCCCGGCCCCACGCCCCCCGCCGGTCCCGGCGCGGCTCCCGGCGGCCAGGGCGGCCCCGGTGGCCCCGGTACCCCGCAGGGCTTCCAGCCCCCCGCGTTCCCGCAGGGCCGTGGCCCCTCGGCTCCGCCGGCTCCCCCGGCCCCGTCCGGGCCGTCGTTCGGCGGTGGTGGTGACGACTGGGTGATCTCCCCGCCGTCCGGCCCCGCCACCGGCCCCGGCGGACCCTCCGGACCCGCCCCGTCCGGCCCGAACGGTCCCAGCGGCCCCGGCGGACCCGGCGGACCCGGCGGTTACGGCTACCCGCAGGCCGGCGCCACCCAGGCACCGCCCGCGCCGAACGCGCCGAACGCTCCGGGCGGCCAGGGCGGTCCCGGCGGCGCCAACCCGCCCGGCGGCCCCGGCGGCTACGGCTACCCGCAGCCCGGTGCCACCCAGGCACCCCCGGCGCCCGGGTTCCCGCAGCAGCCGCAGGGTCCGGCCACCTGGACGGCGACCATCGGCCCGGACCGCGAGTACTTCATGGCGATGATGCAGCGTTCCGGCCCGGAGGCCGCGGGGCTCAACCTGCCCGCGTACTCGCCGGAGCAGCAGCGCACCCTCACCGGTAACCAGGTCAGCATCGGCCGTCGCCGCCACTCCACCGGCGAGACGCCCGACATCGACCTGTCGGTGCCGCCGGAGGACCCGGGTGTCTCGCACCAGCACGCGGTGCTGGTGCAGCAGCCCGACGGCAGCTGGGCCGTCGTCGACCAGAACTCGACGAACGGTACGACGGTGAACGGCTCGGACGAGCCGATCCAGCCGTTCGTGCCGGTCCCGCTCCGGGACGGCGACCGGGTGCACGTGGGCGCCTGGACGACGATCACGGTCCGCCGGGGCTAGAGGTTCCCTCCGGCGGATCACCGGTGCGTCGCGGGGCCCGGCAGGCGCCGTGCGGCCGGACCGGTCCGCCGGACAGGCCCGGCCGGCAGGCGCCGTGCGGCCGGACCGGTCCGCCGGACAGGCCCGGGCCCGGCTCCAGGAGGGGCCGGTCCTAAGTCTTGCGGCCTCGGTCGCCGCGTCTGAGACCATGGGAGGCGTGACAGAGATTCGGCGCGGCACGCTTCAGGAGCAGACGTTCTACGAGCAGGTCGGCGGGGAGGACACCTTCCGCCGGCTGGTGCACCGTTTCTACCAGGGAGTCGCGGGGGATCCGCTGCTGCGGCCGATGTACCCGGAGGAGGACCTCGGTCCGGCCGAGGAGCGGCTGGCGCTGTTCCTCATGCAGTACTGGGGCGGCCCCACCACCTACAGCGAGAACCGCGGCCACCCGCGGCTGCGGATGCGGCACGTGCCGTTCACCGTGGACAAGGCGGCGCACGACGCGTGGCTGCGGCACATGCGGGACGCCGTCGAGGAGCTCGGCCTGTCCGAGGAGCACGAGCGCACGCTGTGGAACTACCTCACCTACGCCGCCGCCTCGATGATCAACACCCCCGGCTGAGCCCCGCCGCCGGCACGTCCACACCCCTCCGGGCCCGGTGAGCGCCGTATGAGCGCCGCATTCCGGTCATAGCACGCCGGATTCCGGTCACGATCCGGTCAAGCCGGGTTCACAACCGCTTACCCGCGCCCGCCCCCTCTGACAACATCGCCGAGAGGTCTGGACAACAACGGCGGGGGGCCGGTGGTGGCGGGGTTCGGGGGGCTTGCCGGGTTCGTGCTGCTGCGCGCCCGGGCGCACCGTCTGCTGCTCGCCGCGGCCCTGCTCACCGTCCTGCTCACCACCTCCGTCCTCGCGGGCCTGACCGCCTACGCCGGCGCGATCGGCGACGCCGCCCTGCGGCACGCGCTGGCGCAGCCCGCCCACGCCGCCGACGCCGCCCTGGTCGTCAAGGCCGACGTCCCCGCCGGCGGCCGCGACGCCGCCGACGCCGCCGTACGCCGGGCGGCGCGCACCGCGTTCGACGGGCTGCCGGTGACCGTGCGGACGTTGGTGCGGTCCGGGCCGTACGCCCTGCCCCGTTCCGTGCAGCCGCCCGCCGAGCGGTCCGGGGACCCCGATCTGACGCACTTCGCGGCCCTGGACCCGTCCCAGGTGCGGCTCGTCGACGGCCGCGCGCCCCGCGTGGGCGCCGGTGACGTCGAGGCCGCGCTGCCCCAGGCGGCCGCGCGCCGCCTGGGCCTGAGGCCCGGCGCCCGGCTCGCCCTCACCGACCGCTTCGGCGGCAGGCCGGTGACCGTGCGGATCACCGGCCTGTACCGGCCCGCCGACGCCGCCGCGCCGTACTGGCGGCTGGACGACGTCGGCGGGCGCGGCGTGAAGAAGACCGACTTCACCACCTACGGCCCGCTGCTCACCGACCCGCGGGTGCTGACCGGCGCCACGGTGAGCACCGGCCCGTCGGCGTGGGTCGTGACCGCCGACTTCTCCACGCTGACGACCGACCGGATCGACGCCCTGCGTTCCTCCGCGGCCCACGCCGGCGCCGCCGTGCGCTCGGCCCCCGCCCTCGCCGGGTCGACGACCGCGGTCACCTCGCTGCCCGGCGTCCTGGACGGGATCGAACGTTCGCTGCTGGTCTCCCGCTCCACGCTGCTGATCGTCGCCCTCCTGCTCGCCCTGCTCGCGGCGTGCGCGCTGCTGCTGGTCGCGCGGCTGCTGAGCGCCGAACGCGCCGCCGAGACGCGGCTGCTGCTGGCCCGCGGCGCCTCCCGCGGCCGCCTGGCGGCCCTGGCCGCGCTGGAGGCGCTGCTGCCGGCCGTGCCGGCGGCACTGTGCGCGCCGCTGCTCGCCGGGCCGCTGACCCGGCTGCTGGCCGGGCAGGGGCCGCTGGCCAGGATCGGTCTGCGGCTGGACGTGCCCGCCGCCGGCCGGCCGCAGGTGTGGCTGGTGGCGGCGGGCGTCGCCCTCGGCTGCGCGCTCGCCGTGACGGTGCCCGCGCTGTCCGCGAGCGCCCGGCGCGCGGGCCGGGCACGGGCGCTGCCCGGCGCGCTGCGGGCCGGCGCCGACCTGGGGCTGCTGGCGATCGCGGGGCTCGCGTACTGGCAGCTCGCCACCCGCACCGCCGTCAGCGGCGACCGCACCGGTGCCCTCGGCATCGACCCGCTGCTGGTCGCCGCGCCCGCGCTGGCCCTGCTCGCCGGCACCGTGCTCACCCTGCGGCTGCTGCCGCCCGTGGCCCGGCTCGCCGAGCGCCGCGCGACCGGCGGACGCGGCCTCGCGACCGCGCTGGCCGGCTGGCAGTTCAGCCGCCGCCCCATGCGCGGAGCGGGACCCATGCTGCTGCTGGTGCTGGCCGTCGCGCTCGGCATGCTGGCCATCGGCCAGGGCGCCTCCTGGAACCGGTCCCAGCAGGACCAGGCCGACTTCCGGGCCGGTGCCCCGGTGCGGGTGACGGCCGCCGGGGACGCCGGCCCCGCCCGTACCGAACAGCTCGCCGCCCTGCCCGGCGTCACCTCGGCCGCGCCCGCCGTACGCACCGCGCTGCCGCTGTCGGACAACCGCACCGCGACCCTCCTCGCCCTGGACACCGCGCACGCCTACGACGCCCTGCTGCTGCGCCACGACCTCGCCGACCGCCCGGTACGGCCGCTGCTCGCCGGCCTCGCCCCGGCCGAGCCGTCGGCGGGCGTGACCGTCCCCGCCGGCACGGCAAGGCTTCGGCTGACCGCGACCCTGCACAGCTCCGACCCCGAAGGGGGCGCCGACGTGACGCTCACCCTGGAGGACCGGTGGGGCGTGCCGTACCAGTTGCCGGCCGGGCGGCTGCCCGCCGACAACCGCCCGCACCCGCTCACCCCGGACCTCGGCGGCGCCCGCGGCCCGCTCGCCCTCACCGGCGTCCAGCTCGTCATCGCCCAGCCCAGCGGCCGCGCCGAACAGCACCGGCTGACGCTGGACGCGCTGACCGCCACGGCCGCCGACGGGAGCGAACGGCGCCTGCCGCTGACCACCGCGTGGAGCGCCGTCTCGCGCGCCGACGGCGCTGTCGCCGGCCCCGACACCGGCTCGATCCCGTCCCGGCCGCGCCTTGTGTCCACCGCCCCGCCCACCCTCACCTACTCCACCGGCCATCTGCCGGCCGGCGACCGCTGGCTGTCCGCCGCGGTGACGGTCCGGATGCGCATCGCGCAGCCGCCGGCGCCCGAGGTCACGGGGGTGGCCACGGACCGTTTCCTCGCCGCCACGGGCGCGCGCACCGGGCAGCGGGTGGACGCCGTCTTCGGCGGGGAGAGCGTGCCGGTGCGGATCGTGCGCACGGTGCGTGAACTGCCGACGACCGGTGACGCCGAGGGCGGCGGCGCCCTGCTCGTCGACCTGCGCGCCGTCGACCAGGTCCTGCAGGCCCGCCACGGCACGAGCGTCACGCCCACCGAGTGGTGGCTGGCCGCCGGCGCCCCGGCCGAGGTGGCCGCCACGGTCCGGGCCTGGCCGGACGTCGACCCCTCGCAGGTCGTGGTGCGCGCGGAGATCGCCGAGGAGCTGCGGGACGATCCGTTCGGCGCCGGGCCCGAGGCCGCGTTCGCCGCGGCGGCCGCGGTGGCCGCCGCGCTGGCCGCGGTCGGTTTCGCGGTCGGCGCGGCCGGGGCGCTCAGGGAACGGGACGCGGAGTTCGCGGTGCTGCGGGCACTGGGCGCCCCGCGCCGCCGCCTGGCCCGCATGATCGCCGCCGAGCACGGGATGCTGGTGGTGCTGGCGCTGGCCGTCGGCGCGGCGCTCGGCGCGGTGCTGACCCGTGCGGTGATCCCGCTGATCCTGCTCACCGCCGAGGCCGCCCGCCCGCTCCCCGGGGTCCTGGTCCAGCTGCCGGCCGGGCAGGTCGCCGTCCTGCTCACGGCCGTCGCCGCCGTCCCGCTGGCCGTCTCCCTGCTCCTGTCGCTGCGCCGCGCGGACCCGGCCTCCGCGCTGCGGGAACAGGGAGGTGAGTGAGATGGCGGCGCTGCGTACGACACCTCGCCCGGCCGCCGTACCCGCGCCGTGGATCCGTACCCGGCTGCGGGCCGCTCCCGCGGCCGCCTGCGCGCTGGCGCTGCTGGTGGCGCTGACGGCCGCTCTGGCCGCCGCCTTCCCGCGCGCCGTCGACCGCTACGAGGACGCCGGTCTCGCCCACGCCGTCGAACGGGCCACACCCGGCCGTACCACCCTGTGGGTGGCCGCCCCCGCGCCCGACGGCGCGTCCTCCGTGCAGGAACTCGAACAGTCCCTGCGCCCGGGCACGTTGGGCGCCCAGAACCGGAAGATCCTGGCCGCCCTGCGCGCTCCCCTGGCCGCGGACCCCGGCCAGTCCACGTACGGGGTGCGCACGTTCGAGGAGCTGGAGGTGCCCGACGCCTGGCTGCCGCGCCCCTACGGCCTGCCCGCGCGCGTGCTCCTCACGGCGCAGTCCGGCCTCGGCGAGCACGGCCGGCTGCACGCCGGACGGCTGCCCCGCGCCACCGGCCGGGTGAGCGCCACGACCGCCGAAGTGGAGGGCGCCGTCACCACGGAGACGGCGAAGGCCCTGCACGTGCAGGTGGGCCGCGTCCTGCACGTCCCGGCCGTCGGACGTCCCCCGCTGACCGTCCGCATCACCGCGATCGTCGCGCCGCGCACCCCCGACGGCGCCTACTGGTCGGCCGACAGCCTGCTGCGCGGCCCCACCCTGAAACCTGTGCCCGGCGGCGGCACGGACCCGCTGCGCTACTGGCTCGGCACCGTCCTGCTCCCTCCCGACGCGGCCCCCGCACTGCTCGGCACCGGCGGCGCCCCGCAGCGCTTCTGGCGGTTCGCCCCCGACGCCGCCGCGCTGCACGGCCGGGACGTCGCGGCGCTGAAGTCCTCGGTCGCCGCCCTGGAGTCCGGGCCCGCCCTGCGCGAGATACGCTCCGCCGTCGACCCGAACGCCGACGCCGACACCGACCTCGACACCGTCCTCACCTCCTACGACGGGCTGCGCTCCGGTGTCTCCCCGCTCGTCGCGGTCGCCGCGTTCGGCACCGGCACGGTCGCCGCCGTCATCCTGGCCATGGCCGGGGGCCTCGCCGCCGACCGCCGGCGCACCGAACTCGCCCTGCTGCGCGCCCGCGGCGCCTCCCTGCCCGGGATGGCGGGACGCCTGGCCGCCGAGACGGGCGTGGTGGCCCTGCCGGCCGGGGCGCTCGGCCTGCTCGCCGCCGTCCTCGCCGTGCCCGGCGGCCGTCTGCTGCCCGCCGTGGCCGCCGCCCTCGCCGTCACCCTCGTCGCCTGCGCCGCACTGCCGGTGCGCGCCGCGGCCGCGCACCGCGTGGTCCGCGTCCACTCCGGCCGCCAGGACGTGACGGTCCGGCGCCCCTCCCGGCGTCGTACGGTCGCCGAACTCACCGTGCTGGCGGGCGCGGCAGCCGCCGTGGAGACCCTGCGCCGGCAGGGCGGCGACGGCGGGCAGCTGGTGTCCGCGGCGCCCGTGCTGGTCGCGGTGATCGCGGCGCTGGTCCTGGTGCGGCTGTACCCCTGGCCGCTGCGCCGGCTGGCCCGCCCCGCCGGACGGCTGCGCGGCGTGGTCGGCCCGCTGTCCCTGGCCCGCGCCGGCCGCTCCTCCGCCTCGGCCGTGCTGCCCCTGCTGGCGCTGCTGACGGCCCTGACCACGGCCGCGTTCGGCGGCTCGGTACTGGCCGGTGTGCGCGACACCCGCGACCACGCCGCCCTGCTCGCCGTCGGCGCCGACGCCCGCGTGGAGGCCCAGACCACGACCGTGCTGCCGGCCGGCCTGGCCGACCGGGTGCGCCGCGTGCCGGGGGTGAACGCGCTGACCGAGGTCAGCATCTCCTACCAGGCGACGGCCGCAGACAGCCCCGCCTCGGTGCCGGTGGCCGGAGTGGGCCCGGCCGACTACGCCGCGCTGACCGCCCGCACCGGCCTCGGCGCCCTCCCGGCGAGCGCGCTGCGCGCCCCCGCCGCGTCCGGCGCGGTCCTGCCCGCCCTCGCCTCCCCCGCCGTCGCCCGCACCTACGGCACCCGGCCCTTCCCGGTGCGCCTGGACGACGGCAGCACCGTCACCGTGCGCATCGCACTCGTGCGGAAGCGGACCCCGGCCGTGCCCGGCGACCGCTTCCTGGTCGTGGACCGGGGCGCGCTCACCCCCGAGGCCGCCCGCCCGGCCGCACTGCTGCTGAGCGGCGACCACATCGACGCGACCGCACTGCGCCGGACGGCCGGCGGCACCACGGGCGTGCAGCTGCGGTCGGCAGTGCGCGCCGGATACGTCGACTCACCCCTGCAGTCCGGCGCCGAGGACGTCTATACGGCGGCGGTCCTGGCCGGAGCGGGATACGCCGTGCTCGCCCTGCTGCTGTCCCTGCTGCGCGCCGCACCCGAACGCACCGCGCTGCTCGCCCGGCTCCGCACGATGGGCCTGACCCGGGCCCAGTCGCGCCGGCTGCTGATCCTGGAAGCCCTGCCGCAGGCCGTCCTCGCCACGGCGGGCGGCGCCCTGACGGCCTGGGCGGCGATCCGCCTGCTCGCCCCCGGCATCGACCTCACCTCGATCGCCCTGGCCGCGAACCCGGCCGCGGGTCCCCCCGCCGCCCTGCGCACGGACGCCCTGTCCCTGACGCTCCCGGCGCTGGCGGTACTGGCGGTGGCGGTCGGCGTCGCGGCGGCCCAGGCATGGTGGACGGGCCGCCGGGGGGCGGTACGGGAGCTGAGGGTGGGGGACGCACGGTGAGGGCCCACGCCCTGCGGCGAGGCGGGGGTGAAAAGCCGTGCGGGGGCGGGCCCGGGGAGCCGTACCGGGGCGGTCGCGAGGAGCCGTGCCGAGGCCGGGCCGAGGAGCCGGGCCGTGGGCAGCGACGCCGCCGTACACCGAAGAACACTCCGCGCCGGAGGTCCCGATGACAACCAACCCCACGCTCGCCGATCTGGCGACCAAGGCGGCGGCCGCCCGCAACACGCCGGCCTACGGCCATGACGCGCTGATCACCTGCGACCGTCTGGTGCGGATCTTCACCGCCGACGGCGTCGAGGTGCAGGCCCTCCAGGGCCTCGACCTCCTCGTGCGCGAGGGCGAGCTGATGGCCCTCGTCGGGGCGTCCGGCAGCGGCAAGTCCACCCTGATGAACATCCTCGCCGGCCTGGACACCCCCACCGCCGGCGCCGCCCGGGTCGCCGGCCACGACCTGCTGGCCATGACCGCCAAGGACCGCCTGGCCTACCGCCGGGAGGTCGTCGGCTTCGTCTGGCAGCAGACGTCGCGCAACCTGCTGCCGTACCTCACGGCGGCGCAGAACGTCGCCCTCCCCCTCCAGCTGAGCGGCAACCGCACCTACGCCCGCCGCCGTGCCCGCGCCCGACGCGCGCTGGAACTACTGGAGTTGCTGGCCGTCGCCGACTGCCGCGACCGGCACCCGCACCAGATGTCCGGCGGGCAGCAGCAGCGCATCGCCATCGCGGTGGCTCTCGCGAACGACCCGGCGGTGCTGCTCGCCGACGAGCCCACCGGCGAGCTGGACTCCCACACCGGGGAGCAGATCTTCGCCGCGTTCCGCACGGCGAACGAGCACCTGGGCACGACCATCGTGATCGTCACCCACGACCAGGCGGTCGCGAGCGAGGTCCGCCGCACGGTGGCCATCCGCGACGGCCGTACGTCCACGGAGGTGCTGCGCCGCAGCGAGGTCGACGCGACGACCGGCCACGAGACGGTGGTGGCGCGCGAGTACGCGATGCTGGACCGGGCCGGCCGCCTTCAGCTGCCCGCGGAGTACACCCGCACGCTGGGCATGCGCGACCGCGTGGCGCTGGAGCTGGAGTCCGACCACATCAGCGTGTGGCCGGACCGGGAGGAAGAGTAAGGGTGCGCCTCCGCGCACGCCGGAGCCTTGGGCGCGAGCGAACGGCGGTGCGGGTGAGGGGGCGTCAGCCCGGGCCGGGAGGCCGCGCACCGCTCTCGCGGCGCCGTCAGCGCACGCTGACGCCGAGTGCCCCGAGCCCGCCGAGCGCCCCGGTCCCCGCCGTGCGCACGGCGATCGAGCCGTACGGCGTGCTCAGTCGCAGCCACGCCCCCGAGGAGAAGAGCGCGGGCTGCTCCGCGGCCTCACCGGGCCGCAGGAAGCCGAGGGACTGCGCGGCGTGCACGACGCGCACCGGCAGCCGGGTCTCCCCCACGGTCCGGGACCAGATGTCCCTACCTATGAGGTCGAGTTCGGTCCGGGTGCGCCGGTCGGGTGCCAGTTCCTCGGTGCGGGTGCGGAACTCGGTGACGACCGCGCCGACCAGGCCGCGCAGCTCGCTCGCGGACGGCAGCCCCGGCTCGCGCCGCCAGCCGCCGCGCGGGGGCAAGACGCCCGCCCAGGGCGGACCGGTCACCGCGGCCGGGACGACGGCCGTGGCGGCCGCCTCGTCGACGGACTCCAGCAGCTCACCGGCGGAGACGGTGACGTCCAGGGTGACGTCGAGCCCGTTCTCGTACGGCTTCGCCAGCCGTACCGCGCGAACGGCGAGCACCTCGAACGACGGCGGCCGCCCGAACACGGCCAGCGCGGTGCCCGCCGCCTGCAGGCGCACCGCGGCCGACCGGTCGTAGTGCAGCAGCCGGGAGAGGAAGGCGGCGAGGTCCGCCGCCTCCGTCTCGTCGGCGAGGTGCAGCACCGTCATGCGGCGACGGCCTCCTCGTCGGCGCCGTCACCGGCGTCGTCGGTGTACCGGGTGAGGAACTCCCGTTCCTGTTCGGTGATCCGGCGCGGCCGCTGCGCCTCGAAGTCGAACGGGACGATCACGGTGGAGGCCCGCACGTAGACCGCGTCCGCGTCCTTCACCTCGTAGGAGACGGTGAAGGAGGCGGCCCTGATCTGCGTGACCCACAGCTCCACGTCCACCGGCGTGGGCCGGTGGACGAGCTGCCGCTTGTAGTCGATCTCGTGGCGCGCCACCACCGACCCGTCCCGTGACTCGGCGTCCCGGAGGGACAGGAAGTCGATGCGGGCCTCCTCCAGGTAGCGGAGGAAGACGGCGTTGTTGACATGGCCGTAGGCGTCCATGTCCGACCAGCGCAGCGGGCAGGGGTAGATGTGCCGCAAGATCAGCCCCGGGTCAGCTTCTTGTAGGTGGCGCGGTGCGGACGCGCGGCGTCCGCGCCGAGCCGCTCGACCTTGTTCTTCTCGTAGGACTCGAAGTTGCCCTCGAACCAGAACCACTTGGACTCACCCTCGTAGGCGAGGATGTGGGTGGCCACGCGGTCCAGGAACCACCGGTCGTGGGAGACGACGACGGCGCAGCCGGGGAACTCGAGCAGCGCGTTCTCCAGGCTGGACAGGGTCTCGACGTCCAGGTCGTTGGTGGGCTCGTCGAGGAGCAGCAGGTTGCCGCCCTGCTTGAGGGTGAGCGCGAGGTTCAGGCGGTTGCGCTCACCGCCGGAGAGCACACCGGCCGGCTTCTGCTGGTCCGGGCCCTTGAAGCCGAACGCGGAGACGTACGCGCGGCTCGGCATCTCGACCTGGCCGACGTTGATGTAGTCCAGGCCGTCGGAGACGACCTCCCACAGCGTCTTCTTCGGGTCGATGTTCTCGCGGCTCTGGTCGACGTAGGAGATCTGGACGGTCTCGCCGACCTTGATGGAACCGGAGTCCGGCTCCTCCAGGCCCTGGATCATCTTGAACAGCGTGGTCTTGCCGGCGCCGTTCGGGCCGATCACGCCGACGATGCCGTTGCGCGGCAGCGTGAACGACAGGTTGTCGACGAGGACCTTCTCACCGAAGGCCTTGTTGAGCTGGTCGACCTCGACGACGACGTTGCCCAGGCGGGGGCCCGGCGGGATCTGGATCTCCTCGAAGTCCAGCTTCCGCATCTTCTCGGCCTCGGCGGCCATCTCCTCGTACCGCGCGAGGCGGGCCTTGGACTTGGCCTGGCGCCCCTTGGCGTTGGAGCGGACCCACTCCAGCTCTTCCTTGAGGCGCTTGGCGCGCTTGGCGTCCTTCTGCCCCTCGACCTTGAGACGGGTCTGCTTGGTCTCCAGGTACTTGGAGTAGTTGCCCTCGTAGCCGTGCAGACGGCCGCGGTCGACCTCGCAGATCCAGCCGGCGACGTTGTCCAGGAAGTACCGGTCGTGGGTGACGGCCACGACGGTGCCCGGGTACTTGGCGAGGTGCTGCTCCAGCCAGTTCACCGACTCGGCGTCGAGGTGGTTGGTGGGCTCGTCGAGCAGCAGCAGGTCGGGCTGCTGCAGCAGCAGCTTGCACAGCGCGACGCGGCGGCGCTCACCACCGGAGAGGTTGGTCACGGGCCAGTCGCCGGGCGGGCAGCCCAGGGCGTCCATGGCCTGCTCGAGCTGGGCGTCCAGGTCCCAGGCCTCGGCGTGGTCCAGCTCCTCCTGGAGCTTGCCCATCTCCTCCAGCAGCGCGTCGGAGTAGTCGGTCGCCATGAGCTCGGCGATCTCGTTGAACCGGTCGAGCTTGCCCTTGATCTCGGCGACACCCTCCTGGACGTTCTCCAGGACGGTCTTGTCCTCGGTCAGCGGCGGCTCCTGCAGCAGGATGCCGACGGTGAAGCCGGGCGCGAGGAAGGCGTCGCCGTTCGACGGCTGCTCCAGCCCCGCCATGATCTTCAGGATCGTCGACTTACCGGCGCCGTTCGGGCCGACAACACCGATCTTTGCGCCAGGCAGGAAGTTCAGGGAGACGTCGTCAAGGATGACCTTGTCGCCGTGCGCCTTGCGCGCCTTGCGCATGGTGTAGATGTACTCAGCCAAGAGAAACCGTCCGGCAGCTTGAATCTGGCAGTGGGCAGATACACCCCATCTTGCCTGACCGCCACCCCTGGGGGGAAACGCGTCGGGCCGGGGGGCTGTGACCTGGGGTTCCTTGCGTCCGCCACCCGCTCGTCGTCACGGTCGGCCTCCGTCGTCGGCCCTGGTCGCCGTCACATCGCCCGGCGGCGCGCCCGTGGACGATCATTCGTCGGGCTCCGGTCACGTGAGGAATGCGATCAGCCACCTTCGGCTTCCCGGCGCCGGAGCAGTACCAGGACTCCGCCGCCGATGACCACCAGGCCGATGGCCGAGCCCGCGATCAGCGGGGTGAGGGCGCCGCCGCCGGTGTCGGCGAGGTTGGTGGGCACCGTGGCGCCGGTGGAACCGCCGACCGTGGCCGGACTCGGCTCCGCGACGGTCTGCGTGGACAGGGTGGTGGTACCGCCCCGCGTCTTGCAGTCCAGCACTCCGGTGAACCGCTGGGACAGCCCGGCGGGGCCGGTGATCGTGACGTCGTAGGGCTGGTCCTCCTGCAGCGGCATCGTCACCGTGCGCGGCGCGCCGGCCGGGACGGTGTACGTGGTGCCCATCAGCTCGAAGGTGAACGGCTGGTCACCGTGGTTGACGGCGGTGATGTCCACCCCGCCCTCGACGCAGTCCTCCTTCGCCGACAGCGCCGGTATCGGCCCCTGGGCGGCCCAGGTCGCGCTGGCCCGCGCCGAGACGGTGGACTCGCTGGACCCGGCGAGGATCTGCGTCTGGCTGCGGCTGTCGGAGGTGAAGGCCCTGCCCACGGGCACGGTGGTGGAGGCCTGCACGGTGAGCTGGGCGGCGCCGGGCGCGGCGTCCTTGGGCACCGCGAAGAACAGCTTCGCGCCGTCGGACGCGGTCGTCACCGGCTTGCCGTCCTTGCCGACGATCCGCACCCCGCTCAGTGCCGCGTCGGCCGGCGGTGACACGACCGCGCCGGCCGCGCCGGTGTGCACGGTCACCGGACCGAGCAGCTCACCGGGGTGGCCGGAGACGGCCGGCGGGTCCAGGGTCAGCGAGGCCGCCGGCTCGGGCAGCTCGCGGGCGCTTTTGAAGAGGTGGTCGGCGAGCTGCTCGGCCTGCGGGTCCACCGCGTCGACCCGCGCGCCGTCGGAGTAGCGCCAGATGGCCACCTGCGTGCCGGCCGCCGCGTCCTGCTCGGTGAGTCCCCCGCGGATGCCCGCATTGTCGGCCAGCGCCGCCAGGTCGTTCACCTGCGGATAGGAGTGCTGCAGGATCCAGCGGATGCGGCCCGCGTTCTTGTTCGCGCCGAGGGAGGTGCCGCTCCACGGGGTCTCGTGGTACTTGGCGTCCCGCTGTGTGGGGTTGTACAGGTCGACGCAGTACGTCTGCAGGGTGCCGCCGCCGTCGACGGACATCTCGAACAGTCCCGCCGACACCTGCTGGTCGGTGCCGCCGTCGTGGACGACCGCCGTTCCGAAGGTCTTCAGACCGCCCATGGTCGCGCCGGCCCCGGCCGGGCTCTGCGGGACGTCGGTCGCCGAGGCCGGTGCCGCCCCGGTCAGTGCGCCCGCCGCGACGAGGCCGGACACCAGTGCGGCGGCGGCGAACCGGCTCGTTCCTCGCCCGCGCACGGACCGCGCCGTGAGCGCGGCGAACGAACAAAACACAGCAATTCCCCTTCGCGCAGGACCCCTTGACGTGGGGGGTATGCGGTCCCACCAGCAGAATCGGGAGCCCCGAGAGCTCTCCCGCATCCTAGGGAGGCCGTCGCACCGGCATTCGCCGTCATCTTGTCGGACCGGTGATCCGACTCGTAATCGTTATCGCGGACACGGCCTGCGAGCTGGGCTTATCGACAAATCCACCGAATACTTCGGCATGCATGTGCCGATAAGCCGCAGTCGTACCGCCTCGGGCGCTTCCCGACATCGAGCGCCTGACGTCACGTCACCGCCATGGCCTTCGCCTTGCGTTGGGGCTCCTCCTGACGCGGCGGCGTCTCCCACTCGGGCTCGGGGCGGTCCGGCTGCACGGTGACGGTGGCGGTCGCCCCTTCGGGCCGGCTCGCCCGCTTGAACGCCGTGGTGCCCCGCGCCAGATCGTGGCCGATCGCCACCGCGTCCACGTCGGCGGACGTCCAGCCGGGCTGGCCCTCCCGCACCTCCGTGCGCACCTTCAGCCGGCCCTGCACGACGACCGGATCGCCCACGCTCAGCGACGCCGCCACGTTCACGGCGAGCTGCCGGTTGGCCCAGACCGTGAAGAAGTTGGTGTGCCCGTCGGTCCAGGTGTTCTTCTCCCGGTCCAGATAGCGCGCGGTCACCGCCAGCCGGAAGCGCGCCGACGCGCCCGACGCGAGTTCCCGGAACACCGGCTGCGTCGCCACGTTGCCGACCGCGCAGATCATCGTCTCGTTCATCTCGGTAACCCCTCCCGGATACGCCGACGGGCCCGTCCCGACGGCGGCGTCTGGCCACGGCGGCCGCTCGAAACCTCTGCCGCCGCGCACGGCGACCGCGTTCGTAGCGGTCGCCGGTGCGACAACCGCGTCCGTCGCGATCGCCGCACAGCCAGACTGCCTCCCTCGGGCCGGGCCCGCTGAGCGCTGTGGATCAGCCCCGACCTGTGGACAACTCCGCCACCCGCACGGGTGAACCGTCGTCCCGCGACACCTCACCCACCCCCGTCACCGGCCCACCGACTCACGGGCTCACGGGCTCACCAAGTCACCGAGTCACCGAGTCACGCACACACGGACTCACGGACTCACGGAGTTCAGACCGTCCCGCCAAGGCGCGTCACCGCCCCGACGCCACCCCCACCCCCGTGACCCGGGCGTACTGCTCCCGCACCTCGCGGTACCTCAGCAGCTCCGCGGCGAGCGGATCGAGTACGCGGGCCCGGCCGCACGCCCCGGCCGCCTCTCTGAGCCGCCGTTCCGCCTCCTGCCCGTACCGCCGGGCCGGGCCGCGCGCCGCCATCCGGCATGCCCACTCGATGAGGGGGCCGCCGACGATCCCGCACACCATCAGCAGTACCGGCACGCCCAGGTTCGGCGCCATCACCCCGATGATCTGCCCCGCCAGCCACAGTCCGCCCACGATCTGAAGCAACGTCATCGACGCCTGCGCCAGCACCGCCACGGGCCACCAGCCGGGACGCGGCGGCCGCCCCGGAGGCAGCCCGGCTCGCGTCGCCAGCTCATCCAGCGCCTCCGGCAGCCCCTGCGCGCCGCGCACCGCCGCCTCCCGCACCGCCTGCGCCCAGGGCACCGGCAGCCCGGCCGAGGCCTGGTCGGCCACGGTGCGCACCGCGTGCTCGACGCGCTGGCGCGCGGTGGCCTCCTCGTCGGGCTGCGAGCGCAGTGGCAGCCGGCCCGTCGCGGGTTCGCGGCGGTCGTGGTACCAGCGCCACAGCCGCAGCCACGGCGTCCCGCAGGCCCGGTTGGCGTTGCGCAGCCAGGCCCGCTCGGCCGCCTCGCCGGCCGCCGTGGCCCCCACCGCGTCCGCGAGCTGCGCGGAGAACTCCTCGCGCGCCTCCTCGCTCAGCCCGGGCCGCCGTCGCGTGGCGTACACCGGCCGCAGTCCGACCGCGGCCGCGTCGACATCGGCGGCGATACGGCGGGCCGCGGCGCCCCGCTCGGCGACGAACTGCCCGAGCGCCTCCCGCAGATCGCCGACGCCGTCGCCGGTGAGCGCGGACAGCGCCAGCACGGTCGCCCCCGGTTCGCCGAACTCGCCGAGGGCGATGCCGTCCTCGTCGAGGAGCCGCCGCAGATCGTCCAGGACCAGGTCGGTGGCCTCGCCGGGCAACCGGTCGATCTGGTTGAGGACGACGAACATCACCTCCGCGTGCCCCGCCATGGGCCGCAGATAGCGCTCGTGCAGCATCGCGTCGGCGTACTTCTCCGGGTCCACGACCCAGATGACGGCGTCGACCAGCTTCAGGATGCGGTCCACCTGCTCGCGGTGCTGCACCGCCGCCGAGTCGTGGTCGGGCAGGTCGACCAGGATGAGCCCGCGCAGCTGCTGCTCGGAGTCGGCGTTCTGCAGCGGGCGGCGGCGCAGCCGGGGCGGGATGCCGAGCCGTTCGATCAGGCCGACGGCACCGTCGCTCCAGCTGCACGCGATGGGCGCGGCGGTGGTGGGCCGCCGTACGCCGGTCTCCGAGATGGGCACTCCGGCGAGCGCGTTGAACAACTGCGACTTGCCGCTGCCCGTGGCGCCCGCGAGCGCGACGACGGTGTGCTGTCCGGACAGCCGGCGCCGCGCGGACGCCTCGTCCAGGACCCGGCCGGCCTCGGCGAGGGTGCGGTTGTCCAGGCGGGTGCGGGAGAGACCGACGAGCTCGCGCAGCGCGTCGAGCCGGGAGCGCAGCGGCCCGTCGTACGCCATCGGCGCGACGCTCAGCGGCCCGGGGGCCCGTGGCTCCAGCGGCGTCTGCTCGGCGGCGGTGGCCTCGGTGACCCGCCGGGCGATGAGCCCGTCGTCCCAGACCCCGGTGTCGTCATGACCGGGGGCGCCGGCCTGGCTGCGGTCGTCGGGGGCGGACTCGGCCTTGACCGGGTCGTCGGCGCCGCGCTCGCCCTTCGCGCGGTCGGACGTCGTACGGCCGCCGACGGGCCGCTCGTCCTTCGCGCGATCGGACGTCGCACGGTCGGCGGCGGGCCGCTCGTCCTTCGCGCGGTCCGTTCTCGTACGGTCGCCGGGGGCGCCGTCGGGCTCGGTACGGCCCCCGGGCACGCGCGCGTAGCCGCCGACGGAGCCGGAGGAGGTCTGGGGCTGAGCCTCCTCATGGCCGGTGTCGGAGGAGTGGGCGTCCTGCGTGGCCCCCTGCGTCACGAGGGCACCGGCGGCACCCTCGGGCGCGGCGTCGTCCGAGAAGGCGCCTCCCGGGCCGTCCCCGCCTTCCCCTTTCCCCGCGAGGTCCGGCCCGGCGCCCGTGACGGCGGAGCCGTCCTCCCCCCGGCGTTCGTCATCGTCCACGGCCTTCTCCACTGAGTGATCCGGGTGGTCGGGTTGATGCAGCTGGTCAAGATCGTCATCGTGAGGAACGTGACGGACGTGATCGACGTGATCGACATGACGGACGTGACCGACGTGATCACTGTCATCGGCACGATCGACGTCACCGAGGTGATCGGTGTGCTCGGTGTGGTCCTGGTCAGTGACGGCGGTCACCGGTCACCTCTCCTTCTGCAGTACGGACAGTGCGGCGATGAGTTCGGCCTGCGGTTCGGGGTGGACGTCGAGTTCGTCCAGAGGCGCCAGCCGGCGTTCGCGTTCGGCCTGCAGCACCCGGTCCACGTGCTCGGTGAGCAGCCGCCCGCCCCGGTCGCGCAGCCGCAGCGCGCCATGGGCACCGATCCGTTCGGCCAGGCCCTCACCGGCGGAGCGCGCCCGGCGGCCGCCGAGCAGCGCGGTGGCGACGAGCGCGGCGAGCGCCTCCGGATCGGGCGCGGTGCCGCGTTCGATCTCGCGCACCTCTTCCTCGGCGTACTCCTCCAGTTCGCGCCGCCAGCGCCGTACCGCGAGGCCGATGCGGTGCTCGGCGCTCTCCAGGCCGGCGTCGCGGTCGGCGAGGCCGGGGGCGTCCGCGCCCGGTTCGCGGCGCCAGGCCTCGTCGATGCGCTCGTCGGCGGCGGTCACGGCACACAGCAGCAGCGTGGCGAGGCTCTCCACGAGCGCGTCGAGCAGTTCACCGGCCGTGCAGTCGAGCGGGAAGGCCCGCCAGCGCTTGAGCGCGTCGCCGGCGAGGACGGCGCCGGCCTGGAGCCGGTTCCGCACGCGCGCGTGCTCGCTGTCGTAGGCGCCGTCGACGGCGGAGGTCAGCCGTAGGGCGGCGGCGTACTGCTGGGCGGCGGCGCTGGCCAGTTCGGGCATGCGGGACTTGAGGCTGTCGAGGACTCCGTGGACGGTACGGGCCATGGCGTGCCGGCGGGCGGCGGGGTCCTGCGTCTGGTGCACCAGCCAGGTGCGCAGCGACGCGACGGCGCTGGCGGGGAGCAGACCCGCGCCCCAGGCGGACTCGGGCAGTTCGGGCACCGTGAAGCGGGGTACGTCGCCGAGACCGGCCTTGGTGAGGAGGGCGCCGTACTGCCGGGAGACCTCGGAGACGACCTGGTGGGGCACCCGGTCGAGAACGGTCACCAGGGTGGCGTCGTACTCCTTGGCGGTGCGCAGGAGGTGCCAGGGCACGGCGTCGGCGTAGCGGGCGGCGGTGGTGACCATGACCCAGATGTCGGCGGCGCAGATCAGCTCGGCGGCCAGGACACGGTTGTCCGCGACGAGGGAGTCGATGTCGGGGGCGTCGAGGAGGGCGAGACCGGGCGGAAGGTTGTCGGCGGTCTCGATGCGCAGCGCGCGCGTGGGGTTGTCCCCGTGCAGGAGCAGTTCTTCGTCGCCGGGTTCCTGAGCGGGCACCCACACGCGGGTGAGGGTGGGCAGGATCCGTGTCCCGCTGAACCAGTGATGGTCGTCCGGGTGACAGACCAGCACCGGTGTCCGCGTCGTCGGCCGCAGTACGCCCGCCTCACTGACGCGTCTGCCCACCAGGGAGTTGACGAGCGTCGACTTGCCCGCGCCGGTGGATCCGCCCACGACGGCCAGCAGCGGGGCGTCGGGCCGCCGCAGGCGGGGCACCAGGTAGTCGTCGAGCTGCGCGAGCAGTTCGTCCCGGTTGGCACGCGCGCGTGGGGCTCCCGCCAGAGGCAGCGGAAAGCGTGCGGCGGCGACACGGTCGCGCAGGGCGGAGAGTGCGTCGAGCAGCTGAGGCCGTACGTCCAAGGTCACCACATGCGAAGAATGCCCAATTTTGAGGGAATTCTGAAGCATATAGGCATGTCTGCGCGCCGATAGAACACAAGGGACGGAAGGGATGACCGGGACATGAGCACAGCGCAGGCATAACGAGTGCACAACACCCGGCCCGCGACGCGCCAAAAGCGCTGCACGATTCGCACCTGCCTGCGATTATCGGGACCGCTTCACCGAACCTCCACACCGAGCCACGGAGGCGAAGCGACAGGGTCAGGGAACCGGGAGCCCTATCCTTGTCCCCGGCACGTCAGGGTGCGGCCCGCCCGCCCCCACGACCGAGGCCACACCAGGCCCCCGTAGCTCAGTGGATAGAGCAGGCGCCTTCTAAGCGCTTGGCCGCAGGTTCGAGTCCTGCCGGGGGCGCACGTCTCCGCCCTCCCCCTGGGGAGGGCTTTTTGCTGATCAGAGGCCCTGCGGGGGCGATCCGCCCAAGCCAGCCGGCCCTCTCGGTGATCACAGGCAGACCCCCTTACCGCCCCCCCGGAGGCGCCCCGTGGATCAGTGGGTGGAGCCAGGGCCGCCCGCAGTGGGGCAGCATTGCGCAGAAGGTGTGGAGCCGCTCACACGGCTTGCCCTGTTGATCCGAGGAGGCAGCCCCCGTGGCGCAGAGCTTTGCCGGTCCGCCCTACGACCTGGATGGCCTGATACCCGAGCTCGCGGCTCTCGGCCGGCGGACGACACTGCTGATGCCGAAGAGCGGAACCCCCGGAGTCCGGGAGAGCTCACTCGGTGGCCCCATGCTCTGGCCCTCCGATGAGCCCTGGCCCTTCTGCGGGCAACCGGGCCACTGGGCCCCACCCGACGGACGGAACCCTGCCGGGACCGTCCCCATGGTCCCGGTGGTCCAACTCTTCGCACGTGACGTGCCCGAGCTGACGTTCCCCGAAGGCATGGACGTGCTTCAGCTGGTCTGGTGCCCGTTGATTCATCCCGAGGACCAGGCGTGCGCCGCCTTGCCGAGGCTGTACTGGCGCAGCGAGGCGGACGTGCTCGGCGCGGGCGTTCTGCGGACGGTCCCCGCCCCGCAGGAGGGCGAGTTCGAGGAAGAATTCATGCCCAGCCCGTGCACGGTGTCCCCCATCTCGGTTGTGGAGTACCCGAACTGGGACCTTCCACAGGACCTGCGGCAGACCTTGCAGCCCCGCATCGACGAGCTCGAAGAGCGCTTCGGTACGGACTACGCACTGCTGGCGTGTGCGCTGCAGAACAAGATCGGCGGGTACCCGGCCTGGAACCAGAAGCCCGACTGGCCGGACTGCGCTCGCGGCCATCGCATGGAGCACCTGCTCAGCATCACCGCGGAGGACGACCTGGACATGGTCATGGGCGACCTGGGAGGCATATACGTCTTCCTCTGCCGCCAGTGCCCCGAACTGCCCTACGCGCACCGCTACGACTGTTAGAAGGACCCGGCGCATCTCGTATGCGCCGGGTACCTCGTGTCGTCAGTTCAAGTGGTGGGTGTCGTTCAGGGTCTGCACCGTGGCCGTGCCGTCCTGTGTGTAGGTCACCGTCGACAGGGAGGCTGCTGCCACCTCCATGCGGAACAGGGTGTGGGGTGGGGCCTGGAGGGCCAGGCGGAGCAGGGTTCTGACGGGGACGACGTGGGAGACGACCAGGACCGTGGCGCCGGCGTACCGGGTCAGGAGGGCGTCCCGTACGGCGGCGACGCGGCGGGTGACCTGCTGCATGGTCTCGTCCGCGCCCGAGGGGGGAGCCTCGGGCGAGGCGAGCCATGCGGCCAGGTCGTCCGGGTGGCGTTCGCGGACCTCGGCGAAGGTCAGGCCCTCCCAGGCGCCGAAGTCCGCTTCTCGCAGGTCCCGGTCGACCTGGACGCTCAGGCCGAGGCGCGCGGCGACGTACTGCGCGGTCTCCCGGCAGCGCCGCATCGGTGACGTGACGACCGCGTCGATGCCGCCGCGGTGGGCGAGGGCGTCTGCCGTCGCCCGGGCCTGGCGGCGGCCGGCCGGTGAGAGTCCCGGGTTGGATCCTCCGCTGCCGGAGAGCCGCCGCTGCGGGGTGAGCAGGGTTTCGCCGTGCCGCAGCAGGACGAGCGTCGTCACGTCACTCACTTCGCGGTCTGCGCGAAGTGGTCCCGTACGCAGTCGGTCTGCTTCTCCATGATGTCGATGATGCCCTCGACCACGTTCAGGTCGGCGTCCTCGGCGATCTCCAGGGTCCGCGACCAGTCGAAGAAGCTGCGGGAGGGGTCGTTGGTGATGGGGAACACCCGGATGGTGGCTTCGTAGTTGGCGACGCCGCTGGTGGGGGCGACGGCCCGGTAGGACTGGGTCCGGTTGATCTCGTCGCGAGCGGCGATCTCCTGCTGGACGACCTTGCCGCTGAGCGTGAGCTTGAAGTCGTAGCGGGCGGGCACCGTTTCGACCGAGCCGCCCTCCACCCAGCTGACGTCCCGGTGGACGTCCAGGTCGCCGGGGGAGACGATCTCCAGGATCTGCATGGCGTCGCGGATGGTCGCCCACACGGTGTCCGGGTCGGCGTCGAGGATGGTGGAGTGGTACATGGTGTGCTTGCGCTGGATCGGCACGGGGTGCTCTCTCTTCTAAGAAGGGACGTCAGGACGCGTTCTTGGCGATGAGGTGGTTTCCGAGGATCAGGTAGTCGATCTCGGTGCCCAGGAAGCAGTTCAGGGCGTCGGTGGGGGTGCAGACGATCGGTTCGCCGGCGACGTTGAACGAGGTGTTGATCAGGCAGGGCGTGCCGGTCAGTTCGGTGAACCGCCGCAGCAGCGCCGTCAGTCGCGGGGTTCCCTCGTCCGTCAGGGTCTGGATCCGGGAGGTGCCGTCCACGTGCACGGCGCCGGGGATGCGGTCCTTGTACGCGTCGCGCACGGGGAAGACGAACGTCATGTACGGGGAGCTGGTCTTGCGCCCCATGTCGAAGATCTCCGGCGCCTGCTCCTCGAGGACCAGGGGGGCGAACGGGCGGAAGGGTTCGCGGTGCTTGACCCGGGTGTTGATGATGTCCTTGATGTCCGGGAAGCCGGGGTTGGCGAGGATGCTGCGATGCCCCAGGGCCCGTGGCCCGTGCTCGACGCGACCTTCGAACCAGCCTATGACGACCTTCCTAGTCAGCAGCCGCGCCACCTGCTCGACGACCTGGTCGTCGTCCAGACGCGATACGACGACCCGGCCGGAGAATGCCTCGAGGGCCTCCTCGATCGCGGCGTCGTCGTAGGCCGGGCCGAGATAGGGCGTGACGGGTGCGGCGGCCGCGAGGATGCTCGCGGGGCCGGTGCCCGGGTCGTTGAGCCAGGCGTGGGCCGCCGCCCCGATGGTGATGCCGGTGTCCGAGGCGCCGAAGCTGACCTGCATGTCCGCGAAGCGGGAGCCCTCGAACAGAGGGGTGTTGTTGAGGCAGTTGAGGGCGACGCCGCCTTCGAACAGCAGCCGGTCGAGGTCCGTCCTCTTCTCCAGGTGGCGGACCTGGTGGGCGGTCGCCACGTTCAGCATCTGCTGCGCGGCGGCGGCCACGCGGGCCTTGTACTCCAGGGTGTCCTCGAAGGCTCCGAAGTACGCCTCGAACAGGGCGTCGTGGCTGCGCGGGTTGTCGGTCTGCAGGGGTGTGGTGAAGGTGTAGCGGCCGTCGTCGTGCAGCCTCAGAAGGCGCTCGATGAACGGGTTCGGAGCCGGCGGTTCGGTGTACCCGGCCAGGCCCATCACCTTGTACTCGTCGTTGTTGGGGACGAAGCCGAGGAAGCGGGTGATGGCCGAGAACAGGGTGCCCATGGAGTACTCGGACCCGGTGACGGTGTCCTCGAAGACGGTGATCCGGCCGTCGCGGATCTCGCCCGTCAGCGTCGAGAAGCGTTCGGCGCGGCCGTCGCTGACGAGGAACGCGGCGTCCTTCATCCCGGCGAGGTAGTAGCCGGTCGTCGCGTGGGCCAGGTGGTGCGGGACGAAGCGGACCTTGGCGCGGTCGGGGCGGTGCCCGGTGCGGGCTTCGAAGTCCGCGAGGATCGCTTCGGGGCTGACGATCTGGTCGAACAGGTCGGCCATGTCGGCCATGAGGTTCGTCTTCGCGGCCTGCGGGATCGGCGCGCTGCGGATGCCGTCCAGGATCTCGTTCAGAACCTGGGCGGACCAGTTCCACGGGAAGGCGAACAGGTCGACGTCGTCGAAGGTGATCCCGGCTTCCTCCAGGCACCAGGCGATCGCGTTCTCGGGGAAGTCGGTGGTCTTCTTCTCCCGGTTGAGGCGTTCCTCCTCCACCGCCGCGACCAGGCGGCCGTCGATCAGGAGCGCCGCGGCGGCGTCGTGGCCCAAGAGGTAATGCTTGTTGATGCCGGTCGCGCCGAGGCGTTCGGCGAAGAACTCCGACACCCGGCTGAAACCATTACATCCAAGAACTATCACGGCAATCTTTCCGGTTATGGGGCTACTTGGCGATCAGCAGATCGCGGAGCTTTTCTCCGGCCGCGGGTGCCTGGCACAGGCCGGCGCCGGTGAATCCGGCCGCGTACAGGAAGCGGCGGGTGGGGTGTTCGCCGATGAAGGCGGTGTTGCCGGGGCTGGCGTCGAAGTCACCGCTCCACGCGCGATGCAGTCCGATGCCGTCCAAGGCGGGGAACAGGGCGCCGAGACGGCCGGCGATGCGGCCGAGCCAGGCCTCGCGCGCCTCGCCGGCCTTGGGGGCGCCCATGGCGAGGAGGATGCGGTCCTTCCACGAGCGGATCCGCAGGCCGGATGCGGCGTGCATCGTCATGGGCAGCTCGCGCTGCGGGGAGGGCGGGACGTCGGTGAACAGCATCTCGATCGCGTGGGGCGTCAGCGGCAGGTCGACCGACGCCATGGACGCCACCTCGCCGGACCACGGCCCGGCCGTGCACACGACGCTGTCCGCCTTGATGCTGCCCCGCGGGGTGTGGACGGTGTTGTCGTCGTCGATGCCGGTGACCGGGGTGTGGGTGAACAGACGGGCACCGTGATTGCGGGCGGCGGCGGCGTAGCCGCGGACGATGTCGAGGCCCTCCACGTGGTACGCCTCGGGTGACCAGGCGGCGGCCAGGACGGCTCGCTCGTTGATCAGCGGGTTCAGTGCGGACGCTTCACGGGCACTGATCAGGCCGACCTCGACGCCGGCGTCCTGCTGGGCCTGACGGGTGTCCTCGAAGTCGGCGATCTGCTGTTCGTCGGTGAACAGCACCATGAAGCCGAGCCGCTTCAGGGCGAGGGGGGCCGCGGTGCGACGGGCGAAGTCGTGATAGGCGTTCATGCTGCGCACGGCCCTGCGCCCGGTCTCGGGGTTGCCGGGGAAGTAGGTGCGGACCATGCCCGCCGTGTGGGCGGACGCCCCGCCGCCGAGGCTTCCGCGTTCCAGCAGCACGGTGTCCACGCCGGCTTCGGCGAGGTGGTAGGCGGCGGAGGTTCCGATCACTCCCCCGCCGATGACGACGGCGTCGGCGCGGGCAGGCAGAGCGCTCAAGGTCTTCCTTCTCCTGTGGTGTGGGTTCAGGCGGCGCGATGAGTGCCGGGGTCGTCATCTCCGTGACGACGACTCGGCGACGGCGACTCCGCGGCGGGCTTCACGTCGGATTCCGCGACGGCCTCAGCTGCGGCCCCCGCCACGGGCTTCACGTCAGACCCCGCGACGGGCTCCGCCACGGACTCCGCCGCGGCCCTCGCTACGCCCCTTGCGCGACGTCCTGCTGGCGCAGGTGGTCGCCGGTCTCCCACGGGTACAGCTGGAGGTTCCAGCCGCCGAGGCAGTTGATGTAGAGGGCCATCTGGCTGGTGACGGCGTAGAAGTCGGCACGGTCGAGGTCGTCGAGCACGTCGAGGAAGCGCTGGGTGAACGCCCACAGCTTCTCCAGGCCGCAGTAGCCCAGGAACTCGGCGGGGACGCCGACCAGGAGCCGGGTCATGTGGACGAGGGAGTCCATGGGCATGTCCTGGACGGCGGCGCGGACGAGGCCGCCGTAGGCCGCGTAACCCAGGGGCCGGGTCTCGCCGTTCACGAACAGCAGGGTGGGCAGGACGGTCCCGAAGTTGCCCGCCCGGGAAGGGATGATGCCCTGGTGGAGGGCGTCCAGCTCGACCGGGGGCGCGAGCCAGATCCGCTCGGTCTCGGCGAAGACGTCGGCGATCAGCCGGTCGGCGGCCGGGTTGGTGGCGTGGAGCATCGGGATGCGGTGGCCGCCCGGCTCGCCCGCACGGCGGACCTCGGCGTGGATCTGCTTCTTCGTGGAGTAGACGGCGTCCCAGATCGCGGCCCCGGCTTCCAGCAGGGCGGGCATGTCCGCCTCACGGATCCGGCCGACGGGGGTGGCGGGCATCGGCTCGGTCAGGGTGCCGTACTTGATGCCCAGGTGCTGCAGTCCCGAGCAGAAGACCGTGCCGTCGGGGGCCTCGCGCCGGTCCGGGATCCGGGTGGAGTGAGGGGTGTGCAGCAGGCTGGGTATCGGCGCGACGTGGTAGAGGTGCTCCCCCGCGATGAGGGCGTGTCCCTGGAGGCTCTGGTAGGGCAGCGAGTTCCACAGGGCGTCGGCGAGCGCAGGGTTGCGGTCGTCGAGGTCGGCGGTGACCGTGATGCCGAGGTCGGGCCAGGAGATCTCGATCTGACGTCCAGGCAGCTTCTCGGACAAGGCTTTTCCCCGTTCTTTGGTTCGGCTTGTCCGAGGAGTACATCGTCAACAGGCCTGTTTCAGACAGGCGTTGAAAACATGAAACAAGAGCAGCTTGAGCCGGGTGGTTCGTAGGTTCCTACGACAACCACCATGTGCGTGGATTGGTGAACTGCGGCTTCCCGGGCCCTCGCACAGGGGCGTGCCCGACCCTTCCCGACGGGTTTGCCGGACCGGCAAAAGTGCTCGCCCCCGCGCCCCATCCTCCGCATGATCGACGGTGAAGCAGCCCGCCCGAGTGTCAGGGCGAAGCAGACCGCCCGAGTGTCAGACGGCGCTGCCCACCCGCGTGTCAGACAGCGCTGCCCGCCCGAGTGTCACCCCAGCCCCCTGGAGCAGACCATGGCCCAGTCCGCCTCGCCCCCCGTCCACCGCACCGTCCCCTCCCCCGCCGGCCGGGTCCATCTCGTCGAGCAGGGCGACGGTCCCCTCGTGCTGCTCGTTCACGGGTTCCCGGAGTCCTGGTACTCGTGGCGGCGGCAGTTGCCCGCGCTGGCCGGCGCCGGGTACCGGGCGGTTGCCGTCGACGTGCGCGGGTACGGGCGGTCCTCCAAGCCGGACGACACGCGCGCGTACCGGATGGCCGAGCTCGTCGAGGACAACGTCGCCGTGGTGCGTGCCCTGGGTGAGGAGTCCGCCGTGGTCGTCGGCCACGACTGGGGCGCCACCATCGCCGCGCACTCGGCGCTGCTGCGCCCCGAGGTGTTCCGCGCGGTGGGCATGCTGAGCGTGCCGTACACCCCGCCCGGCGGCCCGCGCCCCCGTGACGTCTTCGCCGCGATGGGCGGGGAGGAGGAGTTCTACGTCTCCTACTTCCAGCAGCCCGGCCGCGCCGAGGCCGAGATCGAACCCGACGTGCGCGGCTGGCTCGCGGGCTTCTACGCCGCCCTGTCCGCCGACACGCTGCCCGCGGCCGGCGCCCCGGACCCGCACTTCGTCGGCAAGGGCGGCACCCTGCGCGACCGTTTCCCGACCGGGCGGCTGCCCGGCTGGCTCGACGAGCGCGCTCTCGACGTCTACGCCGCCGAGTTCGAACGCACCGGTCTGACGGGGGCGCTCAACCGCTACCGGAACATGGACCGTGACTGGGAGGACCTCGCCGCCCTCCACGGCGCTCCCCTCACCCAGCCCTCGCTCTTCGCCGGCGGCACCCTGGACGCCTCCACCACCTGGCTGGCCGACGCGATCGACGCCTACCCGGTCACACTGCCCGGGCTGGTCTCCTCGCACCTCCTCGACGGCTGCGGCCACTGGATCCAGCAGGAGCGCCCCGAGGAGATCAACGAGATCCTCGTCGGATGGCTGGCCTCCCTGCCCCGGCCCGTCCGGGGCCGCTGACCGGCAGCGCCCGACCACCACCCCGGTCCGGCACCACCGACGAGCCGGCCGCCCCCTCCTCACTAGCATGAGCATGACGTGCCGCCGACCCCTGATCGGACACCACCGTGCCCCTGCGCTGCGCCGTGCTCGACGACTTCCAGAACGTGGCCACCGACCTCGCCGACTGGTCACCGGTCGCGGACCGGGTCGAGGTCGTCCCGTTCGACACGCACTTCACCGACGAGGACGCCCTCGCCGCCGCCCTGGCCGACTTCGAGATCGTCGTCACCCTGCGCGAGCGCGTCCCCTTCCCGGCCTCCCTCCTCGCCCGCCTGCCCAGGCTGCGGCTGCTGATCGCCTCCGGCATGCGCAACAGCGTCATCGACTACGCCGCGGCCGCCGAGCAGGGCGTCACCGTGTGCGGCACCTCCAGCTCCTCCACCCCGCCCGTCGAACTGACCTGGGCGCTGCTGCTCGGCCTCGCCCGCGGCATCGTCGAGGAGAGCGGCGCCCTGCGCTCGGGCGGCCCCTGGCAGTCCACGGTCGGGGCCGACCTGCACGGCAGCCGACTCGGCCTGCTCGGGCTCGGGAAGATCGGCAGCCGGGTCGCCCAGGTGGGGCTGGCGTTCGGGATGCGGGTCAGCGCCTGGAGCCAGAACCTCACCCGGGAACGCGCCGACGAGGTCGGTGTCGAACGCGCCGCCTCCAAGGAGGAGCTGCTGGCCGGCAGCGACTTCGTCTCCGTCCACCTCGCGCTGGGCGAGCGCACCCGCGGCCTGCTCGGCGCCGCCGAACTCGCCCTGCTGAAGCCGTCCGCCTACCTGATCAACACCTCGCGTTCGGCCATCGTCGACCAGGACGCGCTGCTCGCCGCCCTGCGCGAGGGCCGTATCGCCGGAGCCGGCGTCGATGTCTTCGACGTCGAACCCCTCCCGCCCGGCCACCCGATGCGCACGGCCCCCCGCCTGCTCGCCACCCCGCACCTGGGCTATGTGTCGCAGGCCAACTACCGCAAGTACTACGGCCAGGCCGTGGAGGACATCGAGGCCTACCTGAACGGCTCCCCCGTACGCCTTCTGCCGTGACCGCGCAGGCTGCCGTGCCCGTCCGCGCCGTCCGCTCGCCCGCTGCCGCGCCCGTCCGCCGGAACTCCCTGTTCAAAAAGGGTGACGCGGGCGAATACGCCGTGACCCCGCGTCAGCAGCCGCGTTGAACGGGCAGTGCGGCGGACGATCCGCCGCCGTGCTCACCGATTCAGAAGGAGATGTGATGTCTCGCATCGCGAAGGCGGCTGCCGCCACCCTCGGCACGGGTGCCCTGGTGCTCAGCGGAGCCGGTCTGGCCGCGGCGGACGCGGGGGCCGGTGCCGCCGCGATCGACTCGCCGGGTGTCATCTCGGGCAACGCCGTCCAGGTCCCGGTCAGCGTCCCGATCAACCTGTGCGGGAACACCGTCAACATCATCGCCCTGCTCAACCCGGCGTTCGGCAACACCTGCGCCAACGTCAGCGACCACGGCGGCGGCCACGACGACGGCAAGGGCGGCGGCTACGGCAACTGACGTCGCCTCACCCGGCTTCCTCCCGAGTTCTGCGGAACTCCCCGAGAGCCCCGGCACCTCGAGCGCCGGGGCTCTCCCCGTGGGCGCGCCTCAGACGTACCGGTAGATCCGGCTCACGTCCTGCAGCGAGTCCGGCGTGACGTCCCACGGCGGCAGCTTCTCGTACCGGGCCACGACCCGGCGGTACTGCGCGGTGCCCCGAGCCGGCGGCCGCTCCGGCTGGTAGGCCGCGCCGCGGTGCCGCTGCTGCCAGCGTGTCCACTGCAGGTCGATGAAGGCGTGGTGCAGCCAGAAGACCGGGTCGTTGACGGACGCGCCGCCCAGCATCACCCCGCCCACCCAGCGGTGCACCCGGTTGTGGGTGTGCCAGGAGGCGCTGCCGCGGCCGGTGCCCCAGCCCTCCAGCTTGTTGCGGAACCCCCGGGTGACCGTGGAGTCCCACGGCGAGACGTCGTACACCGGGTCGTTCAGCGCCGCCTCCAGCTCGGTGCGCGTCGGCAGCTCCAGCGGGTCACGGGCCCGGCCCAGGTCCCGGGTGAGGAACCGGCCGTCGGTGACGTTCTCCTTGATCGTCCAGTTGCCCTCTCGGTAGGCGAACGGCCCGGTCGTGACCTGCTGGTCCCAGCTGCGCCCGTTGCCGCCGAGCAGGTCGTCGCTCCACGGCAGCGACCGTGCGCTGCGCAGATGCGTCCAGTCCCAGTACGGCACGGTCACCGAGTCGTCGATCCGGCGCAGCGCCCGTTCCAGCTCCAGCACGAACTTGCGGTGCCAGGGCAGGAAGGACGGCGCCATGTGCGCCGTGCGCAGTCCGTCCTCGCCGTCGGAGGTGTAGTACTCGATGTGCATCCGCACGTAGTCGTCGTACTCACCGCGCCGTTTGAGTTCCAGCAGCGCGCGCACGAACCGCCGCTTCTCGGTGGCGGTCAGCGTGCTGACGTCCTTACGCGTGTACGCCATGGTCTCCCCCCATGTGGTCACGCCCGGCGTGCTCCCCCTGCCCGCCGTGCTCCTCGTGCCCGCCCCGGCCGCCGTGGCTCAGCGGGGTCGCGCGCAGCTGCTGTCCGGGGCCGAGGGCGTCGACCGCGGCCCGGGTCGCCTCCAGCGGTGTGGGGTACGACCGGTAGTGGTCGACCATGCTGAGCCAGGTGCCGTCGGCCCGGCGCATCAGGTGCAGCGGGCGCCCGTCGACGGTGACCTGCCACTGGCCGGTGTCGAAGGCGCGCGCTCCGGCGACCTTCACGCCCTGGATGCGGCGGCCGCGATAGGTCTCGTCGAACGCGGTGCCCTCGTCGCCGTCCGCCGCGTGCCGCGGCCACGCGGCCAGTGCCGGGGTGAACGCCAGGGCCACCGCCGGCACGAGCAGTCCGCGCAGCACCTCCCGCCGGGTGCCGTGCAGGGGCCCGGGTCTGGCCGGCGCCGCCACGCCCTCGCCCTTCGCCGTCACCTGGCCGACGCTCACGACCATGCTGTGCTCCTCGTCCGCTCCGGGCCGCCGGTGACCTCCGCCTGCTGGGCACCGGCAGCTCGCTCCGCTGTGTCGACACCGCTAACCGCCCGGCGGCCGCCCGGGTCACCGCTCGGCGCCCATCCGGCTCACACGACACGCGTGACGGCACGGCGGCGGGCCCGGGTGGAGCGCCTCCACCCGGGCCCACGTGAGCCATGCCGTGCGGCGAGGCCGGGGCCGCGGCGCCCCGGTCCCCGCCCTGCCCGCTACAGACCGGAGCCCAGCCCCAGGGCCGCGTGGGGCACCGTCTGGAGCACCGGCGTGATCAGTCCCACCTCCGGCAGCTTCGGCTGCGGGAGGCCGGCCCTGCCGGGGTGGGGCGCGGTGAGCGGGGCGTCCAGGTCGAGGCCCGGGCCGAGCGTGCGCAGGTCGGAGGAGGGCGCGTCCAGGCTGAGGTGGTCGAAGTCGTCGCCGAGCAGGTGCGGCAGCGGGGCGCGCAGCCCGGCACCGGGCAGTCCGGCCCCGAGCGGCAGCTGCGGCAGCACCCGCTCCGGCAGCAGGCGGCCCTCGACGAACCGCGGGCCCTCGGGCGAGCCGGGCTTGGGCAGCGGCACCTCGCCGCCCACCTCGGGCAGCTCCATGTGCAGGGCCTTCTCCGCACCCTTCAGCGGCACGGGGACGGGGATCGCGTCCACCGCGGCGGCGGGGGCTGCGCCGGCCGCGGCGGCCACGCAGGTGAGCACGGCGGCGAGGGTTCCTCGGGTGGTCGACTTCATTTCGGGTACGGGCCCTTTCACGAGTTCGGGGGCTGGGCGTGCGTACCGCTCAACGAGCCGGAATTCGCCACCAGCGCACAATTCGCCCGGCTGCCGCAGTAGTAGGACGGGGTAATTGTCAGTTCGCCCGCATGTCCCACCCATCCGGAAAGCCTGCGGGTGTCAGCGGCGCACGCTGCGGACCGGCAGGACCAGGTGCGCGGCGGCCTGCAGGGTCTCCTCGGCGCCGGCGAACTCCGCCAGGGCCTCCGGTTCGACGGCCTTGCCGGGTTCGGCCGCGGGCCACGCGCGCGTGGTGAACACCAGGTAGGCGTAGCCGCGTTCGGTGGCCGCGGCGAGCCACTCCGGCGGCGGGGCGCACTGGGCGACGAGCGGGTGCAGGGTGACGACGGCCGCGCCGGACTCGACGAGCAGGGTGACCGGCACGCTGGGCCGGCTGGTGCCGTCGACCAGGTCACCGCCGACGGGCAGGCCCTTGTCGCGCAGCAGCCGCTCCACCGCTGCGGCCGTCCCCTCGGGGCCGTCGGCGGTGTCGCCGAGGGAGTAGACGAGGAGGTAGGGCATGTCGGCGCCGTCGGGCGCCTCGCCGCTCCAGGGCATCATCACGAGGGTGCCCAGGTCTGCGGTGCGGAACGGGGCTTCGCTTGAGGTTGAGGTCACCGCGCGACCATATCGGCGGGCCCGTGCGCCGCCCGGCCCGCTCTCACCCGACCGGACGACGGCCGGGGGGTGCTCCACACGATCGAGGGACGCGCCTCGAACAGCGCGTCGCGGACACGACCGAGGGCCGGTATCGCGTACGGGCGGGTGCACTCGCACCCGGCCCTGCGCGGTACCGGCCCTCGGCGCCGGGACACCTCACCGGGAACACCTCACGACCGCGGCCCCGGGGCGCCAGCGGCGGTGCCGCTCCCCGGCCGCCGATGCGGCCGTGCACCGAAGTGCGCTCAGCCGCCCAGCGGCAGGCCGCCCAGCAGACCGCTCTTGTTGACCGTGGCGGTGGCGCCGTTCAGCGTGCTGAGCGCGGAGTCCTTGTTCTCGGTGTCCAGCGCGTCCGACTGGTGCTGGAGCGGCATGGCGTCCGCGAGACCGAAGTGGCCCTTGGCCAGGGAGTCCACCGCGCCGTTGAGGCTGGTCGGCGTGAGGTCGGAGGTGGGCTGGGCGAACGCCGGCGCGGCGGCACCCGCGAGGACCATCGACCCGGCAACGACCGCTGCAGCCTTCAGGGACTTCATCGTGTTCCTTTCGTCGGCGACTCGCATCGCCTCAGGGAATTCTGACGTCGTGCCTAACGACTTGTTCCGGACGCGGAAACCGGGTGCGCGCAAACTCGTCGCGGCGCACCCGGAATCCCACCCTGGGAAAGGGTGCGTCTCATCGGCGTTTCCCGATGTCGTACGAGAGCTCAGGAATGCCGGCGGTCGTCCCGTGACTCACGACGCCGACGGCGCGGGCGTCGCCGTCAGGGGGGCCGGAAGCGTCGAGACCGCCGGGACGTCGGTCAGCCCGGTGATGCCGGACGTGGACAGACCGCTGTCCGCCAGCGTGGCGTTGACGAGGTTGACCACGCCGGTCACGAGGCCGTTCGTGGCGGGGCCCACCTGGGTGTTGTCCGCGGAGCTGGTGGCCTTGACCAGGGCGTCGACGGCCTTCTGCAGGTCGGCGAGCGCGGCGTCCGCGTGCCCGGAGGCGGTCGTCGCGGGGGCGGCCGGGGTGGCCGGGGTGCTCGGGGTCGCGGCGGTGCTCGGCGTGGTGGTGACGGTGGAGGCCACGTTCGTCGCCGACGGCAGGTTCGCCTGGACTTCGGCGAGGGCGTCCTGGACGGTGCCGGTGAGGTCGGCGGCGTCGTCGGCGCCGAGCTGGCCGCTGCCGGTGCCGAGGAGGTTGCCGAGCAGGTCGGTGACCGGCTTGAGCAGTGCGCCGAGGTCACCCAGGCCGGCCACCTGGTCGAGCACGCCGTCCGCGTCGGGGGCGGGCGCCCGGGACGCCGCACGGTGGCCCCCGGGGACGGCGTCGGCCGCCAGGGCGGCAGGGGCGGCGATGCCGAGGGCGAGGGTGGCGCAGAGTGCGGTGGACGCGACACGCCGGACGGACAGACCACGCATGGGGGTTCCTTTCGATGCGCGAAGGGTGGTGGATCCCACCGTGCGAGCGGTCACTGCATCGCGCAACCGATCGAATCCGCAGGGTGATCACCCGTTCGTCGCAGCATCGCCGTCTGCCCTGGTGGGACGCCCGGCCGGAGGGGCGGAGCCGTGAGACGCGACGGCACCCCCGTCCGCCCGTCCGGGGGACACGCGCGCACCCGCCCTCGACGCGGCCGGTCCCTCGACTCGGACGCCCCTGAACGCGGACCGGCCGCCCTCCTCGCGGAAGGGCGGCCGGTCAGGAGGCGTACGACGTCAGTCGTTGACGCAGGTGTTGCCGAAGGCCGGGTTCAGCAGACCGATGATGTCGACGGTGTTGCCGCAGACGTTGACCGGGATGTGGATCGGAACCTGGACGACGTTGCCCGAGATGACGCCGGGCGAACCGTGAGCGGCGGCACCCGCGCCGGCGTCGGCGGCGGCCACACCGGCACCGCCGGCGACGGCCGCGACGGCGGCGGAGGTCAGGACCAGGCCCTTCGCGATACGCGACATGGAGAGGTGCTCCTTGGGTTGAAACAAAACACCCGGGCGATTGCCCGGCGCTGTGTCAACGCGTGACGCCGCCGGGAGTTGTGCCGCCAAAGGGGTGATGCACCCGCCCCTGGACTTCACGGTTCCGACACACTTGCCGCATTTCACCGGATTAGTCCGGTTGGCAACTAGAGTTGCGGACCTCCGAGGCACCGGCCGAGGCCCCCGCCGGGGGTCCCCCGGCGGGGGCGTCCTCCGACCACCTGTGCGAACAGGACCGCCCATGCGTTCGATCTGGCCAAGGGGTTGCGGCGCGGTGGTGACCAGCCGGCCCGCCGGCTCGTTTCCCAGCGGGACGGGGCGGGGGCCGACGCGCTCTTCGTCGCCGTCGACGGCCGGCAACAGACGCGTTCCCGCCCGTGACGAGGACCATCCGTGAGCGAGGAAACCGCGCCATGCACCAGCAAGCCACCGCCCCTCGGGCCCGGGTCCTGCATGTCACGCAGCCCGTGGACGGCGGGGTCGCCCGGGTCGTGAGCGACCTGGCGCGCGCCCAGCTCGGCGCCGGCCTCGACGTCGTGGTGGCCTGCCCCGACGGCCCCCTCACCCCCGTACTGCGCGCCCTGGGCGCGAACGTGCGGCCCTGGCCCGCGACCCGTTCGCCCGGCCCCGGTCTCGGTCCGGAGGTACGGCGTCTTGCCCGGCTGCTGGAGGACGTACGCCCGGACGTGCTCCATCTGCACAGCGCGAAGGCCGGGCTGGCCGGACGGCTGGCCGTGCGCGGGCGAATCCCGACGGTGTTCCAGCCGCACGCCTGGTCCTTCGAGGCGGTGGGCGGGCCGGTGGGTGCGCTCTCGCTGGCCTGGGAGCGATGGGGGGCGCGCTGGGCGTCCCGGGTGGTGTGCGTGAGCGAGGCGGAGCGCGCGCGGGGTGTACGCGCCGGGGTGCGCGGGCGCTGGTCCGTCGTGCCCAACGGCATCGACCCCGACCGCTTCCGACCGGGCGACGCCCGCCCCGCACGGGCCGCGCTGCTGCCGGGAGCGCCGGCGGGGGGCCCGCTCGTGGTGTGCGTGGGACGGCTGTGCCGGCAGAAGGGGCAGGACGTCCTGCTCGACGCATGGGACGCCGTCGTCCGTGACGTACCCGACGCCCGGCTGGCGTTGGTCGGCGACGGGCCCGCAGGGGCGTCCTTACGTGCCCGCGCCCCGCGGTCCGTGCTGTTCCCCGGCGCCGTCGCCGACCCCCTGCCCTGGTACCGGGCCGCCGACCTGGTGGTGCTGCCCTCGCGCTGGGAGGGCATGGCGCTGGCTCCGCTGGAGGCCATGGCCTGCGAACGGCCGGTGGTGGTCACCGACGTGGACGGCGCCCGTGAGAGCCTGCCGCCCGCCCTCGCCGGACCCGGGCCGGTGCCCCCCGCGGACCCGGCGGCCCTGGCCGGCGCCGTCACCGCGCTGTTGCGCGACGCGTCGCTGCGCGCGTCGCTCGGCCGGCTGGGACGCCGTCACGTCCTGTCCACGCACGACGTGCGGCACACCGCCGAGGCGATCGCGGACGTCTACCGCGCGCTGCTCGACGGCCGGCCCGCACCCCGCGTCGTGCCCTCCGAGTGCAGGGAGTCCATCCACTCGTGACCGCGGAAAGCACCGTTCCCCCGCCCGGCGCGCAGCCGTACGCGCCCGTCGCGGTCAGGCCCCGGCCCGCCGACGGCTTCCGGTTCCCGCTGCGCCGGCCGCCCGCGCGGCCCGCCTCGCCGCTGCCGCTGCTCGCCGCCGACGCGCTCGCCGCGCTGACCGGCGCGCTCGCCCTCACCGGGGCGCACCACCACCCCCTGACGGCCGCCGCCCTCCTCGCGGTGACACTGCTGCTGCGCCCGCGCGCCGCACGGCCGGTGACCGGCGTGCTGGACGAACTGCCCGCCGTCTGCGGGCGGATCGCGGTGGGCTGGCTGGCGCTCGCCGCCGCCGTCGCCGCGTACCGTCCGGAGCACGCGCTGTCCGCCCGCGCGCTGCTGCTCGGCGTGGCCGCGCAGTCGGTGGCCGCCTGCGCGGCCCGCGCCGCCGTGCACTGGCGGCGCCGAGCCGCGCTGCTGCGCCGTCCCCGCCCGGCCCTGGTGGTCGGCCCGGCGCCCGCCGCGCAGCGGGTGGCGGCGGCGGTGCTCCGCCACCCGCGCTGCGGGGTGCGCCCGGTGGGCGTGGTCGCCGAACACCCCGAGGGCGCCGACGGCCTGCCCGTGCTCACCACCGGTGAGGAGGTGCGGCGGGCGCTGCTCCAGAACGGCGTACGGGACGTCCTCGCCGTCCACCCGGCGCTGCGCTCGGCGCAGGGGCCGCTGCTGCGGGCGCTGGCCGAGTCGGGCTGCACGGTGTGGGAACTCGACGCGGACTGCCCCTCGTACGCCTCCCGGGACCAGCTCGCCGGGTTCGCCTGCCGCCGGCTCCCTCTGGGCGCGCCCAGGACCAGCCCGGGCAAGCGGCTGCTGGACGTCGCCGTCGCGGCGGCGCTGCTGGTGCCGGCCGGTCCGGTGCTGCTGGTGTGCGCGGCCGTGCTGCGGATCACCGGCGGACCGGGGGTGCTGTTCCGGCAGGAGCGGATCGGCAAGGACGGGCGGCCCTTCACACTGCTGAAGTTCCGCACCCACCGGCCCGTCGACGCGCACGAGGCCGCCACCCGCTGGAGCGTGGCCGGTGACGGCCGGATGAGCCCGTTCTGCCGTGTGCTGCGCCGCACCTCCCTCGACGAGCTGCCCCAGCTGTGGAACGTCTTCCGCGGCGATATGAGCCTCGTCGGGCCGCGCCCCGAACGCCCCTACTTCGTCGCCCGGTTCAGCCAGACCCACCCCGGCTACGCCGCCCGTCACCGCATGCCGGCCGGTCTGACCGGGCTCGCCCAGATCAACGGGCTGCGCGGCGACACCTCCATCGAGGACCGGGCCCGCTTCGACAACGCCTACATCGACAACTGGTCGCTGTGGCAGGACGTGTGCATCCTGCTGCGCACCGCGGCCGCGCTGCTGCGCCCCAGCGGGAGCTGACGCCCCATGAGCCTCGCCCTGCCGCAGCCGCTGCGCCCGCCGAAGTCGCCGGTGTGGGCGGTGGTGGCCGTGCTCGCCCTGCTCGCCCTGCCGCAGAACCCGGACGCCGAGGGCGGCGCGGGCCCCGCCGACGCGGTGTCCGCGCTGGTGGTCCTGGTGTGCGTCGTACGGCTGCTGCGGCAGCGGCGGCGCCCCCTGTCCCGTACGGCGGCGGTGGTGCTCGCGCTGCCGGTGGCCGGGGTGTCGCTCGCGGCGCTGCACGCGGCCTCGGCCGGGGCCGGGATCAGCGGTCTCGGCCGCTACCTCCAGATCTTCGTCCTGGTCCCGGCGGCGGTGCTGCTCACCGTCCGGGACCGGCGCGACGCGCGGCTGCTCGCCTGGGCGCTGATCGGGCTCGCGCTGTGGCAGGGGGCGGTGGGTGTGCAGCAGTTCGTCACCGCCACCGGCGCCTCCTACCAGGGCGAGGACGTCCGCGCCGTCGGCACGTTCGGCCCGCAGGACGTGATGGGCATGGCGACCGTGGTCTCCCTCGGTCTGGTGACCGCCGTCGGTCTCGCGCTCGGTCACGCGGACGTACGGCGCCGCACGGCCGCCGCCGTGTGCGCCGTGGCCCTGCTGCTGCCGCTCGCGGTGTCCTTCAGCCGCGGCGCGTGGATCGCGACCGCCGTGACCTGCGCCGTACAGCTGGTGCTGGGCGGGGTGCGGCGGGCGCTGAAGGTCGCGGCGGCCGTGGTGGCGGCGGGCGTGGTCCTGGTGGGCGGGCTCGGTGTCGGCTCGGCGATGCTGCAGGAGCGGATCGACAGCATCACGCGGGTCACGGACGCGCCGGACCAGTCGGTGACCGACCGGTACACCCTGTGGGCGGCCGCCGTGGACATGTGGCGCGAACAGCCGCTGACCGGCGTCGGGTTGAAGGGCTTCCCCGAGCACCGCGACGCGCACGCCTCCCTCGCGCTGTCCTCGGGCAGCGACACCGAGGGCGCGGGCGCGGCGTACCGCCGGCAGCCGCTGCTGTCCCCGCACAACATGTACCTGCTGGTGCTGAGCGAACAGGGTCTCGTCGGCCTGCTCGCCCTGGCCGGCAGCTGGCTGGCGCTGCTGGTGTGCGCCCTGCGCGGACTGGTGCGCACCCGGCGGCACGCGGACCCCGCCCTCGACTGCGCGCTGATCGCCTGCGGATTGCTGCTGTGGCAGCTCGTCGACTTCGCGTACGCCGACATCGGCGGCCCCTCGACGGTGCTGACCGCGGTGTGCCTGGGCCTGACAGCGTGGTGGGCGCTGACGCAGCCCTCCGGGCGAGGGGAGCCGCCGCGATGACGGTCACCCCTCCCGGTACCCCGCGCACCGGTCCGCCGGCCCCGGCCGCTGAGGCCCGCCCACCGGCGCCCGCCGTCCCCCTGCCGCCGCCCGCCGTTTCCCTGCCGCCGCCCGCGACCGCGCCCCATGGCTCTCCCGCCGACCACCTCACCCCCGCCTCGCCCCGTTTCCTGGCCCGGGCCGCGCTCGTCACGGCCGCGCTCTCCGTCGCCGGGGCGCTGCTCGGGCTGGTGCGGGACCAGGCGCTGGCGCGGCTGTTCGGCGCCGGGAGCGGCACGGACGCGTTCCTGGTCGCCTGGACCGTGCCGGAGTTCGCGGCGACCCTGCTCATCGAGGACGGGCTGGCGTTCGCGCTGGTGCCGGCGTTCAGCGGGGCGCTGGCGCGGCGGGCCCAGGGCGCGCCGGGCGACCCGGTGCGCGCGCTGCTCGCCGCGACCCTGCCCCGCCTCGCGCTCGCCTTCGCCGCGACCGGCGCGCTGCTGATCGCGACCGCGCCCTACGTCGTGGAGGTCCTCGCCCCCGGCCTGCCCGACGCCGCGCTCGCCGCGGACTGCACCCGGCTCACGGCGACCTGCGTGCTCAGTTTCGGGCTCGCCGGGTACGGCAGCGCCCTGCTGCGGGCGCACCGCCGCTTCACCGCCCCGGCGGCGATCTACGTGGCGTACAACGCGGGCATCATCACCGTGATGCCGCTGCTCGGCGGGCGGCTCGGGGTGCGGGCCGCCGCGGCCGGTGTCGCGGTCGGCGGCTGCCTCATGGTCGCCGTACAACTTCCGTCGCTGGTACGGCAGTTGCGGCGGCACAGCGTTCCGCCGACGGCTGCCGGGCAGGTGCCCGGGGCGCAGCCGGTGGCGCTGGCGCTGTTCGGCAGCGTGCTGCTGTTCGCGCTGTGCCGGCAGTCGCAGGTGCTGATCGAGCGGTACCTGGGCTCCGCCCTTCCGGCCGGGGCGATCTCGCACCTGAACTACGCGCAGAAGGTCGCGCAGATCCCGATGACGCTGTCGGTGATGCTGTGCACGGTCACCTTCCCGGTGGTGGCCCGCGCGCTGGCCGACGGCGACACCGAGCGGGCCCGCGGCCGGGTGGAGCGGGACCTGGCGCTGGCCACCTGCCTGGTGCTGCTCGGCACCGCGGTCGCCTGGGCCTGCGCCCCGCAGATCGTCGAACTCCTCTTCCAGCGCGGCGCGTTCACCGCACGCGACACGGCTGCGACGGCCGGGGTGATGCGGGTGTACGCGCTCGGGCTGCTCGGCCAGACCCTGGTCGGCGTGCTGGTGCGCGCGTACTTCTCGGCGGGCCGCGCCACCTGGTACCCCCTCGCCGCGATGGCCGCCGGGATCGCCGCGACCTGCTGGCTGGGCGCGGCGACCGTGGGCCCCTGGGGGGTGCGCGGCATCGCGGCGGCCAACGCCTGCGGCATCAGCGTCACCGCCGTGCTGCTGCTCGCGCGGGCCGGCGCCCTCGGCGTCCCGGTCCGTGTGCCGCGCGTGCTGCGCGAGCTGGTCCGGCCGCTCACGGCGGCGGTGGCCGCGGCGGCGGCCGGGGCGTTCGCGGCGAGCCGCCCGGAGTCCGCGGTGGCGGGTCTGGCCGCGGGCGCGGCCACCGTCACGGGGGTGTTCGCCCTGCTCTGTCTCGTCCTGGGCGCCGAGGGCTGCGCCCCCGTATTCCGCTCCGTAGGAACCGTCACACGGAGGATCACGCATGGCCGCACCCGTTGAGCACTCCACCCGGGGCGTCCGCGTCGGACCGGGCCCCTTCCCCTGGGTCGCGATGTACCACTCGGTGCACGAGAGCCGGGACGACCCCTACCGCATCACCGTCACCCCCGACCGGCTCGCCGCGCAGTTCCGGTGGCTGCGCCGGCACGGGCTGCGCGGGGTGTCCCTGGCCGACCTGCTCGCCGCCCGCGCCCAGGGCGCCGGGCGCGGCCTGGTCGGGCTGACCTTCGACGACGGGTACGCCGACTTCGTCGACCACGCGCTGCCGCTGCTGCGCCGCTTCGGCTTCGGCGCCACCCTGTTCGTGCTGCCCGGCCGGCTCGGCGGCGACAACGCCTGGGATCCGCTCGGCCCGCGCAAGCCGCTGCTGACCGCCGACGGGGTGCGGCGGGCGGCGGCGGCGGCCGGAGTCGAGATCGGCTCGCACGGTCTGACCCATGTCGACCTCACCCGTGCCGACGAGGCGACGCTGCACGCCGAGACCGCCGCGAGCCGCGCCCTGCTCACCGAGGTCACCGGCCGGGAGGTGCGCGGCTTCTGCTACCCCTACGGCGCCGTCGACGACCGCGCGGTGGCCGCCGTGCGCGGCGCCGGGTACAGCTACGCCTGCGCCATCGACCCGGGCGCGCTGACCGGGCCGCACGCGCTGCCCCGCGTCCACGTCGGCCAGCGCGACACCGCCGTGCGGCTCTACCTCAAACACCGGCTGCACCGGCTGCGCCGCCGGCCGCTCGCGCCGGGTGCGGCGAGCAGGACGAGTGGGGCGAGTGCGGCGAGTACGCCTGGTGCGCCGGCCTCGGGCCGGGAAGGAGCGCGATGAAGGCCCTGCACATCATCACCGGCCTCGGTGTCGGCGGCGCCGAGCAGCAACTGCGGCTGCTGCTGCGGCATCTGCCCGTCCCGTGCGACGTCGTCACCCTGACCAACCCCGGCCCGGTCGCCGCGGGGCTGGTCGCCGACGGGGTGCGGGTCATCGACCTCGCCATGGCCGGCAACCGCGACCTGGCCGCGCTGCCCCGCCTGGTGAAGGTCATCCGCGCGGGCGGCTACGACCTCGTCCACACCCACCTGTACCGGGCCTGCCTGTACGGCAGGATCGCGGCCCGCCTGGCCGGGGTGCGGGCGGTCGTCGCCACCGAGCACTCCCTCGGCGACACCCAGATGGAAGGCCGTCCGCTCTCCACCGGGGTGCGCGCGCTGTACCTGGCCGGTGAGCGCCTCGGCGCCGCGACCGTCGCCGTCTCCCCGACGGTCGCCGCCCGGCTCGGGCGGTGGGGTGTGCCCGCCGACCGCGTCGCCGTCGTCCCCAACGGCATCGACGCGGACCGCTTCCGCTTCGACCCCCTGCGCCGGCTGCACACCCGCCGCTACCTGGGCCTGCCGGAGGACGCCTACGTCGTCGGCGGCATCGGGCGGCTCGCCCCCGGCAAACGTTTCGACGTGCTGATCCGCGCGGTCGCCCGCCTGCCCGGCGACTGCCGGCTGCTGCTGGTGGGCGGCGGCCCGCAGGAGCCGTCGCTGCGCCGCGCCGCACAGGAGGCCGGGGTCGCCGACCGGGTGCTGTTCACCGGCGAACGGCCCGCCCTGCCCGACGGCGGCCCGGGACCCGACCTGCCGGCGCTGGCCTGCGCGATGGACGTCCTGGTCTCGCCGTCCGCGGAGGAGGCGTTCGGCCTGGCCGTCGTCGAGGGCCTCGCCTCGGGCCTGCCCGTGCTGTACGCCTCCTGCCCGGCCCTGGAGGACCTGCCCCCGCACACCGCGGCCGGCGCCCGCCGGGTCACGGGCGGCTCCGCGGAGTTCGCCGCGGCGATCGCCGAGGTACGCGCCCGGGGGCCGCTCCCGCGCACCGCCCCGGAGGCCGCCCGCCATTACGCCATCGCCCGCAGCGCCGCCCGGCTCATGGACGTCTACACGGCCGCCCTCACCGCCACCTCCACCCCGTCACGCACCACCGCACCCGCGCAGAAAGCCGGCACGTCATGACCGACACCCCCGCCCGCGCCCACCGCCGTCCCCTTCTCGCCCGGGCCCGGGCGCTGCCGCCGTGGGCGCTGCTCGCGGCCGGCGCGCTGACCGGTGCCCTGGCCGGAGGGGCGTACGGCGTGCTGACGCCCGCTCAGTACACGGCGACCGCCTACGTCGTCGCCGTCCCCACCGACAAGGCGGACCCCGCGTCCGCGCTCGGCTTCGCGCAGGCCTACGGCCGGGTCGCCACCCAGCTCGCGGTGCTCGGCGACGCCCAGGTGTGGGCCGGGGTACCGGTGGCGGAGCTGCAGAGCAGCGTGCAGACGGCGACGTCCCCGGACGCCCCCATGGTCTCCGTCACGGCCACCTCCTCCCGGCCCGCCCTGGCCGCCGACATGGCCAACGCCGTCGCCCGCGCCCTGACGAAGCACGCCGACGACAACAAGGGCACCACCCATGTCGAACTGCGGCAGTTCGCCCGCGCGCTGAAGCCGTCCGGGCCGTCCTCGGCCTCCCCCGCGCTCACCACGCTGGTGGGGGCGAGCGCGGGCGGCCTGCTCGGCGGGCTGGCGCTGCTGGTCCGCCCGCGCCGCGAGGGCGAGGACGCCGCCGGTGCGCGCCCCGCGTCCGTGCCGAGCCCGGCCCTGGCCGCCGACGCGCAGGGAACGCTGTGACCCTGCTCCCCACCCAGGCGCCGACGGCGTACGCCACCGAGGTCGTCACCGACGAGGCCGCCTTCGCCGCCCTCGGCCCGGCCTGGACCCGGCTGCACCGGCGCTGCTCCACCGCGACCCCGTTCCAGACCCACCCCTGGCTGCACTCCTGGTGGCTGTCGTACGGCCGTCCGGGCCGGCTGCGGCTGCTGCTGGTGCGGCACGGCGCGGACCTGGTCGCCGCCGCCGCGCTGACCGCCGTGCACCGGCCGCTGCCCGCGCTGGTGCCGCTGGGCGGGGCGATCTCCGACTACGGCGACGTGCTGGTGGACGACGAACACGCCGACGCCGCGCTCACCGCCCTGACCGGGCTGCTCGCGAACGCCGCCCGCACCGCGCTGATCGACCTGCGCGAGGTACGGCCCGGCGGCGCGGCGCAGGCCATCCACGACCGCTGGCCCGGCCCCCGGCGCCGGGTGGAGGACTCCCTGTGCCTGGAGCTGCCGGCCGTCCCGCTCGCCGACCTGGTGGCGCGGCTGCCCTCGGCGAAGGCGCAGCAGCGGGTGCGGGCCAAGCTGCGCAAGCTCGACGCGCTCGGGGTGCGGCGCCGGAGCGTGGACCCGGACCGGGTGCCCGAGGCGGTGGAGCGCCTGCTCGAGCTGCACCGGTTGCAGTGGCAGGGCCGCGGGGTGACCGGTGAGCATCTGCGGCCGCGGTTCCGCGACCACCTGGTGCGCGCGGCGCAGGCGATGGTGTGCTCGGGCGACGCGGTGGTCACCGAGTTCCTGCTGGACGGCGAGGTGGTGGCCGTCGATCTGACCCTGTGCTCACCGCTTCTGACGGGCGGTTACCTGTACGGCGCCCATCCCTGCCTGCGCGAGCGCAAGGCCGACGTGGCCGTGATGCTGCTGGACGCCTGCGCCGGGCAGGCCCGCGGGCCCGGCACGCTGAGCCTGCTGCGCGGTGACGAGCCGTACAAGCGGCACTGGCGGCCCGAACCGGTGGTCAGCCGGCGGCTGCTGCTGGCCCGCCGGCGTACCGCGCCGCTGCTGGCGTCGGCGCTCGCCGGGGTGACCGCGCGGCGCGCCGCCAAGGAGCTGCTGCGGCGCCGCCGGTGATCCCCGGCGGATGCGGGACTTCCGGCGGCGCCACGCCGGGCCCTATCGGCCGCGGGACCACCAGTCGACCTTGACGCACAGCTTCCCACCGAGCCAGTACTCCACCCAGTCGCCGAGATCCAGCGGCGAGCAGCTCTTCGACGGCTTCGGCGTCGTCGGGGGCTCGGGGGTGACCGGCGTGGCCGGCACGGTGGGCTCGGCCGGGGTGGCGGGCGTGGTCGGGGTGGTGGGCTTGGCCGGCTGCGGGGCGGTCGGGTGGCCCTGGCCGGACAGGATCGTCCGGTAGACCTGGGCGGCGCGCGGGTTGCCGGAGCACTGCCAGACGCCGTGCGGGCAGTAGTCGGTCAGCGTGTTGTACACCGGCTTGTGCTCGGCCATCCAGGCGAGCATGCCGCGCATGTACTCCGGGTTGTCGCCGTTGCGGAACAGGCCCCACTCCGGGAACGAGATCGCCTTGTGGTGGGCCTTGGCGAAGTCCACGTGCGCCTGGAGGCCGTAGGGTTCGCGCACCTGCTCGGCGAAGGGCATCCCGGACGGCTGGTCGTAGGCGTCCATGCCGATGATGTCGACCGTGTCGTCACCGGGGTAGCACTCGGTCCAGGGCACGGCGTCCCGGCCGCGGCTCGGGGTGAAGTCGAAGCGGAAGCGCTGCCCCGGCACCGACCGCATGGCGGTGACGATCCGCTGCCAGTACGTCTTCCAGGCCGCGGGGTCGGGGCCGCAGCGGTGGGTGTAGGTGATGCCGTTCATCTCCCAGCCGAGCACGATCACCGTGTCCGGCACCTGGAGCTGCACCAGCCGCTCGGCGAGCCGGCGGAAGTGGTGGTCGTACTGCCCGGCGGCGCCCTGCCGCAGCATCCGGCGGACCTCCGCGTCGGGGACGCCCTCCTCGTTGCGCTCCAGCATGGGCACGTTCAGCACGAGCATCCGGTCGGCCTGCTGCCGCCGCCAGTCGGCCCAGACGTCGAGGAAGCCGGGCGGGCCCTCGATGTTCCGCCAGCGGTCGCCGGGCAGATAGGTGTGGCCGACGCGGATCTCGGCGCCGCCCAGCCACTGGCTGAGCGCGGCCATCCGTGCCACCCCGCGCGGCCCGTAGTCGAGGTAGGCGCCGAAGGCCGGGGCGACCGGTTCGGGGCTCTTCGACGCGCCGGACGGGGCGGGGGTGGGCGCGGCGGGCGCGGTGGGCGCGGTGGGCGCCGTACCGGGCGGGGTCGCCGCGGACGGTGCCGGTGCGGGCGCGGCCGGTGGCGCCGAGGTGACCGGTGCGGGAGCCGGCGGGTCGCCGGCCCGGGCCGGGCCGGCGGCGAAGCCGGGGACCGGGGCCAGGGCCGCCGACGCGGCGACCACGGCCGCGAGGACCGCCGTCCGCCGGCACCGTGCGCGTCGCTGCTGTGGGGCCATGCCTGCTCCTCTCTCGACTCCCGCGCCGCCGGCCGCAGCCGGCTGACACGCCGTGAGTTACTGACACTCAGTCATATGAGAGGACGATCTGCCACCGTGCCGCCGCGTCCGGGTGAGGCGCTCCACCGCACAGGTGACGGTCGGGGCCCGGGCATGGGAAGGCCCCGCACCCGGGGGCGGGTGCGGGGCCGGAGCCCGAAGGCGTCATCGGTGGGACGCGGAACGGCCCCGTCGGTACAGGATCACGCCGCCCGCGATCAGCGCGGCGCTGGCCCCGGACGCGGCCAGCATGGCGGCGCTGCCGGTGTCGGGCAGGCTCGGGTGGTGATGCCCGTGGTGCCCGTGCCCACCGTGTTCCCCGCCGGGCGGAGTGCTGTACGGCGGGGTCGTGTGGGGCGGAGGCGTCGTGTGCGGAGGTGAGGTGTGGGGCGGCGGCGACGTGTGCGGCGGCCTCGTGGTGGGAGGCGGCGACGTGTGCGGCGGCTTCGTCGTGGGAGGCGGCGTCGTCACCGGCGGACTCGTGTGCGGCGGCGGAGACGTGTGCGGGGGCGGCGAGGTGTGCGGTGGGGGCGACGTGTGTGGCGGCTTCGTCGTGGGAGGCGGCGTCGTCACCGGCGGGCTCGTGTGCGGCGGCGGCGTGGTGTGCGGCGGTGACGAGTGGTCCCCGTATCCGCCACCGGGCGTGTCGCCGTAGCCCCCGCCGGGGGTGTCGTGATCTCCGCCCGGGGTGTCGCCGTAGCCCCCGCCGGACGTGTCGTGCCCACCGCCCGGGGTGTCGCCGTAGCCCCCGCCGGAGGTGTCGCCGTACCCGCCACCGGACGAGTGGCCGTGGCCCGCGCCCGGGACGTCCGGGACATGGACTCCGCCCGGGACGTCCGGGACATGGACGCCGCCGGGGACGTGACCCACGCCGGCGCCGGGGAAGTCGTCGCCGTAGCCGTCGTCGTCGGACGACCTGGTGTGGGCGCGCGGGGCGTGGGAGTGCCCGGCGTCGGCACAGGAGTTGCCGAACGCGGGGTCGAGGGCGGCGATGACGTCGATGGTGTTGCCGCAGGCGTTCAGCGGCACTTCGACCGGGACCTGGACGCTGTTGCCGGACAGGGCGCCCGGCGAGTTGTGGGCCGTCCCGGCCGCGTCCGCGCCCGCGAGGGCGGGGCTTCCGTACAGGGACAGAATGCTCGTCGCGGCGGCGGCAGCGACCATTCCCCTGCTCAGGCTCTGTCGCAATCTCGTGGTCTTCCTGCTGGGAGAGGTAGGAAAAGGCCGGCCTTGGCACAGTGAAGCCGTGGTCCAAGGCCGGCCCTGTCACAGCCGAGCGGCTATGAGATGTCCGAAGCGTCAGTCGTTGACGCAGACGTTGCCGAACGCCGGGTTGAGCAGACCGATCACGTTGATGCTGTTGCCGCAGACGTTGGCCTGCAGGTTGATCGGAACCTGGACGACGTTGCCGGACAGGAACCCCGGGGAGTTGACGGCGGCACCCTCGGCCGACGCGCCGCCGTCGGCGAACGCGGGGGCGGCAGCGCCGAGAGCCAGGACCAGGCCGGCGACGACAGCGGCACACTTCTTCATGGAATTTCCCTTCTCTGCGGTCATGCACCGTGTCGGCCGGCCCTTTCGGGCAGAACCGAGCGAGCGCAGTCGGAACGGCTCGCACCATGACCTGCAGGCTGCAGAACGAGAGATAGACATCCGCTGAACCGACGGAACGTGTGTCGCCGGGTAATTCACTCGAACGCCTTGTCACATGAACACATAGGTATCCGTATGCACCCGTTTGCAGGCAAAGGGAGAACGCACCGGGCGGCCGAGGGGCCCGGAGCGTGCCCCGGCCGCCCGCACGAGGAGTGCGGACGGCCGGTGCGCGAGGCGTACGGCGTGGATCAGCCGTTCGCGGCCAGGACGGAGATGTCGTCCAGGATGTGCGACGCCGGGTCGTCGCCCTTGGCCTGGGTGGAGTTCTCGGCGCACTCCTGGAACTGCGGCGCGGACAGGACCGGGATGTCCTGGACGCCCACGTTGACCAGGGCGACGATGTTCTGCACGTCCGCCTTGGCGGGCAGACCGACACAGAGCTTGTTGAGGGAGCCCTGGACCAGGGTGGCCTGCGGGCTCATCTTGCCCTTGGTCACGCTGTTACCGAACGACTCGTGGGCGCCGTTGCCGCTCGCGGACCACGTGGAGTTGCCGTCGCCGGTGGCAAGCGCCTGGGGGGCTGCCGCAGCCGTGACACCGGCGACCGACGCGGCGACCGCCACCGCGGCCATTGCCTTCTTCAGCATTTCGCTTTTCCTTTCCTGGCACCTGGCCAAGACGCGTGTTCCTGCCTCCGCATCAACCCGGCGCGGGCGGAATGGTTGCGGGTCTTCACCCGATCGGCGCGTTCGGCGGCGCGGAATTCACGGAAAGCCGCGCGGGGCCGGGGGCCCGGCCGGTTCCGCGGTGTGGGCCATCGGAGTGAATGGCAGGAACCAAGGCCGCCGTGGGGAGTTGACCAGGACGCTCCGGTGACGGGGTTTCTTCAGAAGGGACAAGCAAGTGATCAAGAAGGTACTGGCTTCCGCCGCGGTCGCCGCCTCCGTCGTCGGCGCCTCCGCTGCCGTCGCGCCGCAGGCGTTCGCGCACGGCGACGGCAACGGCACCTGGTCCGCCAGCGGCAACGGCGCTCAGCAGTCGTTCGGCAACTCGGCCACCTACGGGAACATGAGCCCGCAGCTCGCGCTGATCCAGGGCTCCTTCAACAAGCCCTGCATCGGCCTGCCGGCCAAGGCCGACGTCCAGAACATCCTCGCCCTGGTCAACGTCGGCGTCCAGGACATCCCGATCCTGTCCTCGCCGCAGAACCAGCAGTGCGTGGAGAACTCCACGCAGGCCAAGGGTGACGACTCGCTGTCGCACGTCCTCGACGACCTCGCGGTCCTCGCCTCGAACGGCTGACGGGTCCCTCCCGGGCATCGGGCTCGCCCCGTCGAGTCCTGGGCCGGCCCCGCCGGTCCCTCAGCGAGCCGCCGCTCCCCCGGCGGCTCGCTGCTTCGTCGTACCGGGGAAAGCTCACCGGGTTTTCCGGTGAGGCGCGCGACCCGCACCGGAGTGCGCTACTCCAATCGGGGCACAAGCCGCAACCCGGGCGGCCCCCCGACCGTTGACGATCATGCAGCTCCTCCCCTGGAGTCCGCTTTTTCGAAGGGAAAAGAACATGAAGAAGCTGTGGGCCACCGCGGCTCTCACCGCGACGCTCGCCGGTGTGACGGCGGCGACCGCCCCCATGGCCCTCGCCCACGGTGACGGTGACGGCACCTGGTCCGCCAGCGGCAACGGCGCCAAGTCGGAGTTCGGCAACTCGGCCACGCTCGGTGACCAGAGCCCGCAGCTCTCGCTGGTCCAGGGCTCGCTGAACAAGCCCTGTGTCGGCCTGCCGGCCAAGGCCGATGTCCAGAACATCCTCGCCCTGGTCAACGTCGGTGTTCAGGACATCCCGGTCCTGTCCTCGCCGCAGTACCAGCAGTGCGCCGAGAACTCCACGCAGGCGAAGGGCGACGACGCGCTGTCGCACGTCCTCGACGACATCTCGGTCCTCGCCGAGAACGGCTGACCGGACGCATCGCCTCCGCGAGACGGCGGGTCACCGGGTTTCCCCCGGCGGCCCGCCGTTCGTCTGTCCGGGGGCAGGGCAAGCGGCACGAGCAAGGGCCCTGTCAGGGTCAGGGTCAGGGTCAGGGTCAGCTGACGACGTCCTTGCGGGCGAAGCCCCGGTAGGCCAGCGCGAACAGCACCAGCGCGTACGTGACCGACACGGCACTGCCCTGGATCATGCCGGACCACTCCGGGCGGGGCTGGACGGCGTCCGCCCAGGCGAACTGCCAGTGCGCCGGCAGGAAGTCGCGCCAGTGGCCGAGGGCGGTGACGGCGTCGAGGACGTTGCCGACGATGGTCAGGCCGACCGCGCCGCCGACCGCGCCGAGCGGGGCGTCGGTCCGCGTCGAGAGCCAGAAGGCGAGGGCCGCGGTGACCAGCTGGGAGACGAAGACGTAGGCCACGACCACCGCGAGCCGCTGCGCCGCCGTGCCGGCGTCGAGGGCGCCGCCGGTGGGGAGCTGCAGCGGCCCCCAGCCGTACGCGGCGGTGCCGACGGCGAGGGCGACGAGCGGCAGCAGCACCATCGCGGCCAGGCTGAGGCCGAGCCCGACGAGCAGCTTCGACGTCAGCAGCCGGGAGCGGGGCACGGGCGCGGCCAGCAGATAGCGCAGGGAGGACCAGCTCGCCTCCGAGGCGACGGTGTCCCCGCAGAACAGGGCGACCGGGACGACCAGCAGGAAGCCCGCGGAGACGAACAGGTTGACGGCGGCGAAGTTGGCGCCGGACGCGGTGGCCGTGTCCATCAGGGTGACCCGGCCGTTGCGGCCGCCCGGGTCGCCGCCGATGGCGAAGGCGACGACCAGCACGAACGGCAGCAGCGCGAGGATCGCGCCCATGACGAGCGTGCGGCGCCGCCGCAGCTGGCGGACCAGCTCGACCCGCAGCGGCAGGGTACGGCCGGGACGGTAGCCGGAGGCCGTGGCGCCCCGCTCGGTCAGCGTGCTCATGCGGAACCTCCGATCAGCGTGAGGAAGGCGTCCTCCAGGCGGCGGTGCGGGCCGACGGACGTCACGGGTACGTCGAGCCGGACCAGCTCGGCGACGAGGGCCTGCGCGGTGCCCTCCGCGCCGAGTCTCACCAGGAGTCCGGTGTCGGCGCGGACCGCGGAGGCGACGCCGGGCAGCGCGGCGACCTTCTCCACGAGCACGTCCTGCACGGGGGCGGCGGTGCCGACGAGCAGGGTGTCGCCGGAACCGGTGATCTCGGCGACCTCGCCGGCCTGGACGAGCCGGCCGCGGTCCATGACCACCAGGTGGGTGCAGGTCTGCTCGACCTCCGCCAGCAGATGGCTGGAGACGATCACCGTGCGGCCGGCGGCCGCGTAGCGGGTCATCACCTCGCGCATCTCGCGGATCTGGGGCGGGTCGAGCCCGTTGGTCGGCTCGTCCAGGATGAGCAGGTCCGGCAGGCCGAGCATGGCCTGGGCGATGGCCAGGCGCTGGCGCATGCCCTGCGAGTAGGTGCGCACGGCGCGGTCGAGGGCGCCGCCCAGGCCGGCGATCTCCAGGGCCTCGTCGAGGTGGGCGTCGCCGGGCGGGCGGCCGGTGGCCCGCCAGTACAGCTCGAGGTTCTCCCGGCCCGACAGGTGCGGCAGGAAGCCGGCGCCCTCCACGAACGCGCCGACCCGGGACAGCACCGGCGCGCCGGGCCGGATCGCGTGCCCGAAGACCCGGATCTCCCCGCCGTCGGGCCGGATCAGGCCCATCAGCATGCGCAGGGTGGTGGTCTTCCCGGCGCCGTTCGGCCCGAGCAGGCCGAGGACCTGGCCCTTGTCCACGCGGAAGGACAGCTCGCGCACGCTGTAGCTCTGGCCCCGCGCGTACTTCTTGCTCAGCCCGGTGATCTGCAGCGGCACGTCGGCCAGGGCGGGGTCGGGCGCCGGGGCGGAGGTGGGGCGGCGGGCGGTGAGCAGCAGGGCGAGGGCGGCGACGGCGCCCGCGAGGGGCAGCCACCACACCCAGGACGGCAGCGGCGTGGCGGCGGTCGTGACCCCGGGCGCGGTGGGCACGCTCAGGTCGCTCTTGAGGGAGACGGTGTACGTCGCCGGGGCGGCCGGGGAGGCGTAGGCGAGGTCGGTGGAGGCGAGGACCAGGCGCAGCCGGTGACCGCGCTGCACCTCGTGGTCGATCGCCGGGAGGGTGAGGGTGACGTCCTTGCCCCGCCGGGCGCCCTCCACGCGGACGGGGGCGACGAGCTGGGCGGGCAGCACGGGGCGGGCGGCGCCGGGCCCGACGTCGTAGACCTTGCCGAACAGGACGGTGTCGTCGCTGGTGGAGGTGAGGTGCACGGTGGCGGTCGGGGAGCCGGTGATCGTCAGGTCGCGGGTCAGCGGGGCCGACTCGAAGGCGGCGTACTGCCCGGGGAAGTCGAGGGAGACGCCGAGGCCGAGGGAGGACAGCTGGGCGAGGCCGGTGCCGCCGCCGAGGCCGGGCAGGGCGGAGACGGCGGGCGGGGAGGCGCCGGCCGGGTTGTCGACGCGCTGGGGGCCTCCGGTCAGCGGGATGGCGCGCGGGCTGCCGTGCAGGCCCGGGTAGGTGTCGCCGCTCGCGCCGCGCAGCTGGGCGGTGCCGTCGGTGGAGTCGACGCCTCCGGTGCGGGTGACGCGGAAGGCGGGCCCGGTGGCGGTGCTCTTCCCGCCCTTGAGGTAGCGGTCGAACCAGGCGGTGACCCGGCCCTGGACGCGGCCCGCCTCCAGGTCTCCGCCGTCGTGGCCGCCCGCGATCCAGTCGACGTCGACGGGGGCGCCGTTGGCGCGGATGGCCCGCGCGGCGGCGTCGGCCTGACCGAGCGGGAAGAGGGAGTCGCTCTGCCCCTGCACCAGCAGGGTGGGCACCTTGATGCGGCCGGCGACGGCGGACGGGGAGCGCTGCTCGAGCAGCCGCCGTGCTTCGGCGTCCGGCCGGCCCGTCTCGGCGACGCGCTGGTACATCCGGCACAGCTCGGGCTCGAACTTGGCGCAGCCGCCGCCGGTGGAGAAGAAGACACCGGTCCACAGCTTCTTGAACACGCCACCGGGGAACAGGGCGTCGGCGAGGTTCCAGTAGGTGATCGCCGGGGCGATGGCGTCCACCCGCTGGTCGTGGCCGGCGGCGAGCAGGGCGGTGGCTCCGCCGTAGGAGGCGCCGGCGACGCCCACGCGCGGGTCGCCGGGCTTGTCGAGCCGCACCTGCGGCTGCCGGGCGAGCCAGTCGATCAGCGCCCGCACGTCGGCGATCTCGCCGCGTGGGTCGTTCAGCCCGATCTCGCCGCTCGACCTGCCGAAGCCGCGGGCCGACCAGGTCAGCACCGCGTAGCCGTCCCGGGCCAGGTCCTCGGCCTGCTGCCGTACGTCGTCCTTGCTGCCGCCGAAGCCGTGACCCAGCAGGACGGCGGGGCGGCGGCCCGGGGCGCCTGCGGTGAACCAGGAGGTGTCCAGGCGCACCCCGTCGACGGCCAGCACCTGGTCGGTGCGGTGCACCGGGTCCGGGTCGCCGGAGGCGGCGGCGGCCGTCCAGGTGCCGGCTCCGGCGAGCACCACCAGGGCGGCCCCGGCGGCCAGCAGCCGACGGGGCCCGCGCAGCAGCCCTCGCACGCCCCTCGGGACGCGCCCGCGAAGATCCATGCGTCAACGGTACGGCGTGCCGCTGACAACGGCGGCAGCCCGGGGGCCGAGGGCGGTGCCCTCCCGGGGGAGTACGCGAGGCGGCGGCGTACCGCAGTCGCGGTACGCCGCCGCCTCGTCGTGCGGGCCGGGTCCGGTCAGACCGTCGCGGCCGCCGTGTTCTCGGTGTGCGCGGGGATCTCGGTGTGCTCGGCGCTCTCGGCGTCCTCCGGGATCGCCACCAGCCAGCGGGTGTCGCGGCGCGGGCGCAGGTACAGGGCCCAGTAGAGGGTGGCGACGGCGGTGATGCCGCCGGTCCACATCAGGTACGACGGCTCCTGCTCGACCAGGATGTACAGCAGGACGGCGATGAGCAGGACCGGCATGGCCGGCCACAGCCGCATCCGCCAGGCGGACCGGCCGGCGTGCGCGCCCCGGCGGGAGAGCAGCGAGGCGACGGCGACCAGCAGGTACAGGCCGGTGACGGCGACGCCGGTGACGCCGTAGAGCGTGTCCAGGTTGACGAAGCAGAGGAAGGCGCCGGGGACGCCGACGACGAGGGTGGCGACCCAGGGGGAACCGAACCGGCCGAGCTTGGACAGGGCGTTGTTGACCGGCGACGGCCACGCCTTGTCGCGGGCGGAGGCGAACAGGACGCGGGAGTTCTGGATGACCATGACGATGCCCGCGTTGATGATCGCGAGGGCGACACACAGGCTGACGAAGGTGCCGACGGCGGAGTTGCTCCAGGCGATGACCATGCTGCTGATGTCGCCGCCGCTCAGGGTGTTCAGGTCGTCGGCGCCCAGGGTGATCGCCACGACCGGCACCAGGATGACCACGCTGGAGATGGCCAGCGTCGCGAGGACCGTGCGGGCGACGTTGCGGCGCGGGTTCTCCAGCTCCTCGGAGAGGTAGATGGCGGTGGAGAAGCCCTGGGTGGCGAAGAGCGCGATGGCGAGCCCGGACAGCACCATCATCCCGGTGACCGGGCTGACGTGCGCGTGGTCGCCCGCCACCCGCAGCGAGCTGACGAGGCTGCCCGCGCCGCGCTGGGAGTGGCTGAAGCCGAGCAGGGCGACGACACCGGCGGCGACGACCTCCAGCACCAGGAAGATGCCGGTGATCCAGGCGTTGGCCCGCAGGTCCAGCAGGCCGGCCAGAGTGGCCGCGATCATGACGCCGGCGCCCGTCATGGACGGGTCGAGGTGGACGATGGGGGCGAGGTAGTCGGCGGTTCCCATCGCGATGACCGGAGGGACGATCATCACTACGAGGAGCGACATCACGAAGGCCAGCCAGCCGGCGAGCCGTCCGGCCAGGGTGGAGACGATGGCGTACTCGCCGCCCGCGCTGGGGATGAGGGTGCCGAGCTCGGAGTAACAGAAGGCGATCGGGATGCAGAGCAGGGCGCCGATGGCGATGCACAGCGCGGTCGCGGTGCCGAGGCTGGAGAACAGGTCGGGCACGATCACGAAGAGCGTGGACGCGGGGGTGACGCAGGACAGGGTCAGCAGCGTGCCGCCGACCACTCCGATCGAGCGCTTGAGCTTCCGGGGGGCCTCTGAAGCAGTCTCCAGGACGGCGTTCTCGACTGAGCGGAGCGTGTCGGTCATGCGGCGGTTCCGATCGACTCGTGTGACTGCGGTGGGGGCGGGAGCGCTATCGCCTCCGGCGGATCGTCTGCGTCTGTGTCGTCCACTCCCGGCGCTGAATGGAACCCCGACGAAAACCGTCACGTCAATGGCCGGTTACCTTCGGATTTCGCACTTGCGGAAGGCCGTGTGCGACATCACTTTCCCAGGCTGTGACGTCCTGTTGGCGGTACCAGCAAGACTCTTCGACAGGTGACCTTGATTTCCAAGGTCATCCAGCGGCCACCCCTTCGTCATCCGTTTCGTCCGTGGTAAACGGGAACCGCAGCGAACGTGTCAAAAAAATGTCAGCCCGTCCGGTATCCGGACGGCTTTCGAAGGCGCCGACCACACGCGGGTGCCCCGCTCCTCTCCTGGAAAGGCGCGGGGCACCGGTGTCGTGCGGGGGTGTCAGTGGTTGCGCGGGAAGCCCAGGTCCACGCCCGCCGGGGCGTCGGACGGGTCGGGCCAGCGGGTCGTGACGACCTTGCCGCGGGTGTAGAAGTGCGTGCCGTCGTTGCCGTAGATGTGGTGGTCCCCGAAGAGGGAGTCCTTCCAGCCGCCGAAGGAGTGGTAGCCCACCGGGACCGGGATCGGCACGTTCACGCCGACCATGCCGGCCTCGATCTCCAGCTGGAAGCGGCGGGCCGCGCCGCCGTCCCGGGTGAAGATCGCGGTGCCGTTGCCGAACGGCGAGGCGTTGATGAGGGCCACGCCCTCCTCGTAGGTGTCCGCGCGCAGCACGCACAGGACGGGGCCGAAGATCTCGTCCTGGTAGGCCTTGGCGCTGGTCGGCACCTTGTCCAGCAGCGACAGGCCGATCCAGTGGCCGTCCTCGAAGCCCTCGACGGTGTAGCCCGTGCCGTCCAGGACGACCTCGCAGCCGTCGGCGGCGGCGCCCTCGACGTAGGAGGCGACCTTGTCGCGGTGGGCCTTGGTGATCAGCGGGCCCATCTCGGACGCCGGGTCGTTGCCCGGGCCGATCTTGATCTTCTCGGCGCGCTCGCGGATCTTCTCCACCAGCGTGTCGCCGATCGCGCCCACCGCGACGACCGCGGAGATGGCCATGCAGCGCTCGCCGGCCGAGCCGTAGGCGGCGGAGACGGCCGCGTCGGCGGCGGCGTCGAGGTCGGCGTCGGGCAGGACCAGCATGTGGTTCTTGGCGCCGCCGAGGGCCTGCACCCGCTTGCCGTTCGCGGCGGCCGTGGTGTGGATGTAGCGGGCGATCGGGGTGGAGCCGACGAAGGACACGGCCTTGACGTCCGGGTGCTCCAGCAGCCGGTCCACGGCCACCTTGTCGCCGTGCACGACGTTGAACACGCCGTCCGGCAGCCCGGCCTCGGCGAGCAGCTCGGCGATGCGCATCGACGCCGACGGGTCCTTCTCGCTCGGCTTGAGCACGAAGGTGTTGCCGCAGGCGATGGCGATGGGGAACATCCACATCGGCACCATCGCCGGGAAGTTGAACGGGGTGATGCCCGCGACCACACCGAGCGGCTGGCGGATGGAGGAGACGTCGACGCGGGTGGCGACCTGCGTGGACAGCTCGCCCTTGAGCTGGACGTTGATGCCGCACGCCAGGTCGACGATCTCCAGGCCGCGGGCCACCTCACCGAGGGCGTCGGAGTGCACCTTGCCGTGCTCGGCGGTGATCAGCTCGGCGATCTCGTCGCGGTGCTCGTCCAGCAGCGCCCGGAAGCGGAACATCACCGACGTGCGCTGGGCCAGCGACGACTGGCCCCAGGTGAGATAGGCGTCCTGGGCCGCCGCGACGGCCGCGTCCACCTCTTCCACCGACGCGAAGGCGACCTTGGTGGTGACCTCGCCGCTCGCCGGGTCGGTGACCGGACCGTAGGTGCCCGACGTGCCCTCGGCGGTCTTGCCGCCGATCCAGTGGTTGACGATCTTCGTCATGCCCAGTTACTCCTTCGCAGATGGCGGCGTCGGGTCGAGACGTGCCGTGGGTAGTGCTCGTGTGCCGGGACCGGCGACGGTCGGACCGCGATCGCGGCACAGGTCCATCCCAGCAGGCCGGGGCCGGTGGCGCGCCCGACACTCTGTCTGCCGTTTGGGCGTCGGAATGGACACCGGGGCGGAAACGGGCGGATGGGGCGGGTCCGCGGGGGGACGGAAACGGTGGCGGGGACCTCCGGCGCGGGGCCGTAGCGGGCGGGGAGTCGTCGCTCGCACTTCGCTCCTGCCAGGGCGAAGCGGCCTCCCGCGCCGGAGGCGTTCGGTGGGATTCCCTCACCCGTGGCACCGGGCCCTGACTGCACCGTACAAGCAGCGCGGGGCGCGAGGCGGGGAATTGCCGTCACGGCAGCCGTCGTCACGTCAGCTGTCACGGCCGTCGTCGTCACGGCAGCCGTCCCGGCAGCAGGGCGACGGCCGCGTCGACGGCGCGGGCGACGTCGCCGTCCGGCGGGTACAGCAGGGAACGGCCGACCATCAGGCCGCGCACGGTGGGCAGCCGCAGCGCGCCGCGCCACTTCTCGAACGCGGCGGCCCGGTCGTCGTCGCCGTCGCCGACGTCCCCGCCGAGCAGCACGGCGGGCAGCGTGGAGGCGGCCATCACCGCGGGCATGTCGTCGGGGTCGTCGGTGACGGGCACCTTCAGCCAGGTGTAGGCGGAACTGCCGCCGAGGCCCGAGGCGATCGCGATCGACCGGATCACGGCGTCGGCGGACAGGTCGTTGCGCAGCCGGCCGTCGCCGCCGCGGCGGCTGATGAACGGCTCGACGAAGACCGGCAGCCGGCGCGCGGCCATCGCGTCGACGGCACGGGCGGCGGCCTCCAGCGTGGCGAGCGAGCCGGGGTCGTCGTAGTCGATGCGCAGCAGCAGCTTGCCGGCGTCGAAGCCGAGCCGCTCGATGTCCTCGGGGCGGTGGCCGGTGAAGCGGTCGTCCAGCTCGAAGCGGGCGCCGGCCAGGCCGCCACGGTTCATCGAACCCATGACGACCTTGCCGTCCAGGGCGCCGAGCAGCAGCAGGTCCTCCAGGACGTCGGCGGTGGCGAGGACGCCGTCGACGCCGGGCCGGGCGAGCGCCACGCACAGCCGGCGCAGCAGGTCGGCCCGGTCGGCCATGGCCAGGTGCCGGCCACCGACACCGAGGGCGCCGCGTGCCGGGTGGTCGGCGGCGACGATCATCAGCCGTCCGGCCTCGGCGAGCAGCGGCCGGCGCGCGCGGCGGGCGGCGGCCTCGGCGATCGCCTCGGGGTGGTGGCTGCGGATGCGGACGAGTTCGGCGACATCGACCTCGACGCCGGGGCCGCCGTGGGTCGTCCGCCCGGACCCGCCGCCGTCCTCGTACGGCACCGTGTGGTCGGCCCCGCCGACCCTGCCCGCTCTCACCGGACCGCCCCCGCGTCGAGGGCGGCCTCCACCTCGGCGGGCGTCGGCATCGCGGAGGAGCATTCCAGGCGGGAGGCGACGATGGCACCGGCGGCGTTGGCGTGGCGCATGCTGGTCTCCAGGTCCCAGCCGGCGAGCAGCCCGTGGCACAGCGAGCCGCCGAAGGCGTCCCCGGCGCCGAGGCCGTTCAGCACGTTCACCGGCAGCGGCGGGACCTCGGCAGTGTCGCCGTCGCGGTGGACGGCGAGGACGCCCTTGGGTCCCTGTTTGACGACGGCCAGCTCGGCCCCGGCGGCCAGCAGCGCGCGGGCGGCGGCGTGCGGGTCGCGGTGGCCGGTGGCGACCTCCACCTCGTCCAGGTTGCCGACGGCGACGGTGGCGTGGCGCAGGGCCTCGGCGTAGAAGGGGCGGGCGGCGTCCGGGTCGGCCCAGAACATCGGGCGCCAGTCCAGGTCGAAGACCGTGTGGCCGGCCTTGGCCCGGTGGGCGAGGGCGCTCAGGGTGGCCGTGCGGCTGGGCTCCTCGCTCAGACCGGTGCCGGTGACCCAGAAGACGCGCGCCTCGCGGATCGCGGCGAGGTCGAGCTGGTGGGGGTCGATCTCCAGGTCCGGGGCCTTGGGGCGGCGGTAGAAGTACAGCGGGAAGTCGTCCGGCGGGAAGACCTCGCAGAAGGTCACCGGGGTGGGCAGGCCGGGGACGGGCGTCACCCAGCGGTCGTCGACGCCGAACCCGCGCAGCGCCTCGTGCAGGTAGGTGCCGAACGGGTCGTCGCCGGTGCGGGTGATCACGGCGGTACGGCGGCCGAGGCGGGCGGCGGCGACGGCGACGTTGGTGGCGGAGCCGCCGAGGAACTTCCCGAAGGTGGTCACCTCGGACAGCGGGACCCCGGTCTGCAGCGGGTACAGGTCCACGCCGATCCGCCCCATGGTGATCAGGTCGTACGCCATCGGCTTCCCTTCGTCACCCGGGTGGTCCCGGCGCGCGGCCGCCCTCCCGGCTTCTCCCGGCTCTCCCCGGTTTTCTAGTCCCGTACGCGAAGCCCTGTCAATGTTTTGTCCGGACATTCGGACGAGTTTCTGTCCACCGGGTGCCCGCGGGCCACTTCCGTGGCCCGCGGGCGCGGCGGGGGGTGTCACTCCTGGAGGCGGCCGCGGTTGCGCGGACGGGAGGCCACCCAGGCCCGGACGGTGTCGGCGTACCAGTAGGGCTTGCCGCCCTCCACCTGGTCGGGCGGCGGCAGCAGTCCGTGCTTGCGGTAGGAACGGACGGTGTCCGGCTGCACATGGATGTGCGCCGCGATCTCCTTGTACGACCAGAGCCTGCGGTCGGTCATGTCGTGCACCTCCCTGCGCGCGCCGCGGCGGCGGCCGTCGGGCGGCCGTCGGGGGAGCCGGGCGCAGCGCTGGCGATCATCAAGCGTCTGCTCGGTGAACGACGCGGACGAACGGCGGGCAGGGGCTGTCGACCGGGTGTGACGCAACGCCCGCGTACACGCGACATGTGTGACAGGAACGGGGCGTTTGTGACACGCGTGCAGCAAAGGCGTACACCGGCGCAAGCGCGCGGCGCGTCGCGCTCAGTGCGGCGCGGCGGCCGTCACGGCTCGACGACCGTCACGCCCGCGCCCGCCGCCGTCCCCATCGCCGCCAGCGCGGCCGGCGCGTCCGCCAGCGGGATCGTGGAGGTGACCAGCAGGTCGGGGCGCAGGGCGCCGGAGCGGACCAGTTCCAGCATCGCCGGGTAGGTGTGGGCGGCCATGCCGTGACTGCCCAGCAGCTCCAGCTCCAGGGCGATGGCACGGGCCATGGGCACGGGCGTGGTGCCGTCGGCCGAGGGCAGCAGGCCGACCTGGACGTGACGGCCGCGGCGGCGCAGCGAGTTCACGGAGGCGGCGCAGGTGACGGGTGCGCCCAGGGCGTCCAGGGAGAGGTGGGCGCCGCCGCCGGTGAGGTCCCGTACGGCCGCCGCCGTGTCCCCGGCGCGTGCGGCGCCCACGCACTCCACCGCGCCGAAGCCGCGCGCCAGTTCCAGGGCCCGGGGCGAGACGTCGACCGCGACGACCCGGGCGCCCGAGGCCGCCGCGATCATCACCGCCGACAGGCCCACGCCCCCGCAGCCGTGCACCGCGACCCACTCCCCCGCCGCGACCCGGCCCTGCTGGACCACCGCGCGGAACGCCGTGGCGAACCGGCAGCCGAGGGAGGCGGCCGTCGCGAAGGCCATCTCCTCGGGTACGGCGACGAGGTTCACGTCGGCGTGGTCGAGGGCCACGTACTCGGCGAACGATCCCCAGTGGGTGAAGCCGGGCTGGGTCTGCCGCTCGCACACCTGCTGGTCGCCGGCCGCGCAGGCGGCGCAGCGGCCGCAGGCGCAGACGAAGGGCACGGTGACCCGGTCGCCGGGCCGCCAGCCGGTCACCCGGGCGCCCACGGCCTCCACCACGCCCGCCAGCTCGTGCCCGGGGACGTGCGGGAGGGTGATGCCGGGGTCGTGGCCCTGCCAGCCGTGCCAGTCGCTGCGGCACAGCCCGGTGGCCACCACCCGCACGACGACGCCGTGCTCGGCGGGCGCCGGGTCCGGCACCCGCCGTACCTCGGCCGGCTCGCCGAACCGCTCGAACACCACAGCGCGCATACGCCCTCCCTCGCCCCGGCGGTCTCCCCGCACGGTATCCGGCGACCGCCGACGCGCCGAGGCCACCCGAAGATGACGTCATACCCCCTAGGGGTATACTCTGGGAGAAGTGGCGGCCCGTGCGGCCCCCACCGAACCCACACGCCTCGATGAGGAGTAACGACATGACCGCCCACACCGACACCCCCGGTTCCGTCACCACCGTCTACAAGGTGAGCGGCATGAGCTGCGGACACTGCGAGGGCTCCGTCTCCGCCGAGATCTCCGGGATCCCCGGCGTCACCTCGGTCAAGGCGGTCGCCGCCGCCGGCGAGGTCACCGTCGTCTCCGCCGCCCCGCTGGACGAGGAGGCCGTGCGCGCCGCGGTCGACGAGGCCGGCTACGAGCTGGTCGGCAAGGCCTGAGCCGCACGGCAGCGCACCCTCGCGCGACCGACCCCGACCGGGCCGTACCGACCAGTTGATACTGGATCCGTACGGCCCGGTCCGTTTCCCAGGAGTACGTGCATGTCCAGCACCGCACCGGCACCCATGAGCGCCTCCACCGCCTCCGCCGAGACATCCGAAGTCGAGCTGCTCATCGGCGGGATGACCTGCGCCTCCTGCGCGGCGCGCGTGGAGAGGAAGCTCAACCGGATGGACGGCGTCAGCGCCACGGTGAACTTCGCGACGCAGAAGGCGAAGGTCGTCCACCCCGCCGGTGTCGCGGTCGCCGACCTGATCGCCACGGTGGAGAGGACGGGGTACACCGCCGAGGAGCCGGCGCCGCCGCCCGCCGAGGAACAGCCGGAGGACACCGCGGCGCGGCCGGACCCCGAGCTGACGGCGCTGCGGCAGCGGGTCGTCGTCTCCGCCGTGCTCGCCGCGCCCGTCGTGCTGCTGGCGATGGTGCCGTCCCTGCAGTTCGACAACTGGCAGTGGTTGTCACTGACGCTCGCCGCACCCGTCGTCGTCTGGGGCGCGTGGCCCTTCCACAAGGCCGCGTGGACCAATCTGCGGCACGGCGCGGCCACCATGGACACCCTGGTCTCGGTCGGTACGGCCGCCGCGTTCGGCTGGTCGCTGTGGGCGCTGTTCCTCGGCGACGCCGGGATGCCCGGCATGCGGCACGGCTTCGACCTGACCCCCGTGCGCGGTGACGCCTCCTCCACGCTGTATCTGGAGGTCGCCGCCGGTGTCACCGCGTTCATCCTGCTGGGCCGCTATCTGGAGGCCCGGTCCAAGCGGCGTGCCGGTGCCGCGCTGCGGGCGCTGCTGGAGCTGGGCGCGAAGGACGTGGCCGTGCTGCGCGACGGCCGTGAGGTGCGCGTCCCGGTGTCCGGGCTCGCCGTCGGCGACCGGTTCGTGGTCCGGCCCGGCGAGAAGATCGCCACCGACGGCACGGTCGTGGAGGGTGTCTCCGCCGTCGACGCCTCCATGCTGACCGGCGAGTCCGTGCCGGTCGACGTGGGCGTCGGGGACGCGGTGACCGGGGCGACCGTCAACGCCGGGGGCCGGCTGGTCGTCGAGGCCACCCGGGTCGGGGCGGACACGCAGCTGGCCCGCATGGCCCGGCTGGTCGAGGACGCGCAGAGCGGCAAGGCTCAGGTGCAGCGGCTCGCCGACCGGGTCGCGGGGGTCTTCGTGCCCGTCGTCCTGCTGATCGCGGCCGCCACCTGCGGCGGCTGGCTGGGGGCGACCGGGGACGCGACGGCCGCGTTCACGGCGGCCGTGGCCGTACTGATCATCGCCTGCCCCTGCGCGCTGGGCCTGGCGACGCCGACCGCGCTCATGGTGGGCACCGGGCGCGGCGCGCAGCTCGGCATCCTCATCAAGGGCCCCGAGGTGCTGGAGTCCACCCGCCGCGTCGACACCGTCGTCCTGGACAAGACGGGCACGGTCACCACCGGCCGCATGACCCTTCAGGAGGTGTACGTCGCCGACGGCGCCGACGAGAAGGAGGTGCTGCGGCTCGCGGGCGCCCTGGAGCACGCCTCCGAGCACCCGGTGGCCCGCGCGATCGCGGCCGGCGCGGAGGAGCGGGCCGGTGCGCTGCCGGGCGTGGAGGAGTTCCGGAACGTGCCGGGACGGGGTGTGCGCGGGCACGTGGAGGGGCGCGAGGTGGCCGTGGGGCGCCTGTTCGACGCGCTGCCGCCGGAGCTGGCCCGGATGCGGGAGGAGGCCGAGCGCGGCGGCCGTACGGCTGTCGCGGTCGGCTGGGACGGTGCGGCGCGCGGGGTGCTCGCGGTGGCGGACGCGGTGAAGGAGACCAGCGCGGAGGCCGTGGCGCGGCTGCGCGGGCTCGGGCTGACGCCGGTGCTGCTGACCGGGGACAACCGGACGGTCGCCGAGGCGGTGGCGAAGGTCGTCGGTATCGACGCCGCGCACGTGTACGCCGAGGTGCTGCCCGAGGACAAGGCGGACGTCGTACGGCGGCTCCAGGGCGAGGGGCGGACGGTCGCCATGGTCGGCGACGGCGTCAACGACGCGGCCGCGCTGGCCACGGCCGATCTGGGACTGGCCATGGGGACGGGGACGGACGCGGCGATCGAGGCGAGCGATCTGACGCTGGTGCGCGGGGATCTGCGGGTGGCCGCGGACGCGATCCGGCTGTCCCGGCGGACGCTGTCCACGATCAAGGGCAACCTGGTGTGGGCCTTCGGCTACAACGTGGCCGCGCTGCCGCTGGCCGCGGCGGGCCTGCTGAACCCGATGATCGCGGGCGCGGCGATGGCGTTCTCGTCCGTGTTCGTGGTGACGAACAGCCTGCGTCTGCGGGCGTTTCGGTGAGCGCTCCGTGAGCTGCCCCATGAACCGTCCGTGACGTGTTCGTCACGGACCAAGGGCCGGACCCCTCTGGAGTCCGGCGCGTACCTCACATAAGCTCTTCACAAGCCTCGCGCATCTTCCTTACGCGGGGGCTCCGATCGTCATATCGGGGCTCTTGCGCATCTAAAGGACATATGCAAGAGACACAGATCACAGTGATGTGAAGGTAACCATCGAAGGGGTTCGACGGTCTAAGTTGGCGATGTCAGGAAGCGTCTTGGGGGGCGCCGACTGACATCTGGAGTCGTCTTGGGGGACTTCTCCAGAGCTGCGTTGCCGGGACGCGTACACCGGGAAGCTTTGAGCGGCCCTCCCAGCGTGCGCCGTCCCGGCACACATCACTGGGGTACGGCGGGTTCGCTCGCCGTGCTCATCACAGCGATTCAGGCGCTGTTCTCACAAGCGCCCGGCCGGATCCCGTGGGGGGAATCCGCACCGGGACACGGGAAGGCGCCCTGGTCGTCGGCCCGTGGGGGGACCGACGCACCGGGGCGCCTTCTGCTGCCCGCGCCGCGCGAAGCGGCCCACCGAGCCACCTCCAGGCGCACATCCCTGCCCCTGTGCCCGTTAGCCGCCCACGGGCGTGTGCCCGCCACCGCACACGGGTGTGCCCCGCACCCGCGCCGGCGGATACGGGGCACACGGCCGTTCGTCACGGATCTGTGCGGACCGTGAGGTACGGCTCAGCGCTCCTCGACCGGGACGAAGTCCCGCTCCACGACGCCCGTGTAGATCTGGCGGGGGCGGCCGATGCGGGAGCCGGGCTCCTTGATCATCTCGTGCCACTGGGCGATCCAGCCCGGCAGGCGGCCGAGGGCGAAGAGGACCGTGAACATCTCGGTCGGGAAGCCCATGGCCCGGTAGATCAGACCGGTGTAGAAGTCGACGTTCGGGTAGAGGCTGCGCGAGACGAAGTAGTCGTCGGAGAGCGCGTGCTCCTCGAGCTTGAGCGCGATGTCCAGCAGCTCGTCGGACTTGCCGAGCGCGGAGAGCACGTCGTGCGCGGCGGCCTTGATGATCTTGGCGCGCGGGTCGAAGTTCTTGTAGACCCGGTGGCCGAAGCCCATCAGGCGGACGCCGTCCTCCTTGTTCTTCACCTTGCGGATGAAGGTGTCGACGTCGCCGCCGGAGTCGCGGATGCCCTCGAGCATCTCCAGCACGGACTGGTTGGCGCCGCCGTGCAGCGGGCCCCACAGGGCGTTGATGCCGGCGGAGATCGAGGCGAACATGTTCGCCTGCGAGGAGCCCACCAGGCGGACCGTGGAGGTCGAACAGTTCTGCTCGTGGTCCGCGTGCAGGATCAGCAGCTTGTCCAGCGCGGAGACGACGACCGGGTCGAGCTCGTACTCCTGGGCCGGGACCGAGAAGGTCATGCGCAGGAAGTTCTCGACGTACCCGAGGTCGTTGCGCGGGTAGACGAAGGGGTGACCGATCGACTTCTTGTACGCGTAGGCCGCGATCGTCGGCAGCTTCGCGAGCAGACGGATGGTGGAGAGGTCGCGCTGCTTCTCGTCGAACGGGTTGTGGCTGTCCTGGTAGAAGGTGGACAGCGCGGAGACCACCGACGACAGCATGGCCATCGGGTGGGCGTCACGGGGGAAGCCCTTGTAGAAGTTCTTGACGTCCTCGTGCAGCAGGGTGTGCCGCGTGATCTCGTCCTTGAACGCGGTGAGCTGGTCGACGGTCGGCAGCTCGCCGTTGATCAGCAGGTAGGCGACCTCCAGGAAGGTGGAGCGCTCAGCCAGCTGCTCGATGGGGTAACCGCGGTACCGGAGGATGCCGGCCTCACCGTCGAGGTAGGTGATGGCCGATTTATAGGCGGCGGTGTTGCCGTACCCGCTGTCCAGGGTCACCAGACCGGTCTGGGCGCGCAGCTTCCCGATGTCGAAGCCCTTGTCGCCGACGGTGCTGTCGACCACCGGGTAGGTGTACTCGTTGCCGTCGTACCGCAGTACTACAGAGTTGTCGCTCACGTCTTCCCTCACCGACGTTGTGCCTCATCTTCGAGGTTGCCCTGACTGTCTCTACCATCCCCCATTTGGCTCAGGAGAGTGCACTCGGGGTCGACCATTGGGCTTATCGACGGCACTCAGTGCCGCCAACTTGCACATCCTGCCCCCTTCCCTGCCCATCTGGAAGTGCTCTGTGACCTTCACGACTCATTTGATCGATCATTTTTTGCGAGGGAGCCCCTGAGCCGGAAGTCCAGGGCCGTGCACCGCCGTCCCGCCGACACGGTCCGCACCGCCTGACCGATCGCCTTGCGTGAACCGACGAGCACCACCAGCTGCTTGGCCCGGGTCACGGCCGTGTACAGCAGGTTCCGTTGCAGCATCATCCAGGCGCCGGTGGTGACCGGGATCACCACGGCCGGATACTCACTGCCCTGGGAGCGGTGGATGGTCACGGCGTAGGCGTGCGCCAGCTCGTCCAGTTCGTCGAAGTCGTACGGCACCTCCTCGTCCTCGTCGGTCAGCACCGTCAGGCGCTGGTCGACCGGGTCGAGCGAGGTGACCACGCCCACGGTGCCGTTGAAGACACCGTTCTCCCCCTTCTCGTAATTGTTGCGGATCTGGGTGACCTTGTCGCCGACACGGAAGACCCGGCCGCCGAACCGCTTCTCCGGCAGGTCGGGCCGGCCGGGGGTGACGGCCTGCTGGAGCAGCCCGTTGAGCGCGCCCGCGCCCGCGGGCCCCCGGTGCATCGGCGCGAGCACCTGCACGTCCCGTCGCGGGTCGAGCCCGAACTTGGCCGGAATCCGCCGGGCCGCCACGTCGACGGTGAGCCTTCCGGCCTCCTCGGTGTCCTCCTCGACGAAGAGGAAGAAATCCTTCAGGCCGTCGGTGAGCGGGTGCTGCCCCGCGTTGATGCGGTGCGCGTTGGTGACGACGCCGGACTGCTGGGCCTGGCGGAAGACCCGGGTGAGCCGGACGGCGGGGACCGGGCTGCCGTCGGCGAGCAGGTCCCGCAGCACCTCCCCCGCGCCGACGCTCGGCAGCTGGTCGACGTCCCCGACGAAGAGGAGGTGGGCGCCCGGCGGGACGGCCTTGACCAGTTTGTTGGCGAGGAGCAGGTCGAGCATGGACGCCTCGTCGACGACCACGAGGTCGGCGTCCAGGGGCCGCTCCCGGTCGTAGGCGGCGTCCCCGCCGGGCTTCAGCTCCAGCAGCCGGTGCACGGTGGAGGCCTCGGCGCCGGTCAGCTCGGCCAGGCGCTTGGCGGCACGCCCGGTGGGCGCGGCCAGCACCACCTTGGCCCGCTTGGCCCGGGCCAGCTCCACGATCGAGCGGACCGTGAAGGACTTGCCGCAGCCGGGTCCGCCGGTGAGAACGGCGACCTTCTCGGTCAGCGCCAGGCGGACGGCCGCCTCCTGCTCGGGCGCGAGGTCGGCCCCGGTGCGGGTCTTCAGCCAGGCGAGCGCCTTGTCCCACTGGACCGTGCGGAAGCCGGGCATCCGGTCCTCGTCCGTGCGCAGGAGCCTCAGCAGCTGGGAGGACAGGGAGAGTTCGGCGCGGTGGAAGGGGACGAGGTAGACGGCGGTGACGGGCTGGTCGGTGTCCACGCCCGGCACCTTCTCCTGTACGACCCCGGGCTCCTCGCCGTCCTCGCCCGGTCCGGCCAGCTCGGCCAGGCACTCGATGACGAGCCCGGTGTCGACGCCGAGCAGCTTGACGGCGTCGGAGATGAGCCTCTCCTCCGGCAGATAGCAGTGCCCCTGGTCGGCGGACTGCGACAGGGCGTACTGCAAGCCCGCCTTCACCCGCTCCGGACTGTCGTGCGGGATGCCCACGGACTGGGCGATCTTGTCGGCGGTGAGGAAGCCGATGCCCCAGACGTCGGCGGCGAGCCGGTAGGGCTGCTCCTTGACGACCTGGATGGAGGCGTCGCCGTACTTCTTGTAGATGCGCACGGCGATGGAGGTGGAGACCTCCACGGTCTGGAGGAACAGCATGACCTCCTTGATCGCCTTCTGCTCCTCCCAGGCGTCGGCGATCTTCCTCGTCCGCTTCGGTCCGAGCCCGGGCACCTCGATGAGCCGCTTCGGCTCCTCCTCGATGATCCGGAGCGTGTCCGTCCCGAAGTGCTGCGTGATGCGGTCGGCGAAGACGGGCCCGATGCCCTTGACCAGCCCGGACCCGAGATACCTCCGGATGCCCTGGACGGTGGCCGGCAGCACGGTCGTGTAGTTCTCGACGTGGAACTGCTTGCCGTACTGCGGATGCGAGCCCCAGCGGCCCTCCATCCGCAGCGACTCCCCCACCTGGGCACCGAGCAGCGCGCCGACGACGGTGAGCAGGTCGCCGGCGCCTCTGCCGGTGTCCACCCGGGCGACGGTGTAGCCGTTGTCCTCGTTGGCGTACGTGATGCGCTCCAGCACGCCTTCGACCACGGCGAGCCGCGGCGCCTCCGCACCGCGGTACCGGGTCCCCTCCTGCTGAGCCATGAGGTGACGGTACCGGTGGGGTGTGACACCGGGGTGGGTCAGGAGGGGTGCTTCAGGGCTTCCAGGAAGAGGGTGAAAGCGGGGGTCCGGAAGGTGAGGGTGGCGCGGGCCGGGGCCTTGGTGTCGCGGACGGCTGTGTGGGTTTCGGTGGCGGCGACCTCGACGCATTCGTTGCCGTCGCCGGGGCCCGAGTACGACGACTTACGCCAGTTGTCCATCGGGGACCTCACAGCTCCTTCGCCAGTCTGTGAATGAACTCGCGGGACTGTCCCGGGTCCAGTGACGCGGCGTCCACTGTACGGAAACTCGTTCGATAGGTGTTGAGCTGAGCCTCGGAGTCGATGAACGCGGTGCCGTGCAGCGCGTCACGAACCACCGTGTCCAGCTTGGGCACGGAGCCGCCGACGTACGTCATCGTGCTGGAAGCACCGGCGAAACCGTCCAGGTCGAAGGGGACGACGCGCACAGTGATGTGGGGCGCTTCCGAAAGCTCCAGAAGGCGGACGAGTTGAGCCCGCGATGTGGCACGGTCGCCGACCCTGATGCGAAGCGCCGCCTCATGGATCACCGCTTCGTACGGGACGGTGAACCGCTGGCGGGCGTGCCGATGCCGAATGCGCAAGTCGATCTCTTCGGCTGTCAGCTCCGGCAGCCTGGCGGAGAAGACGGCCCGCGAGTAGTCCTCCGTCTGCAACAGGCCCGGCACGTAGAGGATCGCCACGTGGCGCAGAAAGCGGGCGTGATGCTCCAGCTCGGACAAGTCCAGGAATGACGTCGGCAGCAAGCCCCGGTATTCCTCCCACCATCCCCGGGTCCTGTCGACGGCCATCGCCACCAGGGCGTCGACGAACTCGTCGTCCGTACAGGCATAGTGAGATGCGAGGCGGCGCACGCGCTGTTCGCTCACACCCTTGACCCCGGATTCGATCTGGCTGATCTGCACTCGATTCACTCCGAGCAGCGCCGCCGCCTCGATGGCGGTGAGCCCTGCCGCCTCGCGGAGCCTGCGCAGCTCGACCCCCAGGCGCAGCTCACGTGCGGTGGGTTCACGCCTCGGGCCCATCGGTTGCTCCTTACTTCAACGCATCGGCGGCCGCCGCTCGTTGGGGTTCAGATTACGCGATCAGCTTGCCCCAAGTTACATGTAACCCCTACCGTCGGTGACGTACCGCACACGCACCGGAAGTGCACCGTGCCGTCCTGCCAGGACGCCCGCGGCGATGCCACCGTGCGCGAAAACCCTTTCCAGCGAACGGAGTTGCCTCCGCATGCCCGAAACCGACACCTGGGACTACACGCTCTACATCCCCAACGACGTCAGAGCCGTGACCGTGTGCCGCCGCACCCTGCGCCTGATCCTGACCCTGCACGGTCTCATCGGCCTCGTGGACACGGCCGAACTCCTCGCCGCGGAGCTGATGTCCAACGCCGTACGGCACACCAAGGGGCCGGCCGCGCTCCGGGTGCGCCGTACCCCGGAGGGCGTCGTGTGGATCGGGGCGTGGGACACGGACCCGGCGCCACCCGACCCGCCACGGCCGTGGGATCTGGCCCTGGAGTCGGAGGACGGCCGGGGACTGGGACTGGTCGTGGCCTGCGCCGACGTATGGGGCTGGCAGCCGTCGGCCCGGTTCGGGGACCGGGGGAAGTACGTCTGGTGCCAGCTGGGGGCGGCGTGATCGCCGGGCCCGTTCACAGCAGTGCCGTCAGCCGACCCACGCTGCGCTCGCCCTCTCGGCGTACCCCCGCAGGGATCAGCGCCGCGCGGGTCGGTACGCGGACGCCGCCGGTGAAGGCGACCCTCGTGCCCGCGCCCTCCGGTGCCGCCGCCACGCCGATCAGGAGGAAGCGGCTCTGCAGCCAGCACCAGCCCGGGCGGTGCACCCCGCGCAGCCGGGCCCGCATGCCGAACCTGCTGCGGGCCAGCGCCTCGACACGCTCGCCCCGCCGGTGAACGACGCGCAGCCGCTCCATGTCGGTGACCACCTGCCCGAACCCGCCTTCCAGGTCACCGAGCAGGGACCACACCCGCTCGAAGGGCGCGTCGACGTACGCCTCGGCGACGTGGGCGCCGCGCACGCCGGCGGCCAGGACCTTCAGGCGGCGCACGGGGTCGAGGTCCGTGGTGGGCCAGAGCTCGTTCATGACGTCCACGCCTTCCGGAAGGTGTCGCGCGCCCGGTGGAGCCGCGATTTGACGGTGCCCGTGCGCACGCCGAGCAGAGCGGCCGCTGTGCGCTCGTCGAGGCCCTCCACGTCACGGAGCATCAGCACCGCGCGGTGTTCGGGGGAGAGCCGGTCCAGTACGTCCCTGATGTCGGCGGACAGTTGGGGGTCGCCCCGGGCGGGGAGCGTGGTCAGATCGGCCGGTACGGTGCGGGCGGCTCGTCGCGCGGTGCGGACCGCCTCGCGCACCGCGATGGCACGGACCCAGCCGTGCAGGGCGGCCGGATCCTTCAGGGTGCGCAGCGACTTGAAGACCGCTGTCAGGGCCTCCTGGGCCGCGTCCGCTCCCTGGTCCAGTGCGATGGACGCGCAGACGCGGCCCACGTACGGGGCCAGGAGGTCCAGGAGTTCGGCCATGGCGAGGGTGTCGCCGCGCTGGGCCGCGCGCACCAGCGCGGCCGTGCGGTCGCCGGATCGCTCAGTGGGCACGGACCTCGTCCTTCCACCGCGCCACGCGCAGGGCGGCCACGGCCAGCACGGCGCACAGCGGGGTGTACAGCGCGAGGTTGAGCCAGTAGAAGGCGGTGCCGGTGTCCTTGGCGAACAGCCAGTAGAGGCCGGCGAGGGCGCGCAGCGACAGACCCGCCGTCACGGCCAGGGTGGCGAGCCGCAGGACCGGGTGGCGGGGGCGGAGCCAGTGGGCGGACACGCAGGCGGCGCCGGTCAGGAGGACCACTACGAGGGGCAGCAGGACGGGCGGTGTGAAGGGGACGTCCGTGCCGAGGACCGCCTCGGACAGGCTGCCCGCGTCGGCCGCGGGCCAGGTCGCTCCGGTCGTCCAGTACAGGTGGAGCAGGGCGTCCGCGGTGAGCACCGACGTGACGAGCACGGCGGCGCGGGCCGGGGCGGGGGTGCCGGGCCGGTTCGGCATGGGGGTCCTCCTGGGGCGACTTCGGTAATCCGTCGCCCACCAGAGGAGCCGTCCGGCCGAAAGGTTCCCCCGGTCCCGGACATTGTTCCGCGCCGTGCGCTACGCGGGCTGGAGCACGCAGGTGCCGACCACGTACCCCGTGACGCCGTTCTTGGTGACCTTCACCCAGCGCGTGCTGGTGATGCCGCAGGCCGTGTAGGAGCCGCCGTAGTACATCTGGCAGGGGGACGAGGCGGTCTCGCCCTTGTTGAGCTGGCCGAGGGCGGTGCCGCCGGTGCTCGTGCGGTCGCGGATCAGGACGGTCTCCAGGGCCTTCGCCGTGCAGCTGGAGGCGGCCGCGTTCGTCTGGGCCACGGCGGGCGTACCGGCGATCACGGCCGTACCGACGAGGGCGGCGGCCGCGAGCGACGCGCCGAGGACGCGGTGTGTGCGCATGTGTGTGCTCTCTCCCGTTTTTGGCACGGGCATGCCACCCGTACCTCTGCGTGGAGCAGCCTAGTTGCCCTGGTCCGGGTCACGATCCGGTTCACGGGGGACGATCGGCGGGGGTTCGGCGTTGAAGAGGCGAGAAGGCAGCGGCTGACGGCGGGAATTGGGGTCACATGATGTACGACTACGACCTGCTGGTCGTGGGCTCGGCCAACGCCGATCTGGTGGTCGGCGTGGAGCGGCGTCCGGCGGCCGGGGAGACCGTCCTCGGCTCCGACCTGGTCGTCCACCCGGGTGGCAAGGGCGCCAACCAGGCGGTCGCGGCGGCCCGGCTCGGGGCGCGGACGGCGTTGCTGGCGCGGGTCGGTGACGACGCGTACGGCCGGCTGCTGCTGGACTCGCAGCGGGCGGCCGGGGTGGACACGGTGGGGGTGCTGGTCGGCGGGGCGCCGACCGGGGTCGCGCTGATCACGGTCGATCCGTCCGGGGACAACAGCATCGTGGTGTCGCCGGGCGCCAACGGGCGGCTCACCCCGGCGGACGTACGGGCCGCGGCCAGCCTGTTCCAGGCGTCCAGGGTCGTGTCGGCACAGCTGGAGATCCCGCTGGAGTCGGTCGTGGAGGCCGTGCGGTCGCTGGCGGAGGGCAGCCGGTTCGTGCTGAACCCGTCGCCGCCGCGGCCGTTGCCGCGGGAGGTGCTGGACGCCTGCGATCCGCTGATCGTGAACGAGCACGAGGCGAAGGTGATCCTGGGCGAGGCCGCGATCGGCGACGCCCCGGAGGACTGGGCGCGGGTCCTGCTCGCGAAGGGGCCGCACTCGGTGGTGATCACCCTGGGCGGCGCGGGGGCGCTGGTCGCCTCCACGCGGGGCATGACCCGCGTGCCGTCGGTGAAGGTGGACGCCGTGGACACCACCGGCGCCGGGGACGCGTTCACGGCGGCGCTGGCGTGGAAGCTGGGCACGGGCGCGTCCCTGGCCGACGCGGCGGCCTACGCGGCGCGGGTCGGGGCGGCGGCCGTCACCCGGCGCGGCGCGCAGGAGTCGTATCCGACGGCGGACGAGGTGGCCGCGCTGTGAGCAGGGCCGGCCTCCTCGACCGCCATCCGTCCTTCTGGCGCGGGCCGCGCCCCTGAGGGTGGGCCGCTGCCTCCGCCACTGCCGGTCGCGGCTCTCCGGCAGGCGCCTCGACGCCCCCCGCGCCCCCGTCCACCCCGTCCATCGCTGGAGCACCCCGGTGCTCCGGGGTCCGGGACAGCGCGCGGGTCTCCAAGTGGGCCCAGGCGGTGAGGAAGACGGTGTTGGCCGTGGTGAAGAGGACCGCGGTGAGCCACGCGGAGTGGACCAGGGGGAGGGCCACGCCTTCGACGACCACCACGGCGTAATTGGGGTGGCGCAGAAAGCGGTACGGGCCGTGGGTAACGAGGGGGAGGCCGGGGACGACGACGATCCGTGTGTTCCAGCGCGGGCCGAGCGCGCGCATGCACCAGCCGCGCACGGCCTGCACCAGCACCAGGACGGCGACGCAGGAGAAGCCCAACGGCGGCAGGAAGGGGCGACGGGCGAACGTGACCTCCAGCAGGATGCCGAGGAGCAGCCCGGTGTGCAGGACGATCACGACCGGGTAGGCGCGGCGGCCGTACTCGATCCCGCCGTGTGCGACGGCCCAGCGGGTGTTGCGCCGGGCCAGGAGCAGTTCGGCGACGCGCACGCAGCACACCGAGGCCAGCAGGAGCAGGACGCCCGGCGGGGGCGTCGGCGTCGCGGGCGTGGTCACGGGCCCACCCGCGCGTCCGTCGGCTCCGGCGCCTTCGACGCGGGCCGCCGGGACGTCCCGCGCCGGGGGGCCGCGGCCAGGTAGCAGAGCGCGGCGGCGGTGACGACGGCCACCGCGACGACCGCCGCTGACATACCGCTCATGAACGCGTTCCTGACGTCGTCGGCGAGCGCGGCGCCGCGCGGTCCGAGGCGCTGCGCGACGTACAGCCCGCCGACCGGGGAGCGGCGTACGGCGTCGGCCGCGGTCGCGGGGAGCCGACCGAGGTCCACGGTGAGCGAGGAGCGGTAGTGGCTGCCGAAGACCGAACCCATCAGCGCCACGCCCAGGGCCGCGCCGACCTCGCGGGTGGCGTCGTTGGCGGCCGACGCGACGCCCTGCCGGTCGGCGGGCAGCGACCCGGTGATCGCGGAGGTGCCGACCGTGCCGGTCAGGCCGATACCGGCACCGGCCAGCACCAGGCTGCCCAGGAAGGGCGGATACCCCGAGTCCGCCGTGAGCAGGGACAGCGTCACCAGGCCGGCGGCCAGCAGGGCCAGCCCGGCCGCCAGCACCGCCCGCATGCCCGACCACCGCACCATCCGCGGGGCGATGAGCGAGGCCGGTACGACGACGAGCCCCACGGGCACCAGAGCGACGGCCGACTTCAGCGGGCCGAAGCCGAGGATCAGCCGCAGGTACTGCAGGCCGACGAAGTAGAAGCCGAACAGCACCATGAACTGCACGGTGAGCGCCGTGGTGCCGGCGGAGAAGTCCCGCAGGCGGAACAGCCGCGGGTCGAGCAGGGGGTGCCGGGCGCGCAGGCCCAGCAGGACGTAGGCGGCAGCGGCCAGTACGGCGACCACGAGCGCCGCCGCGACGGACGGGGTGCGCCAGCCCTCGTCGTTGCCCGCGATGAGGGCGTACACCAGCGCGCCCGGAGCGAGAGCCGTGCACACGGCCCCCGCGGCGTCGAAGCCGCCGGGCGACGGGTCCTTCGTCTCGGGGGCGCCCAGAAGGGCCGCGGGCGCCATCGCCAGGGCCACGCACCCGCCGGCCAGGAAGACCGACCTCCAGGAGAACCACTCCAGCAGGGCTCCGGAGGCCAGCATGCCGAGGATGGAGCCGGCCCCCGCGCAGGCGGACCAGATCGCCACGGCCCGGCCGCGCCGTCCGGCGGGGAAGACGGCGGTGACGGTGGACAAAGTCCCGGGCATGATCATGGCGGCGCCCACGCCCATCACCGCGCGCCACACGATCAGGGCGGTGGGGCCGGACGACACGGCGGCGGCGAACGCGGCGCCGCCGAAGACCAGCGTCCCGGCGACCAGGACGGCCCGGCGCCCGACGCGGTCACCGAGCGCGCCCAGGGGCAGCACCAGGCCGGCCAGGGCCACCGTGTAGCTGTCGACGATCCAGGTGAGCGAGGTGAAGGAGGCCGACAGGTCCAGTGCGATGTCCGGCAGGGCCAGGTTGAGCGCGGGCATGAAGGCGACGACCAGCATCAGGGCCAGGCACATGACGCACAGGACGCGGCGGCGCGCCACCCCGTCCTGTACGACGGCCACCGCCGCGGTCGGAGGTGCGGGAGGAGACGTCATACGGCAGCGGGTCCTCGTCTGTCGGGCGGTGCGTCCGTGGGGTCGTACGTCTGTCGGGCGGTGCGGAGCGGTCGGCCGCCGTCGGCTCACCAGCGGGTGAGGACCAGTTCGATGGCGAACCCGGGGCCCATGGCGGCGAGGAGACCGGGCGCGCCCGCGGCGGGGGGCGTGCGCAGGGCGGTGTCCAGCACGTGCAGGACGGAGGCGGAGGAGAGATTGCCCCGGTCGGCCAGGGACCGGCGGGTCGCTTCCAGGGCGTGCGGCGGCAGGTCCAGGGCCTGTTCGACGGCGGTGAGCACCTTCGGCCCGCCGCCGTGGACGATCCAGGTGGCGACCTGCCGGGGTGTGAGAGCGTGCCGGCCGAGCAGGTCGTAGACGGCCTTGGGCAGGTGTTCAGCGGTGAGGGCGGGCACCTCCGGGGCCAGGACGATGCGCAGGCCGTGCGAGCCGATGTCCCAGCCGAGGGCCTCCTCCGTGCCGGGCACCAGGTGGCTGTGCGCGTCGACCAGTTCGGGCCCCGCGGCCGTCGCTCCGCGCGGCCCGCCGGTGTCCTGGTACCGCTGTGCGCCGGTGGCCACGACGGCTGCGGCGCCGTCCCCGAACAGGCTGCCGGCGACCACGTTCGCCATCGACGTGTCCCGCATCTGGTAGGCCAGCGAGCACAGTTCGACCGAGAGCAGCACCGCGATGTGGCCGGGATGGGCCAGGAGGTAGTCGCGCAGCCGCGCCAGCCCGACGGCGCCGCCCGCGCAGCCGCTGCCGAACAAGGGGATCCGCCGCACGTCCGGGCGCAGACCGACACGGTGCGCGAGCCGGGCCTCCAGCGAGGGCACCGCCAGGCCCGTGACCGTCGTACTGATCACGGCGTCGACCTCGTCGGGCGCCACCCCGGCCGTCTCCAGCGCACCGCTGAGGACCTCCTCGCCGAGTTCGAGAGCGGCCTGCAACCAGACCCGGTTGGCGTCGGAGAAACCGGCGAGCGCCCGCAGTTCCTCCAGCGGCCGGGCGAAGTGCCGTGCGGTGACCCCCGCGTTCGTCTGGATCTTGCGCAGCATCAGCGCGCCGGTCTCGGAGCGGCCCAGCGTCGTTCCCGCCAGGAAGTCCATGATCTCTTCCTGGGCGAACCGGTGTGGCGGCACGGCCGTCCGGATCGCCGTCACCCGCGGTGCGGGCTGCGGCGGCCCCCAGCCCCCGCGCCCCGGTGCGCTCGCCGTTCCCGGACGTACCGACCCGTGCATGCTCACCCTTCGCCACCCTGCTCGACCGTGGAGAAGACCAGGACCGCGTTCTGCCCGCCGAACCCGAAGGAGCAGCTGACGGCGGCTCCCCCGGCTGCCGGGCGCGGCCGCCCGGCCACGATGTCCACCTTGTGATCGCCGTCCTGCCCCTCGAAGTTCGCCACCGGCGGCACCAGGCCCCGGCGCAGCGCGAGCACCGTGTACGCCGCCTGGATCGCTCCCGCCGCTCCCAGTGCGTGACCGACGACGCCCTTGGAAGCGGTGACCGCGGGGGCGTGGCTCCCGAAGACCCGGGTGAGGGCGGCGGCCTCCGCCGCGTCGCTCAGCGGGGTGGAGGTGCCGTGCGCGTTCACGTGCGCGATGTCGCGGGGTGCGCAGTCCGCGTCGCGCAGCGCGGCCCTGATGGCCCGGGCGGCGCCCTCGCCCCGTGGGTGCGGGGCCACAGGATGGTGGGCGTCGGAACCGGCGCCGTACCCGCGCAGCAGGGCCAGGACCCGGGCGCGGCGGGCCCGCGCGTCCGCCGTCCGCTCCAGGACCAGGACGGCGGCGCCCTCGCCGAGCACGAGTCCGTCCCGCCGGGCGTCGAACGGCCGGCTCGCGAGCTCCGGCGCGTCACGGCGCCGCGACAGCGCCCGCATCCGGGAGAAGCAGGTGACCGCCATCCGGGACCGGCCCGATTCGCTGCCGCCCGCCAGCACGACGTCGCAGGTGCCCGAGCGCAGCAGGTCCCGTGCCACGCCGAGCGCGGTCGCGCCCGAGGCGCAGGCGCTGGCAGTGGTGAAGTTCGGTCCCTGCGCGCCCAGGTCGACGGCGACCTCGCCGGCGGCCATGCTGGGCACGCTGCGCGGCAGCGCGAGCGGGGAGACCCGCTCCGGGCGGCCCGCGCCGAGATGGCCGAACTCGGTGACGTACGTGCTCAGGCAGTTGGATCCGACGCCGAGGACGACGCCCACCCGCTCGCCCAGCGGGCCGGGGCCGAGGCCGGCGTCCGTGACGGCCCGGCGTGCGGCGACCAGCGCGAACTGGATGAACCGGTCCACGCGGCGGGCCAGCGGCCGGCCGAGTTCGGCAGCCGCGTCGAAGCCGGTCACCGCACAGCTGAAGTCGACGGGCAGGCCGGCCAGTTCGGGGTCGCTGCGGGCCAGGCTGCGTCCCCGGCACAGGGCGTCCCAGTTCTCCTGCGGGGTATGGCCGGCCGGAGTGACCAGACCGATTCCGGTGACGGCGACCTCAGCGGGCATCGGCGAAGACGCGGGCCGCGTCGGCGAGCGTGGCGGACGGCGAGAGGTCCAGGGCTTCCTCGGGCAGGACCATGCCGAACTTCTCCTCCGCCGCCACGACGAGTTCCATCAGCATCAGGGAGTCCACGCCGAGGCTTTCGAAGGTGGTCGACGGGGTCAGCTCCCCGGCGGTCACCGTGAGGGGCAGGTGTTCGGTCAGCAGAGCCGTGAGCTGGTCCGGGAGCGTTCGGTGTGCCGCGTGGGTCATGCCGGTGTCTCCTGTCGTTGTTCGTGTCGGCGTGCGGGGGCCGGGACGTGACGGGCGGTCACGGGGTCAGGAGCCTTCGATCGTCAGGGCCCCCGGGTCAGGGGACGGCGAGGCTCCCGGCGTTCATGCGGGCGAAGAGCTCCCGGGAGCGGGCGGCCCGCGCGGCGAGCTGTTCGACATGGGCGGCGAGCCGTTCACGGGCCTGTTCGCCGACCGGTCCGAGCCCGGGCAGGGACGTCACCTTCAGCGCGCGCAGGAGCGGGGAGACCACGTATTCCAGGTGGACGTCCAGGTTGTAGATGCCGCAGGCCGCGATCCGGGCCGCGCGGGCCCGGAACCCGGGGATCGCCGTCCCGGGCATCCGGAAGTCCTCCAGGACGTCCGCCAGCGCGGCCAGGGCCGCGTCGGGGAACAGTTCGAGCGCGTCGGTGAGCAGTCCGCGGTAGAACACCATGTGCAGGTTCTCGTCCGCCGCGATCCGCGCCATCATCTGCTCGCCGGCTCGGTCCCCGCAGGCGGCGCCGGCGTTGCGGTGGGCCTGCCGGGTGGCCAGTTCCTGCACGGTGACGTAGGCCAGCGTGTGCAGGAGCGTCGGCAGCCCGGTGTGGTGGCCGGTGGCGACCTGCCGTATCCGCAGCCCCTCCAGAGCGACGGGGTCCACGGCCCGGCGGGCGTGGACGTAGGCACGCAGCACCGAGGCGTGGCGGTCCTCCTCCGCGGTCCACCGGTGCACCCAGGTCCCCCAGGCGCCGTCCCGGCCGAACCGGGTGGCGATCTCGAAGTGGTAGCTGGGCAGGTTGTCCTCGGTGAGCAGATTGACCACCAGGGCGTCCCGGACGGCCTGGGGCAGCGCCGACTGTTGCGGTGTCCAGGCGGTGCCGTCCAGCGGTCCGTCGTAGTCCCGGGCCGCGCTCCAGGGCACGTACTGGTGCGGCAGCCAGTCGTGAGCGACGGCGAGGTGCCGCTCCAGCAGCCGTTCCACCGACGGTTCCAGCTCCCGCAGGACGCGCTCCGCCCCCACCCTGACCTCAGCCATCCACCGTTCCCTCTCGTCACCGGCCGGCCCGTGCGTCCCCCTGTGCGCGCAGCGGGGGACGGACCGGAGACGATCTTTGACACGGCTGGGGACGCTCCACACCCGGCAGCTCGCCGGATCACCTTGCGGGGGGAGCAACGGGCCTCCCGGCTGCTCCGGGTGGCGGCAGCCGCGGGATTCTCACCGCCGGCCGGGCCGGGCGCCGGCCGAGCGGGCAGCACAGGGGGGCGTGCGACACCGGCCCCGGCTCTCCCGACGTGCGCCGGGCCCCGGCGTTCTCCCGGTGTGTGCCGGGCCCCGGACGTCTTCGAGGGGCCCGGTCCGTCGACCGGGCCCCTCGGCTTTCCCCCCGTCGAAGCCCCGTGAATCCCCCCCGGGTTCCCTCCCCCGGAAGCTTCGACGCCCAGTACGACCGGCGAGGTGCGGAAACGGTTGTACCGCTTCCGCGATTATTTTTCCGGCGCCATCATTCGACCACGTGTGCGAGGAATCGTTCCGCGGTCTCCACCAGCACCTCCCGCCCGTCACGCGCCCACAACGCGTCGTTGAACAGCTCGACTTCGATGGGACCGGTGTAGCCGGCCGCCTCCACGCACGCCGTCCACTCGCGCAGGTCGATCGCGCCGTCACCGATCTGTCCGCGGCCGTCGAGAACCCCCGCGGGCAGCGGGGTAATCCAGTCGGCGAGCTGGAAGCTGTGGATGCGGCCGCCCGCGCCGGCCCGGGCGATCTGCGCGGGCGCCCGGTCGTCCCACCAGATGTGGTACGTGTCCACGGTCACGCCCACCTGGTGGGCGGGGAAGCGTTCGGCGAGGTCCAGCGCCTGGGCGAGGGTGGAGACCACGCAGCGGTCGGAGGCGAACATCGGGTGCAGCGGCTCGATCGCCAGCTTCACGCCGTGCTCCTCGGCCCAGGGGCCCAGCTCGGCGAGCGCGTCGGCGATGTGTTCGCGGGCGCCGCGCAGGTCCTTCGAGCCGGCCGGGAGGCCGCCGGAGACCAGGACCAGGACGTCCGTGCCGAGGGTGGCCGCCTCCTCGACCGCACGCCGGTTGTCCTCGAGGGCGCGGGCGCGTCCGGCCGGGTCGGTGGCCGTCAGGAAGCCGCCGCGGCACAGGGTGGTGACGCTCAGGCCCGCGTCACGGACCAGCTTGGCGGTCGCCCGGAGGCCGTACGCCCGGACCGGTTCGCGCCACAGGCCGACCCTGCCGACGCCCAGGTCCTCGCAGGCCGCGACGAGTTCGGGCAGCGACAGCTGCTTGACCGTCATCTGGTTGATGGAGAAACGGGACAGGTCGCCGGTCACTGGTCCACTCCGTACAGGGTCAGCAGGGTCTTCATCCGCTCCTCGGCCAGCTTGGGGTCGGGGAACAGGCCGAGGCCGTCGGCGAGTTCGTAGGCGCGGGCGAGGTGCGGCAGGGAGCGGGCCGACTGCAGGCCGCCGACCATCGTGAAGTGCGACTGGTGGCCGGCCAGCCAGGCGAGGAGGACCACGCCGGTCTTGTAGTAGCGGGTCGGGGGTTCGAAGAGGTGGCGGGACAGCCCGACCGTCGGGTCGAGCAGGGCGCGGAAGCCGGCCGTGTCGCCGGTGTCCAGGACCCGGACCGCCTCGGCCGCGAGCGGGCCCAGCGGGTCGAAGACGCCGAGCAGGGCGTGGCTGAAGCCCTGCTCGTCCCCCGCGATCAGCTCCGGGTAGTGGAAGTCGTCACCGGTGTAGCAGCGCACGCCCCGCGGCAGGCGGCGGCGCAGGTCGACCTCGCGCCGGGCGTCCAGCAACGACACCTTGACGCCGTCGACCTTGTCCGGGTGGGCGGCGACGACCTGAAGGAACACATCGGTGGCCGCGTCCAGGTCGGCCGGACCCCAGTAGCCCTGAAGCGCCGGGTCGAACATCGGGCCGAGCCAGTGCAGGATCACCGGCTCGGCGGACTGGCGCAGCAGGTGGCCGTACACCTCGAGGTAGTCCTCGGGGCCCTTCGCGGTCGCGGCCAGTGCCCGGGAGGCCATCAGGACGGCCTGCGCGCCCGCCTCCTCGACCACGGCGAGCTGCTCCTCGTAGGCGGCGCGGATCTCGGCGAGGGAGCCGCCGGTGATCTGGTCGGTGCCGGCCCCGCAGACGATACGGCCGCCCACGGCGCGCGCCTCGGCGGCGGAGCGGCGGATCAGTTCGGCCGCGCCCGCCCAGTGCAGGCCCATGCCGCGCTGGGCGGTGTCCATGGCCTCGGCGACACCGAGCCCGTGGGACCACAGATGGCGGCGGAAGGCGAGGGTGGCGTCCCAGTCGACGGCGGCCGGGGAGTCGGGGGTGACGTCGGCGAAGGGATCGGCGACGACGTGCGCCGCCGAGAAGACCGTGCGGGAGGCGAGGGGGGCGCCGGGGGCGACGAGGAGGGGTTCCGTGCGCGGCTCGTACGTCCGCAGGGTCCCCCGGGCGCCGGGAAGTCGGACGGTCACAGCGCGATCTCCGGAACCTCGACACGGCGGCCCTCGGCCGAGGACTTCAGGCCCAGCTCGGCGAGCTGCACACCGCGGGCGCCGGCGAGCAGGTCCCAGTGGTAGTCGGCACCGGCGTGGACGTGCTTGAGGAACAGCTCCCACTGGGCCTTGAAGCCGTTGTCGAACTCCTGGTTGGCGGGGACCTCCTGCCACTGGTCGCGGAAGACTTCGGTGGCGGGGATGTCCGGGTTCCACACCGGCTTGGGCGTGGCGGAGCGGTGCTGGACGCGGCAGCTGCGCAGGCCCGCGACCGCGGAGCCCTCGGTGCCGTCGACCTGGAACTCGACGAGTTCGTCGCGGTGGACGCGCACGGCCCAGGAGGAGTTGATCTGGGCGATCGCCCCGCCGTCGAGTTCGAAGATGCCGTAGGCGGCGTCGTCGGCGGTGGCGTCGTAGGGCTTGCCGTTCTCGTCCCAGCGCTGCGGGATGTGGGTGGCGGTGAGGGCCTGGACGGACGTGACGCGGCCGAACAGCTCGTGCAGGACGTACTCCCAGTGCGGGAACATGTCGACGACGATGCCGCCGCCGTCCTCGGCGCGGTAGTTCCACGACGGGCGCTGGGCCCCCTGCCAGTCGCCCTCGAAGACCCAGTAGCCGAACTCGCCGCGCACGGACAGGATCCGGCCGAAGAAGCCGCCGTCGATCAGCCGCTTCAGCTTCAGCAGGCCCGGCAGGAAGATCTTGTCCTGGACGACGCCGTGCTTGATCCCCTTCTCCCGGGCGAGGCGGGCGAGTTCCAGGGCGCCCGCGAGGCCGGTCGCGGTGGGCTTCTCGGTGTAGACGTGCTTGCCGGCCGCGATGGCCTTCCTGAGGGCGTCCTCGCGGGCGGAGGTGACCTGGGCGTCGAAATAGACGCCGATCGTGTCGTCGGCCAGTACGGCGTCCAGGTCCGTCGACCAGTGGTCCAGGCCGTGCTTCTCCGCAAGCGCCTTCAGGGCGTGCTCGCGGCGGCCGAGCAGGACCGGCTCGGGCCACAGCACGGTGCCGTCGCCGAGGTCGAGCCCGCCCTGGTCGCGGATGGCCAGGATCGAGCGGACCAGGTGCTGGCGGTACCCCATGCGCCCGGTCACGCCGTTCATGGCGATGCGCACCGTCTTGCGTGTCACGTCAGTCCCTTCGTGGGCGCCGGGCGCCCGGTGGATCGGCCGGTGAAGCCGTACAGCAAGCGCTTTCTATCGTGAAAAGCTAGCCCCCGGGCGGCCGTCTGTACAAGGCTGCGGACCGGACGAGTTGTTCGAGGGGGCGAACACCCGCGCCGGGTGGCCTTAAGGTCTGCTCGGAACCGTGGCGGTGGGCCCGGGTGTGTACGAGGGCGTACGACGAGATGCGCGACCGGAGGACGACATGACGGTGACCCTGGCGGACGTGGCGGCCCGCGCCCAGGTCTCCCCCGCGACGGTGTCGCGCGTACTGAACGGCAACTATCCGGTGGCGGCCTCCACCCGGGAGCGGGTGCTCAAGGCCGTGGACGAGCTGGACTACGTCCTGAACGGTCCCGCGAGCTCGCTGGCCGCGGCCACCTCCGACCTGGTCGGCATCCTGGTGAACGACATCGCCGACCCCTTCTTCGGGATCATGGCGAGCGCCATCCAGAGCGAGATCGGCGGGCCGGGCGGGCGCGCGGGCGGCGAGAGACTCGCGGTCGTGTGCAACACGGGCGGCTCACCGGAGCGTGAGCTGACCTACCTCACGCTGCTGCAGCGGCAGCGGGCCGCGGCCGTGGTGCTGACCGGCGGCGCCGTCGAGGACGCGGCACACCAGGCGGCCATGACGGCGAAGCTGCGCAAGCTGGCCGAGGCCGGGACGAAGGTGGTGCTGTGCGGGCGGCCGCCGGCGCCGGACGCGGGCGCCGTCGCGCTGACCTTCGACAACCGGGGCGGTGCCCGCCGGCTCACCGAGCACCTCATCGGGCTCGGCCACCGACGGCTCGGCTACATCGCCGGGCCCGAGGAACGCACCACCACCCGGCACCGGCTGGAGGGGCACCGCGAGGCGCTGGCCGCGGCCGGCGTCGAGGAGCGGCCCGGCTGGACCGTGCACGGGCGCTACGACCGGCAGTCCGGCTACGAGGCCACGCTGGAGCTGCTGCGGCGGGACCCGTCGCTGACGGCCGTCGTCGCCGCGAACGACTCCGTCGCGCTCGGGGCGTGTGCCGCGCTGCGGGAGTCGGGGCGGCGCATCCCCGAGGACGTCTCCGTCGCCGGGTTCGACGACCTGCCGTTCAGCGTCGACGCGGTGCCGTCGCTGACGACGGTGCGGTTGCCGCTGGCGGAGGCGGGGGCCCGGGCGGGGCGCATCGCGATGGGGCGGGAGGAGGCGCCGCCCGGGGGGATCGCGACGGTGCGGGGGGAGCTGATGGTTCGGGGGTCTTGTGGGGTGCCTGTGGCGGGGTGACGGGTGCCGGTGCCTGCGGCGCTGGGTGCGTTGTGCCTGCGGCGCGGGGTGCCTGCGGCGCTGGGTGCGTTGTCGTCTGCGGGTGCGTTGTGCCTGCGGCGCCGGGTGCGTTTTCCTCTGCGGGTGGGTTGTGGCTGGTCGCGCAGTTCCCCGCGCCCCTTTGGCGCCTGCGGCGCCCGGTGCGCTTTCTTCTGCGGGTGCGTTGTGGCTGGTCGCGCCGTTCCCCGCGCCCCTTTGGTGCCTGCGGCGGCCCGTTGCCGTCCGGTGGGGGGTGGCGGTCACGTCGTGGGGGTGACGTATTGGGTCTCACCGTGGCCGAAGGACCAGTCCGGGGAGGTGTTTTCGTACAGGGTGACCACCACGTTGCGCGGCTCGACCCCGGCGCGGGCCTCGGCCTCTTCGGCGATCCGGCGGTAGAGGTGCTGTTTCTGCTCGGTCGTGCGGCCGGTGCGCAGGGTGACGGCGATGAAGACGACGCCGTCGTCGTGGGGGATGCCCAGGTGGTCGCCGTGGCGCAGGGTGCTGGTCGTGCCGTCGTGGGCGGTCAGGATCTGGAAGCGGTCCTCGGGCGGGATGCCCAGGGCGTCCATGAGGGCCTGGTGGACCGCGTCGCCGAGTGTGTGCAGGCGGGCGGTGTCCGTGCCCAGGGTGTCGATGCGGACCAGTGGCATGCGGGCTCCCGGGTTCGGGCCGACGGTTCCGTACATACTAGTAGGTACAGAGATGACGGGTGACGGCTTCCGCGTTTCGGTGGGCGCAAATGGGCCACCTAGGGGCATGACGCCCCGATACTGGGCGGCGGGCACCGCACCGGCAGGAATGAGTCCCATGCGTACCGTGGCCAGCGAGTTCATCAGTCTCGACGGTGTCGTGCAGGCACCCGGCGAGCCGGAGGACGAGACCGACCTCGACTTCGCGCACTCCGGCTGGTCCCTGCCGTATGTCGATCCGGAGGTCGTCGGCGGCGCGTTCGAAGGGGCGCTCGCCAAGGCGGGCGCCCTGCTGTGCGGGGAGCGGACCTGGCAGGCCATGGCCACCTTGTGGCCGGAGCGGGCCGGGGAGATCTTCGCCGACCGGATGAACTCGGTCCGCACCTATCTCGTCTCCGGCACCCTGGACGAGTCCGACCTGCCCTGGGACAACATGCGCCTGATCCGGGCCGGTGAGGTGATGGACCGGATCGAGGACCTGCGGGCCACGCCGGGGGGCGACCTGCTGATCGCGGGCAGCCCGCGCCTGGTGCGCTCGCTGCTGGCCGAGGGGATGCTCGACGAGCTGATGCTGATGCGGATGCCGGTGCTGCTCGGCGGCGGTGTGTCGATCTTCCCGGCGGACGGGGTGCGGCGGCCGTTCCAGCTGGTCTCGACGGTGGCCGCGAAGACGGGGGCCGAGGTGTGCGTCTACCGGGCCGTGGCTCAGGACGTTTGAAGCGGCGGCCTGCGAGTAGGGTCCTGAGCATGAAGCTGGCGTTCTCCACTCTCGGCGTTCCCGGTCTGCCCCTGCCCGACGTGCTGAGCCTGGCCGGCGCGCACGGCTATCACGGCGTGGAGCTGCGCGCCCATCCCGAGGAGCCGGTGCATCCGGGACTCTCCCCGGCCGAGCGGGCCGACGTGGCCGGCGCGTTCAAGGCGGCCGGCGTGGAGCTGCTCGGCATCGCCGGGTACGCGCGCGTGGCCGCGCCGGGCGACGACGGGCCGGTGCTGGACGAGATCCGCGCCCTGCTGGAGCTGGCCCGTGACCTCAGCGCGCCCTTCGTCCGGGTCTTCCCCGGCGGCGGTGACGCGCCGTCGCCCGAGGAGGCCGACGCGACGGCCGCGCGGCGGCTCGGTACGGCCGCGGAGGACGCCTCCGCGCTCGGGGTGCGGGTGCTGGTGGAGACCCACGACTCGCATCGCACCGGAGCGGATCTGATCAGGGTCCTCGGGCCCGTCGGGCACGGCAGCGTGGGCGCGCTGTGGGACGTGATGCACACCTGGCTGGGCGGCGAGCAGCCGTCGCAGACGTACGCCGCGCTCGCCCCGCACCTCGGCTACGTCCAGGTCAAGGACATCGCCTCCACCGACGACACGACGCCGCTGGCGCTGGGCGCGGGGGTGCTGCCGCTGGCCGAGGTGGTGGAGGTGCTCTCCCGCAACGGCTGGGACGGCTGGCTGTGCTGGGAGTACGAGAAGCGCTGGCACGAGGCGGCGGCGCCGCTGCCGGGACTGCTGGACGCGGGGCGTGAGCATCTGAGCCGGCTGCTGAACGAGTCGGCCTGAGCGGCGGGGCCGGTGAGCGGTTCCGGGCTCATCCCTCCGGTGCCGTGCGTCCCCGGGCGTGGCGGGCGACCCGCTGCTCCAGCCTCGTGCGGCACTGCGGCCACTCCGGTGCCGTGATCGAGAAGATCGCCGAGTCGCGCAGCGCGTTCTCCTCGCCCGGGACCCAGGAGCGGGACCAGTTGCGCAGGACGCCCTCGAAGCGGGCGCCGACCGATTCGATGGCCGCGCGGGAGCGGGCGTTGCGGGCGTCGGTCTTCAGGTCGACGCGGGCCACGCCCCACTCCTCGAAGGCGTGCCGCAGGAGCAGCAGCTTGGCCTCGGCGTTGATGCCCGTGCCCTGCGCGGAGGAGGCCAGCCAGGTGAAGCCGATCTCGATCGCGTCGAGCACGTCCTCGGACCGCCAGCTGCGCGGGTCCCAGTACGACGTGGTGCCGACGACCCGTCCCGTCGCGCGGGACACCTGGGCGTAGGGGGCGAGCGTTCCGGCCGCCGCGCGGGCCAGCTGGGCGTCGACGTACGTCTGGATCTCGTGGGCGCGGGGCACCCAGGTGAAGGCGTAGGTCTCCCGGTTCTCCTCCGCGGCCGCCGCCAGCCCGGCGGCATGCCGGTGCTCCAGCGGCTCCAGGCGCACCAGCGCGCCCTCCAGAACCGGGCCGTTCAGCGTGAAGCCCACCCCGTGCCACCTCTCACTCGCGTGCGGCGCTGCCGACGAGCGCAGAGTCTTCCGCAGCCGGTCGTGGCCGTCGACCGAAATAGCCGGGGGCGCGCCGCCGCGCCGGCGCCAGGGAGGTGACCGCGACGCCGCCCACCAGCAGCGCCGCCGCGCACCAGCGCAGCGGGCTCACGTCTTCGCCCAGGAACAGGGCTGCCGACGTCATCCCGAACACCGGCACCAGCAGGGAGAACGGGGCGACCGTGGACGCCGGGTGGCGGCGCAGCAGCCAGCCCCAGGCGCCGAAGCCGAAGACCGTGGTGACCCAGGCGACGTAGACGAGCGTGCCGGCGCCCTGCCGGTCGAGGGCGCGCAGGGCGTCGTAGTCGCGGGTGGGGCCCTCCAGGAGGAGGGAGAGCGCGAGGAGGGGCAGGACGGGGACCGTGCTCACCCAGACCATGAAGTTCAGCGCGTCGGGCGGGGCGGCCTTGCGGGTCAGCACGTTCGACAGGCCCCAGCAGGCGGCTGCCGCGACGACCAGCGCGAACGCGCCGAGCGGGCCCGAGGCGCCCTCGTCGACGGCCGCCACCGCGATGCCGCTGAGCGCCACCAGCATGCCCAGCAGCCTGGTGCGGGTGGGCCGTTCGCCGAGCACCACGGCGGCGATCAGGGCCGTGAAGACCGCCTGGATCTGCAGGACGAGGGAGGACAGGCCCGCCGGCATGCCGGCGTCCATGCCGACGAACAGCAGCCCGAACTTCGCCACGCCGAGCACCAGGCCGACCGCGAGGATCCATCGCCACGCCACCTTCGGACGGCCGACGAGGAAGACCGCGGGCAGCGCCGCCACCAGGAAACGCAGGGCGGAGAAGAGCAGCGGCGGGAAGTGGCCGAGGCCGATCTCGATGACGGTGAAGTTCACGCCCCAGACGGCCGCGACGAGGACGGCGAGGGCCACATGTGCAGGTCGCATGCATCGAGGATCACGGCCGTGGACCCTTCAGCACCAGCGATGATTCCTGCACTGTTGAATGAAGCAGCGCTTACGACTCGCGGCGCTCACGACTCAAGGAGGGGCCGTGCTGGATCTGCACCGGCTGCGCGCTCTGCACGCCGTCCATGTCCACGGCAGTGTCGCCGCGGCCGCCGACGCGCTCGGATACACGCCGTCGGCGGTGTCGCAGCAGATCGGCAAGCTGGAGCGGGAGACCGGGGCGGCGCTGCTGGAGCGGGACGGGCGGGGGGTGCGGCTCACCGCCGAGGCGCTCCATCTGGCCGGCGCGGCGCGGGAGTTGCTGACGATCGTGGAGCGGGCCGAGACCGAGCTGGAGGAGCGGCGCGGGGTGCCGGCGGGGCGGCTGACGATCGCCGCGTTCGCGTCGGCCGCGCGGGGGCTGCTGCCGGGCGTCCTGGCCGACCTGTCGGCGCGGCACCCGGCCCTGGACGCCCGGCTCAGCGAGGTCGATCCGCATCTCTCGGTGGACCTCGTCGCCCGGGGCGCGGTCGACCTGGCCGTGGCACACGACTGGGACATCGCGCCGCTGCCCGCACCGGCGGGTGTGGAGCAGGCGGTGATCGGGGACGACCTGTGCGATCTGCTCGTACCGGCGGACCATCCGTTCGCCGGGCGGGCGGGGGTGCGGCGGGGGGAGCTGGGCGGGCAGCGGTGGATCTGCCAGCCGCCCGGCCGGGTCTGCCACGACTGGCTGGTGCGCACCCTGCGCGGCGCCGGTCACGAGCCGGAGATCGTCCACCAGGCCGAGGAGAACCCCACCCTGGTCGCGCTCGTCGCCGCCGGGCTGGGCATCGCGCTGATCCCGCGGCTGGGGCGCGGCCCGCTGCCCGAGGGCGTGGTGGAGGTGCCGCTCGATCCGCTGCCGGTGCGGCGGCTGTACGCCCTGTGGCGCACCGGGGCCACCGGGCGGCCGTCGATCGCGGAAACCGTGCGCACGCTGCGGGAGCACTGGCCGAAGGTGTCGGTCCGGCCGGCGGGTTGAGGAGCGCGGGGCGGCGCAGGGGAAGCGGGCCGGCGGCGCCGGCGGCGGCCTTCGCCGCACAAGTCCGGGCGCTGCGCACTGTCTTGACTGGCAGAAACTTCCCGGATATTGGTGGCCTCTCGGAAGTTTCCTTCAGCGGTTCCCCCTCCGGAAGGAGCGCACGTGCACCACGCCAGCACGGACAGCACGGGAAACACCGCACGACCCGCCAGACGCACGGTCCTCGCCGCGACGGCCGCGCTCACCGCCGCCCTCGCCGTCGGCCCCGCCACGACGGCCGCCGCCGCCCCGGACGACGAGCGCAAACTGCGCGCCCTCATCTCCCGGATGTCCCTGGAGGAGAAGGTCGGCCAGCTCTTCGTCATGCGGGTCTACGGCCATTCGGCGACCGCCCCCGACCAGGCCGACATCGACGCCAACCTCCAGGAGATCGGGGTCCGTACGGCGGCCGAGCTGATCGAGAAGTACCGCGTCGGCGGCATCATCTACTTCGTGTGGGCGCACAACACCCGCGACCCGCAGCAGATCGCCGACCTGTCCAACGGCATCCAGCGGGCGTCCCTGGCGCTGCCGCGCGGGCTGCCGCTGCTCGTCTCCACCGACCAGGAGCACGGCATCGTCTGCCGCGTCGGCAGGCCCGCCACCCTGTTCCCCGGGGCGATGGCGATCGGCGCCGGCGGCTCCCGCTCCGACGCGCGCACCCTCGGCCGGATCTCCGGCACGGAACTGCGCGCGATCGGCATCCGCCAGGACTACTCCCCCGTCGCCGACGTGAACGTCAACCCGGCCAACCCGGTCATCGGTGTGCGCTCCTTCGGCGCGGACCCGGACGCGGTCGCGGGACTGGTCGCCGCCGAGGTCACGGGGTACCGGCACGCGGGGGTCGCGGCGACCGCCAAGCACTTCCCCGGGCACGGCGACACCTCCGTCGACAGCCACTACGGCTTCCCGGTCATCACCCACAGCCGCGAGCTGTGGGAGACGCTGGACGCGGTGCCGTTCCGGGCGGCCATCAGGGCCGGCATCGACTCGATCATGACCGCGCACATCCAGTTCCCGGCGCTGGACCCCTCCGGCGACCCCGCGACCCTCTCCCGCCCCATCCTCACCGGCATCCTGCGCGAGGAGCTGGGCTACGACGGGGTGGTGGTCACCGACTCCCTCGGCATGGAGGGCGTGCGCTCCAAGTACGGCGACGACCGGGTGCCGGTGCTCGCCCTGAAGGCGGGCGTGGACCAGCTGCTCAACCCGCCCGACCTGGACGTGGCGTGGAACGCCGTGCTCACCGCCGTACACACCGGGGAGCTCACCGAGGAGCGGCTCGATCAGTCGATCCTGCGCATCCTGCGGCTCAAGGCGCGCCTCGGGCTGTTCGACGCGCCGTACGCGAGCCACGCCGGTGTGGAGCGGACGGTGGGCACGCCCGCGCATCTCGCGGCGGCCGACCGCATCGCGGAGCGGACGACGACGCTGCTGGTCAACGAGGGCGCGCTGCTGCCGCTGGACCGGCGCGCACACAAGAAGCTGCTCGTCGTCGGCGCCGACCCGGCGTCCCCGTCGGGCACCACCGGCCCGCCCACCGGGGTCCTCGCCGCCGCCCTGACCGAGCTGGGCTTCACCGCGACCGCCCTGTCCACCGGTACGGCACCGTCCACGGCGACGATCGACCGGGCCGTCGCCGCGGCGGCCGACGCGGACGCGGTCGTCGTCGGGACGTACAACGTCACCGCGGGCAGCAGCCAGCGCACGCTGGTGCGGCGGTTGCTCGCCACGGGCAGGCCGGTGGCGGCCGTCGCGGTGCGCAACCCCTACGACGTGGCCCAGCTGCCCGAGGTGCGGGCGTATCTGGCGTCCTACTCGTGGACCGACGTGGAATTGCGCGCCGCCGCCCGGGTGATCGCGGGGCGGGTCGGTCCGCGCGGGAAGCTGCCGGTGCCGGTGATGCGGGCGGACGATCCGGCGCAGGTGCTCTACCCCATCGGGCACGGCCTGGCGTACTGACCCCACGCTCCGCCCCCGGCGCACCCCCGTGCGACCGGCCCGGAACTCCCCGCGCGTCTGGTGTGCGCCCACGTCCACGGGTCACGCTGGGCGCGGGGGGCGAGGGATGCGCGGAGCTGGTCCGTGGGGAGGAGGAACGGGCGGCCGCCCGGGTCGTGCCGCCGCACCCGGGCGACCCGGGCGGCGGGGGCGGGCCGCGCACCATCGCCGGCGACTGCGTCTACGCCCTGGGTGGCGGCCAGGTCCGGGAGACGGCCTGCGACGGCGGCGGCCGCCACGCGCCGCAGTACCGGGTGGTGCGGGCCGTGGCCGTCCGGTCGCTGTGCCCGGCGGCCACGGCCCGGTACGTGCGGCTCGGCGGGCAGCAGCCGGTCGGCTGCGCCCGCCGGATGTGACTACGGGCGCAGCGCGGGCTCGCGCTCGGTGTCACGCACGTCCAGCCGGCTGTCGAACCTCGCCAGCGGCTGGGCCTGCGCGGTGTCCTGCCGGACGCCGGCCCACTGCAGGATGCGGGCGGTGGCCAGTTCCTTCTGCGCGGGCACCAGACCGGCCACGTTGGCGCCGTGGTTCAGGCCGGGCGCGGTGAAGACGTAGGAGTCCTTGGCGCCCTTGTCGACGCGGAAGCGCTCGCTGCCCCACGGGTCGTTCTGGCCGTACACGAAGAGCATGTGGCGGGCGTTGTGCCGCACCCAGGTGTCGACGTCGCGCATCGCCCACGGCTGGAAGCGCATCGGGATCTCGCGCGGGACGAAGTTGCGCGGCGGCTGGTAGCCGTAGCGGATGTACCGCTTCTCGATGTGCGGGAAGTGGATGGTGGGCGCGCCGAGCTGGGTGCCCGCCTGGTAGTAGTACGGCGTGTACGTCTCGAGGCCCTGGTCGGTGTAGGCGGAGAAACCGGAGATCTCGTCGACCGAGTTCCAGATCTCGTCGTCGCTCGCCGTCGCCGCGTTCGCGGGAATCCTGTCGCAGTCGGCGAGCAGGCTGTACTGCCAGAAGCCCCACACGTAGTCGAGGACGACGGCCTCGTAGGCGCGGTCCAGGGAACCGATGGTGGTGAAGGTGTAGCCGTTCTCGGCGGCGTACGCGGCGTACTTCTTCTCCAGCGGTTCGCGGCGCACCAGCGCCTCGCGCTGGACCGCGTTCAGCTTGTCGCGGCACTCCTTGGTGCCGACGGAGGCGAAGAAGCGGTCGTAGGCCGAGTCCTCGTTGTTCACCACGTCGTCGGGGGCGACGTAGGCGACCACGCCGTCCATGTCACGCGGGTAGAAGCGCTCGTAGTAGGTGGCGGTCATGCCGCCCTTGGAACCGCCGGTGGCGAGCCAGTTCTTCGAGTAGACCGGCTTCAGCGCCTCGAAGACGCGGTGCTGGTCGCTGGCGGCCTGCCAGATGTCGAGCTTGGACCAGTCGGCGGGGGCGGGGCGGGACGGGGTGAAGAAGCGGTACTCCAGGGAGACCTGGTTGCCGTCCACGATCTGGGTGGGCTCGCGGCGCGACGGGGTCGTGGAGACGTTGTAGCCGCTCGTGTAGAAGACGGTCGGGCGGCTGACGTCCTTGTGCAGCACGGTGATGCGCTGCTGGAACGTGCCGGCCGAGGGGTGGCGGTGGTCGACCGGCTGGGTGTAGTTCAGGACGAAGTAGCGGTAGCCGGGGTACGGCTTCTCCTGGATCAGGCTCATGCCCGGTATGGAGAGCAGCCGGTCCTTGATGTCCTGGCTGCCGGAGGCGTCGGCGGCGGTGGCCGCGCCCGCCGCGCTCAGCGTGCCTATGAGCACGGTGAACGCCAGCAGCCATCTGAGTGCCTTGCGCATGCACCCTCCCTGTGAGACAGATGTGCGCCGGACGCTATCGGCGCAACATCGTTTTCACCAGGGGGAGTTGCGGAGAGCAAGACGGTTCAGCACAGGATCCAGCCGGAGTTGACCGTTCCGCCTCCCACCGAGCCGGTGACACGGACGCAGCGGTGCCCGGCGTGCACGGTGACCGGTCCGGCCCGCTCGATGAACGGCCCCTTGTCCACCACCGGCCGCCCGCCGCGCGCCTGCACGCCGACCGACATGACCTGGCGGGGGCCGGGACGCCGGGGCACGGTGATCGCGCAGACGTAGCCGTCGCTGCGGAAGACCTGCACGCTGCCGGTGGAGAAGGGCAGCGTCGCCACCCTGTGTCCGCCGCACCGCGTGGGCGCCGCGGCGGCCTCGGCACTGCCGGGCGCGGCCAGCGCGAACAGCCCGGCCGCGGTCAGCACGCCCAGCGCGACCGCCGTCCGCCGCCGTATCCCACCCCAGTCCACAGTCGTCCCTCCCTACGTCCCGCGCGACACGAAGCGTACGCGTGTACGGACGCGGTACGTATGTCGGATGGTTGCACGACCGTCAGAGAGACGACGCGGGGCCCGGCGTTCAGCGGGAGGCGCCGACCGGCTCTTCCGGTTCGGCCTCGCCGATGAACGTGCGCCACAGGCGGGCGTAGTGGCCGTCGCGGGCGAGGAGTTCCTCGTGGGTGCCGTCCTCCGCGACACGGCCGTGGTCCATGACCACCACCCGGTCCGCGCGGGCGGCGGTGGTCAGGCGGTGGGCCACGACCAGGGTGGTACGGCGGCCCGCGAGGCGGTCCGTGGCCTGGTTGACCTGGGCCTCGGTCGCCAGATCCAGCGCGGCCGTCGCCTCGTCCAGCAGCAGGATGTCGGGGTCGACCAGCTCCGCGCGGGCCAGCGCGATCAACTGCCGTTGCCCGGCGGACAGGTTGCGGCCGCGCTCGGCGACCTGGTGCAGGTAGCCGCCCTCCAGCGTGGCGATCATGTCGTGCGCGCCGACCGCCCGGGCCGCCGCCTCCACCTCCGCGTCGGTGGCGTCGGGACGGCCGTAGGCGATGGCGTCACGGATCGTGCCGGGGAAGAGATACGCCTCCTGCGGCACCACGCCGAGCCGGTGCCGGTACGACGTGAGGTCCAGGTCGCGCAGGTCCGTGCCGTCGGCCGTCACCCGGCCACCGGTCGGGTCGTAGAACCGGGCCACCAGCTTGACGAGGGTCGACTTGCCCGCGCCGGTCTCACCGACGAACGCGACCGTCTGCCCGGCGGGGATGCGCAGATCGATGCCGCCGAGCGCCTCCTCGTCGTCGCCGTAGGCGAAGTGGACGTCCTCGAAGGCGATCTCGCCCCGCAGGGACAGCACCTCCAGCGGCTCCCGCGCGGCCTTCGTGGACGTCGGCTCGCGCAGCAGCTCCTGGATGCGGCCCAGCGACACCGTGGCCTGCTGGTAGCCGTCGAAGACCTGGGACAGCTGCTGGACGGGCGCGAAGAACAGGTCGATGTACAGCAGGTAGGCCACCAGCCCGCCCGTGGTGAGCGTCGCCGCGTCCACCCGGCCCGCGCCGACGATGAGGACCGCGGCCGCGGCGGCCGACGACAGCAGCTGCACGAAGGGGAAGTAGACCGAGATCAGCCACTGGCCGCGGATGCGCGCCTGTCGGTAGCTGTCGCTGCGCTCGGCGAACCGCCGCCCGCCGTCGCCCTCGCGCCGGAACGCCTGCACGATCCGCAGACCCGACACGGACTCCTGGAGGTCGGCGTTGACCACCGACACCCGCTCGCGGGCCAGCTCGTACGCCTTCACGCTGGCCCTGCGGAAGAAGTACGTGCCGACGATCAGCGGCGGCAGCGTGGCGAACACGACCAGTGCGAGCTGGAGGTCGATCACGAGCAGGGCGGCCATGATGCCGAAGAAGGTGACGACCGAGACGAAGGCCGTCACCAGCCCCGTCTGGAGGAAGGTGGAGAGGGCGTCGACGTCCGTCGTCATCCTCGTCATGATCCGGCCGGTCAGCTCCCGCTCGTAGTAGTCGAGGCCGAGCCGCTGGAGCTGGGAGAAGATCTTCAGGCGCAGGGAGTACAGGACGCGCTCGCCGGTCCGGCCGGTCATCCGGGTCTCGCCGACCTGAGCCGCCCACTGCACGGCCACCGCCAGCAGCGCGAGCAGGGACGCCGACCAGACGGCACCCAGTGCCATCCTGGTCACCCCGCTGTCGATGCCGTGCCGGATCAGCACCGGCAGCAGCAGACCCACCCCGGCGTCCACGGCGACCAGGGCCAGGCTGACCAGGAGGGGCAGCCCGAAGCCGCGCAGCAGTCGGCGCAGACCGTAGGAGTCCTCCGGCCGGACCGCGGCCGCCTCGTCGACGCCGGGGGTGTCGGTGGCCGGGGGCAGCGCCTCGACCTGGGCCAGCAGCTCCGGTGTGGCCGGGGTGCCGTGCAGCGCCGCGTCCCGCGGCTCGCGCTCGCCCGCCCACAGCCGGGGCGTGATGCCGCGCTCGGCGTCGAACTCGGCGTCCAGTTCCTCGCGCAGCGAGGTGTCCTCGGCGGGCGCGGCGGGCTGTGCGTGACCCGGGGAGACCCCGCCGAGCTCGTCGGGGTCGGTGAGCAGCCGCCGGTACAGGGCGCAGCGTTCCTGCAGCTCGTCGTGGGTGCCGAGGTCGGCGAGCCGGCCGTCGTCGAGGACGGCGATGCGGTCGGCGAGGTTGAGGGTGGAGCGGCGGTGCGCGATCAGCAGGGTGGTGCGGCCCCGCATGACCTCCTTCAGCGCCTCGTGGATCTCGTGCTCCACGCGGGCGTCGACCGCGGAGGTCGCGTCGTCCAGGACGAGCAGGCGGGGGTCGGTGAGCAGGGCGCGGGCGAGCGCGATGCGCTGGCGCTGGCCGCCGGAGAGGGTCAGTCCGTGCTCGCCGACCGTGGTGGCGTAGCCGTCGGGCAGCTCCTTGATGAAACGGTCCGCCTGTGCGGCGCGCGCGGCGGCCTCGACCTCCTCGTCGCTCGCGTCGGGGCGGCCGTAGGCGATGTTGTTGCGGACGGTGTCGGAGAAGAGGAAGGAGTCCTCGGGGACCAGGCCGATCGCGGCGCGCAGCGACTCAAGGGTCAGCTCGCGCACGTCGTGGCCGCCGACCAGGACGGCGCCGCGGGAGACGTCGTAGAAGCGCGGCAGGAGCAGGGAGAGGGTGGACTTGCCGGAGCCGGAGGAACCGACGACGGCGAGGGTCTCGCCGGGCCGGATCTCGAAGCTGAGCCCCTGGAGCACCGGGCGCTCGTGGTCGTAGCCGAACGACACGTCGTCGAACTCGACCGACGCCGGTGCGTCGGCGGGCAGCTCCTTGGTGCCGTCCTTCAGGGTCGGCTCGGTGTCGATCAGCTCCAGGACGCGTTCGGTGCCGGCGCGGGCCTGCTGGCCGACGGTGAGGACCATGGCGAGCATGCGGACCGGGCCGACCAGCTGGGCGAGGTAGGTGGAGAAGGCGACGAAGGTGCCGAGCGTGATGTGCCCGCGCACGGCGAGCCAGCCGCCGAGCGCCAGCATCGCGACCTGGCCGAGCGCCGGGACGGCCTGGAGGGCGGGGGTGTACCTGCTGTTGAGGCGGATGGTGCGCAGGCGGCCCGCGAAGAGGCGGCGGCCGACCTCGCGCAGCTTGTTCGTCTCCTGCTCCTCCTGCCCGAAGCCCTTGACCACGCGGACGCCGCTGACCGCGCCGTCGACCACCCCGGCCACGGCCGCGGCCTGGGCCTGCGCGTACCAGGTGGCCGGGTGCAGCCTGGTGCGGCTGCGCCGGGCGATGTACCAGAGGGCGGGCGCCACGGCCAGCGCGACCAGGGTCAGCGGCAGGGACAGCGCGGCCATGATCCCCAGGGAGATCAGGAACAGCAGGATGTTCCCGATGGTCATCGGCAGCATGAACAGCAGGCCCTGGATCAGCTGGAGATCGCTGGTGGCCCGCCCGACGACCTGCCCGGTGGACAGCTCGTCCTGCCGCCGGCCGTCCAGCCGGGTGATCGTGCCGAACATCTCCGTGCGCAGGTCGTGCTGGACGTCGAGGGCGAGGCGGCCGCCGTAGTAGCGGCGGATGTAGGTGAGGACGTACACGAGCAGGGCGGCGCCGATCAGCACGCCGGCCCACGGGGCCATACGGCGGCTGTGGTCGCCGATCACGTCGTCGATGATCACCTTCGTGACCAGCGGCACGACGGCCATGACGGCCATGCCGCCGAGGGAGGAGCCGAGGGCGAGGAGCACGTCCTTGGGATACCGCCAGGCGTATCCCCACAGTCGCCGAGCCCATCCCCGTTGCGGTGTCACTCCGTGCCTCCCAGTGGTCCTGCTCTACCGGAAGGCTGCAACGCCCGGGGGCTGCGATTTCATCCCCGTGCAACAAACGTTCGGCACTCACCCGTGGGGGTGTGCAGCGGACGCATCGGGTCCGGGGGGAAGGGGAGGCCGTGGTCTTCGGCCATCCGACCGCCGCCAAGCCCCGGAAGGATCCGTACGCCACGGCGGTGACCGAGGTGTTCCCGTCCGCAGGCGGGCGCCGCCGGTCGCCTGCGCCCCGGGGGCGCCGAGGCCGGTGACCGGCGGGAGACCGCGCGGCGGAACGTCAGCCCTGCGGCGGGACGGCCACGAACGCCTCGCTCGGCCGGCTGGTCGGCGTGTAGCGGGCGGTGGCGGCCGGGACCAGGTCCTTGTGGACGGCCTTGGCGACGTTCTGGATGGTGGTGACGCCGTAGCTCATGGTGCTGTTGTCCTGTGTCAGCACCGTGATCGTGTAGTCGTGGCCGGCGCCGTTGAAGGTGCCGAGGCTGTGCACCCGCCAGCCGTGCGTGGCCCGCTGCAGCCAGCCGTTCTTGACGTGCACGGCGACCGAGGAGGGCGCGCCGGCGGGCGTGCCCCAGCGCTGCGAGGAGACGACCTGCCCCATCAGCTTCAGGATGTAGGCGCGGGAGTTGTCGCTGAGCACGCTGTTCTTCGCGGTGACGAGCTTGAGGAGCTTCTGCTCGTCGGTGACGTTGACCTGGGTCAGGCCCCAGTAACCGCCCGCGCCCGGAGTCGTCCTCGTCATCCCGGCGGCGGCGAGGAAGCCCTTGATCTTCGTCAGGCCGAGCTGCTTCCACAGCGCGCTGGTGGCGTTGTTGTCCGACTGGGTGATCATGGCCCGGGTGAGGGAGGCCTCACGGTCGGTCAGATAGCGGTTGTGCTTCTTCGCGTCCCACAGCAGCGTGGCGAGGACGGTCACCTTGACGGTGCTCGCCGAGTCGAAGCTGCTGGTGGCGCGCAGCGTGCAGGTCGTGTTGGTCGTACGGTCGTAGACGCCGAGCGCGACGGTGCCCTTGCGGCCGGCGAGCGCGCCCGTGATGTCCTTCTGCAGTTTGGCGGCGAGGCCGGCCTTGGCCGACGTGCAGCTGACGGTCGGTGCGGCGGCAGCGGCGGGTGTGGCGGCGACCACACCCGGAACGAGAACGCCCGCGCCGACGGCGGCGGCCAGCAGACGGGCGCGCCTGGATATCCCCTGAGTCATACCCCTGTTGACGCACGAGTTCGACCGAATGGTTGTACGGATCGACGGACGCGTCGAACAGGAGGTGACTCAGGGGCAGGTGAAGGGGCGTCAGCCCAGGTGCGTGGGGGCGAACATGCGCAGCACGGCGGGCAGGACGACCACCGAGGGCCCCGGCGTCGCGAGTGCCTTCGCCAGGTCGGCCTCCAGCGCCTCGGCGGTGGTGCGCACCCCCGGCACCCCGAAGGACTCCGCCAGCGCCACGTAGTCCGGGCGGGTCAGCTCGGTGGCGGTGGCCTGGCCGAAGGCGTCCGTCATGTACTCGCGCAGGATGCCGTAGCCGCCGTCGTCGACGATCAGCCAGGTGACGTTCAGGTCGTACTGGCGGGCCGTGGCCAGTTCGGCGATGGAGTACAGCGCGCCGCCGTCGCCGGAGACCGCCAGGACCGGGCGGGTCGGGTCGGCCGCCGCCGCGCCGAGGGCGGCCGGGAAGCCGTAGCCGAGGCCGCCGGCGCCCTGGGCGGAGTGCATGGCGTTGGGGGCCTTGGCGTCGAACGCGGACCACGCCCAGTAGGCGAGGATCGTCATGTCCCAGAAGGAGGGGGCGTCGGCCGGGAGCGCGCGGCGCACGGACGCGAGCACCTGCTGTTCCAGGGTGAGGTCCTGGGCGTCGATCCGCTCGCGCACCTTGGCGAGCAGGTCCCGGACCCGTTCGGGGGCGCTCGGGTCGGGGCGCTCGGTGACCGTCTCCAGCAGGGCCTGGAGGGCGAGCCGGGCGTCGGCGTGGATGCCGAGGGCCGGGTGGTTGGACTCCAGCTTGCCGAGGTCGGCCTCGATCTGGATCACCCGGCCGCGGGGCTTGAACGTGTGGTAGTTGGAGGAGAGTTCACCGAGGCCCGAGCCGACGACCAGCAGGACGTCGGCGTCCTCGAGGAGGTCGGTGGTGTGCCGGTCCTCCAGCCAGGACTGGAGGGACAGCGGGTGCTCCCAGGGGAAGGCGCCCTTGCCGCCGAAGGTCGTCACGACCGGCGCCCGGAGCTTCTCGGCGAGCGCGCGCAGCTTGCCGGAGGCGTCCGCGCGGACCACTCCCCCGCCCGCGATGATCGCGGGGCGCTCGGCGCGCGCGAGCAGGTCGGCGGCGACGGCGGTCAGTTCGGGGCGCGGCACCAGGTCGTCCGGGGTGGCGTCCAGCGCCGTCACCACCGGCAGCTGGGTCCCGGCGAGCAGCACGTCCTGCGGGATCTCCACCCACACCGGGCCGTGCGGGGCACTCAGCGCGGACTTCCAGGCCGCCGCGATCGCGGACGGGATCTGCGACTGGGTGCGGACCGTGTGCACGGACTTGACGACGCCGCGGAAGGAGGCGGCCTGGTCGGGGAGTTCGTGCAGATAGCCGTGGCGGCCGCCGCCGAGGCCGGCCGTCGGGATCTGGCTGCTGATGGCGAGGACGGGGGCCGAGGCGGCCGCCGCCTCCTGCAGCGCGGCCAGGGAGGTGAGGGCTCCCGGGCCGGTCGACAGCAGCAGCGGGGCCGCCTCGCCGGTGATCCGGCCGTAGGCGTCGGCCGCGAAGCCCGCGTTGTTCTCCACGCGCAGGCCGACGTACCTGAGGTCCGAGCGGCGCAGGGCGTCGAACATGCCGAGGGCGTGCTGGCCGGGCAGGCCGAAGACGGTCGTCGCGCCGAGCCCGGCCAGGGTCTCCACGACCAGGTCTCCGCCGTTGCGCCCGGCGGGCGGATTCAGCGCGGCCTCCGTCTGTGCGGCACTCGGGCGGAGCTCCAGGTCGTGGTCGTGGGTCACTTGCCCTCGTTCTCCTTGCGGGCGGCCGCGATCTGGCGGCTCATGATGGTGGTCAGTTCGTACGCCGTGTGGGAGGCCGCGACCGAGGTGATCTCGGCGTGGTCGTAGGCGGGGGCCACCTCGACGACGTCCGCGGACACCAGGTTGCAGGAGGCCAGGCCCCGCAGGATCTCCAGCAGCTCGCGGGAGGTCATGCCGCCCGCCTCGGGGGTGCCGGTGCCGGGGGCGTGGGCGGGGTCGAGGCAGTCGATGTCGATGGAGATGTACAGCGGGCGGTCGCCGATGCGCTGGCGCAGCTGGTCGGCCACCTCGTCGGCGCCGCGGCGGTAGACGTCCGCCGAGGTGACGATGCCGAAGCCCATCTTCTCGTCGTCGGTGAGGTCCTGCTTGCCGTACAGCGGGCCGCGGGTGCCGACGTGGGAGAGCGCCTCGGTGTCGAGGATGCCCTCCTCCACCGCGCGGCGGAACGGGGTGCCGTGGGTGTACTCGGCGCCGAAGTAGGTGTCCCAGGTGTCCAGGTGGGCGTCGAAGTGCAGCAGGGCGACGGGGCCGTGCTTCTTCGCCACCGAACGCAGCAGGGGCAGCGCGATGGTGTGGTCGCCGCCGAGGGTCATGAGGCGGGCGCCGGTGCCGAGGAGGTCGTCGGCGGCGGCCTCGACGGTGTCGACGGCCTCGTTGATGTTGAAGGGGTTCACCGCGATGTCGCCGCCGTCGGCGACCTGCGCGAGGGCGAACGGGGAGGCGTCCTGCGCCGGGTTGTAGGGGCGCAGCAGCCGGGACGCCTCACGGATGGCGTTGCCGCCGAAGCGGGCGCCCGGCCGGTACGAGACGCCGGAGTCGAACGGCACGCCCACGACGGCGACGTCGGCGCGGCCGACCTCGTCGAGGCGGGGCAGCCGGGCGAAGGTCGCGGGACCGGCGTACCGCGGGATGCGGGACGAGTCGACGGGGCCGCGGGGCGTCTCGTTGCTGCTCATGGTGAACTGCCTTCTTTCCTACGCTTCATCGCGTATGTACTGCTTGGTCCTTCCCGACTCTACTGGTGAGCCGGGACCGGTTCGGACACGGGTTCGGGGGCCCGGCCGGCCAGGCGGTCGCGCCAGGCGGCCAGGACGGCCTCGTCGGTGGGCTTCGTCGCCAGGGAGACGACGACGTAGGCGGCGAGGGAGGCCAGCAGGCCGTAGTAGACGGGCTCGTTGGCGAGGATGCCGTAGCCGGCCATCAGGCCGATGACGGCGAGACCGCCGACGATCACGGCGGCGAGCGCGCCCTGCACGGTGCCGCGCTTCCACAGCAGACCGCCGAGGATGGGCACCAGCAGGCCGCCCACGAGCAGGTTGTACGCCACGGTCAGCGCCTCGACGACGTTGTTGAGGGCGATGGCCGTGCAGATCACGGCGATGCCCATGATCAGGATGAAGGCGCGGTTGCCCTTGACCTCGTCGTGTTCCTCGCCGCCTCGCTTGACCACGCCGCGCAGCCGGGACCAGATGTCGTTGTTGGCGACGGTGGCGCAGGCGATCAGCGCGCCGGAGGAGGTCGACATCACGGCGGCGAGGGCGGCGGCGAGCACCAGGCCGCGCACACCGATGGGGAGTTCGTCCTTGACGATGGTGGCGAAGGCGTCGTCCGGGCTGCCGAGCTTGGGGTACATGACCTTGGCGGCGGTGCCGATGACCGCGCCGGCGAGGGCGTAGAGCAGGCAGTAGGTGCCGGCGACGGTGCCGCCGTAGCGGGCCGTCCGGTCGCTGCGGGCGGTGAACACGCGCTGCCAGATGTCCTGGCCGATCAGCATGCCGAAGGTGTAGATCAGCACATAGGTGAAGATCGTCTCGCCGCCGATGCCCAGCGGGTCGAAGTACGAGGTCGGCAGCTTGGCCTTCATCTCGGAGAAGCCGCCCGCCTTGACCACCGCGATGGGCAGCAGCAGGAGCAGCACGCCGATGGTCTTCACGACGAACTGGACCATGTCGGTCAGCGTGATCGACCACATGCCGCCGAGCGTGGAGTAGGCGACGACGATCGCGCCGCCGAGGATGATCGCCACCGTCCGGTTCATGTCGAACAGGACGTCGAAGATGGTGGCGTAGGCGATGGTGGAGGTCACCGCGAGCATCAGGGTGTACGCCCACATGACCACGCCGGAGATGACGCCGGCCCGGCCGCCGTAGCGCAGGTCGAGCATCTCGGAGACGGTGTAGACCTTCAGCCGGGCGATGCGCGCCGAGAAGAAGACCGACAGGGCGAGCAGGCCGAGGCCGATGGTGAAGACCATCCAGGCGCCGGAGAGGCCGTACTGGTAGCCGAGGCCCACGCCGCCGATGGTGGAGGCGCCGCCGAGGACGATGGCCGCCATCGTGCCGGAGTACATCGCGGGCCCCAGGCGGCGGCCCGCCACCAGGAAGTCGCTCTTCGACTTGGCGCGGCGCATGCCCCACCAGCCCATGGCCAGCATGCCGGCCAAGTACAGGACGATGACTGTGTAGTCGACGGCCATGGGGTCTCCTTCCACCGTTCTCGGTGGCGTGTCGTGAAAGTCGGGAGAGTCGGCAGCGGTTCGCGGGGACATCCGCCCGTACCCGCGGCTGCCGGTTCCCGACTGACACTAGGTGGCCGAAAAGCGACTGCGAAGTGTACGTTTCCTCCATTCGTCCGACCGGAGGGTGGAGGGAGTGCACACCATGCCGGAGCAGGCCGTACCCCCCACGCCACCCGTTCCCCTCACGTCCCTCCTTGCCCGTGAGGACCTGGCGCTGCGGCAGATCGCCGGGCCCCGCGATCCGGGTATCGCCATCCGCTGGGCGCACACCTCGGAGATGGCCGACCCCTACCCCTACCTGCTGGGCGGCGAGCTGCTGCTGACCGCGGGCGTGCACGTGCCGCAGGCCGCGGTCGCGGACGGGAGCCTCGGGCACTACTTCGGCGACTACGTCTCCCGGATCGTCGCCGCCGGCGGCGCGGCCCTCGGTTTCGGGGTGGCGCCCGTGCACGACACCGTGCCGCGCGCCCTGGTGGAGGCGTGCGAGGCGCACGGGCTGCCGCTGCTGGAGGTCCCGCCGCAGACGACGTTCTCCGGCGTCGCCCGCGCGGTGTGGCAGCTGATGGCTCAGGCCCGCCTCGCCGAGCTGCGCCGGGTGACCGAGGCCCAGCAGTCCCTGGCCGCCGCCGCGGCCCGCCCCGACCCGGTGCCGTCGGTGCTGCGCCAGCTCGCCCAGCGGGTGGGCGGCCGGGCGGTGCTGTACGGCCCGGAGGGCGCCCGGATCGCCGAGGCGGGCCGGGAGCAGCCCGAGGGGGCCATGGGCGCGCTGGCCGAGCTGGCCACCGTGGTCACCGGCCGCTCCACCACCACCGCCACCGACACCGCGGCCGGCGTCCACCTCGCCGCCTACGCCCTCGGCGCCGGCCACGGCTTCGCGCTCGGCGTCGCCGCCCCGCAGCGCGACCCCGCCGACCACACCATCGCCTCGGTCGCCGCCGTCCTGCTCACCCTGCTCACCGGCGAGCAGCAGAGCGGCACCGGTGCCGCCCGCTCCTCCGCCCTGGTCCGGCTGCTGCTGGGCGCGGCGCCCGAGGAGGTGGCGCCGCTGCTGGGCACGGGCCCCGCCGCCGTCGTGCACGCCCACTCCGACACCCAGGCCCCGGACCCGGTGGCCGCCTCCGCGCTCGGCGCGGCCCTCGGCACCCCGCTGGTCGACCTGACCGACGACGTCGTACGCCTGCTGGTGCCCGCCGGTCACGAGGTGCCGGAGCAGCCCGGCTGGGTCCTCGGCGTGAGCGCGCCCGCCGGGCCGGCCGACTGGGCGGCCGCCGACCGCCAGGCGGCCCGCGCGCTGGCCCGCGCCCGCGCCGGCCGCGCCCCGCTGGTCCACCACGACACCCGCCCCGCGCTGGCCGACCTGCTGCCCGCCGAGGAGGCCGCCGCGCACGCCCGCACCCTGCTCGCCCCGCTCACCCCCGCCCTCACCGAGACCCTGCGCACCTGGCTGTCCCTGCACGGCAGCTGGGACCGCACCGCCGTCGCCCTGTCCGTGCACCGCAACACCGTCCGCCAGCGCATCGCCCGCTGCGCGGCCCTGCTCGACGCCGACCTGGACGACACGGACGTCCGGATGGAGCTGTGGCTGGCGCTTAAGCATCTGTGAGGCCGCCCGGGCCACCAGCGCGGCCCGGTACCGGCACGTGACGCGCGTCCCAGCCGCCGGTACGCCATCGGCTCGCACAGCGATCTGCCTCACAATGGTGCCCATGCCGATACCCGGGACGCCCAGCCGCGCCGAACTCGTCGCCCACCTCGTCCGCACCCGTATCGCGGGCGACGTCGCCACGCCCCGCGAGAACAACCTCTCCCACTACCGGCAGCTGGCGAACGGCAACCGTCACTACTGGCTCGGCCTGGAGCTCGGCGACCGCTGGAGCGACGAGCAGGACGTCCTCGCGGTGATGGCGGAACGGGCCGGCGTCAACGACGATCCCGAGTACCGCTACGGCCAGGACACCATCGACCCCGAGCTGACCGTCGACGCCCTGGAGCGCATGGCGGGACGGCTGCGCAAGGCGGCCGACGGCGGGCAGCGGGTGCTGTTCGCCACCGGGCACCCCGGCGGCCTGCTCGACGTGCACCGCGCCACGGCCGCCGCGCTGCGGGCCGCGGGCTGCGAGATCGTCGTCATCCCCGAGGGCCTGAGCACCGAGGAGGGGTACGTCATGCAGTTCGCCGACGTGGCCGTGCTGGAGCACGGGGCGTCGCTGTGGCACACCCACTCGGGCGAGCCGATGCGGGCGATCCTGACCGGCCTGGAACGCGAGGGGCGGCCGCTGCCCGACCTGGTCGTCGCCGACCACGGATGGGCCGGTTACGCCGGCCAGCACGGCGTGGACTCCGTCGGGTACGCCGACTGCAACGACCCGGCGCTCTTCCTCGCCGAGGCCGAGGGCACCGTGCAGGTGACGGTGCCGCTCGACGACCACGTGGTCAGCCCGCGCCACTACGACCCGATGACGGCGTATCTGCTGGACCAGGCGGGTCTGTCCTGACCTGCGGTGCCGACGCGGGGGCCTGCGCCTGCCTGCCCGGCGTCGGGTCCAGGTAGACCCGGCCGATCGCGGGAAGCAGCTCCCGCAGCCGGCGCTCGGCCTGCTCGCAGGCCCGCTCGATCTGCCCGGCCGTGGACACGTCCCGGAAGTCGACCTTCGCCGCCACCAGGGCCTCGCGCGGCCCCTGCACCAGCGTGGTCAGCTCCAGTACGGCCTCGATCTCGTCCACGGCCAGCAGCTCGGCCCGGATCCGCTCCCGCACCGGCTCGGGCAGCGGCCGCCCGATCAGCAGCTCGGCGTTGGAGCGGCCCAGCACCCAGGCGACGTAGAGCAGCAGCACACCGATGCACAGGGACGCGAGCGCGTCCCACACGCCCGAGCCGGTGAGCTGCCCGCCGAGCAGCCCGAGCGCGGCCAGCACCAGGCCGATCAGCGCGGCGGAGTCCTCCAGCACGACCGCCTTCACGGCGGTGTCGGGCGTGCGCCGCAGATAGTGCCGGAACGGCACGTCGAGCCGGGCCGCCTCGGCGCGCGCCTGCCGCACGCCGGTCCGCAGCGAGAACCCTTCCAGCAGGAAGGCCACGGCGAGGACGAGGTACGACACGAGCGGATCACCGAGTTCCTCGCCCGCGAGGAGGGTGTGCACGCCGTCGTAGAGGGAGAAGACGGCGCCGCCGACGAAGGTGGCGACGGCCGCCAGCAGCGCCCAGATGTACCGCTCGGGCCCGTAGCCGAGCGGATGGTCCTCGTCGGCGGGTTTCCCGCTGCGTTTGAGGGAGGTGAGCAGCAGCACCTCGGTGACCGTGTCGGCGACCGAGTGCGCGGCCTCGGACAGCATCGCGCTGGAACCGCTGATCACCCCGGCGACCGCTTTCGCCAGGGCGATCCCGAGATTGGCGAGGGCGGCGACGATCACGGTGACCGTGGACTCGCCGCCGGGACGCTCGTCTTCCGCCTGCTGCTGTACTGGGGCCATGCCCCTCAGTGTTCCCGGGACGGCCCTCAGTGTTCGCGGGGAACGCGGACCACGCCCTCCTGGATCACCGAGATGGCCAGCCGCCCGTCCTGCGTGTAGATCCGCGCCTGGCCCAGCCCCCGGCCGCCGGACGCCGACGGGGACTCCTGGTCGTACAGCAGCCACTCGTCGGCGCGGAAGGGCCGGTGGAACCACATGGCGTGGTCCAGCGAGGCGCCGACCACGTCGCCGACGGCCCAGCCGCCGCGCCCGTGCGCGAGCAGCACGGAGTCGAGCAGGGTCATGTCGGAGACGTAGGTCGCGAGCACGACGTGCAGCAGGGGGTCGTCGTCGAGCTTGCCGTTGGTGCGGAACCACACCTGCGAGTGCGGCTCGCGCGGCGCGCCGAAGCGGCCGTACGGCGGCTCGTCCACGTATCTGAGGTCGATCGCCTCGCGTGCTTCGAGGAAGCGTTCGACGACCTCCGGCTCGAGGTGGTCGTAGCCGCGCAGCCGCTCCTGCGAGGTGGGCAGCGCCGCCGGGTCCGGCGCGGGCGGCATGGGGGCCTGGTGGTCGAGCCCCTCCTCGTACGCCTGGAAGGAGGCGGACAGGGAGAAGATCGGCCGGCCGTGCTGGATCGCGACCACGCGCCGGGTCGTGAAGGAACGGCCGTCGCGGATGCGCTCGACGTCGTAGACGATGGGCGCGCCCGGGTCGCCCATGCGCAGGAAGTACGCGTGGAGCGAGTGGGCGAGCCGGTCCGCGGGGACCGTCCGCCCGGCGGCGACCAGCGCCTGGGCCGCGACCTGCCCGCCGAAGACGCGGGGGACGACGGCGGAGCGGGACCGGCCGCGGAAGATGTTCTCCTCGATCTGCTCGAGATCGAGCAGATCGAGGAGATCCTGGAGTGCCTGGCTCATGGCAGTAGTTGTACGGCCAGCGATTCCCGGCGTCCTACAGACCCATGTCCTTGGCGATGATCGACTTCATGATCTCGCTGGTGCCGCCGTAGATGCGGTTGACGCGGTTGTCCGCGTACAGGCGGGCGATCGGGTACTCGTTCATGTAGCCGTAGCCGCCGTGCAGCTGGAGGCAGCGGTCGATGACGCGGTGGGCGACCTCGGTGCAGAACAGCTTGGCGGAGGCGGCCTCGGCGGGGGTCAGCTCACCGGCGTCCAGCGCCTCGGTGGCGCGGTCGGCGACGGCCTCGGCGGCGTCCACCTCGGCCTGGCAGGCGGCCAGCTCGAACTTGGTGTTCTGGAAGTGCGCGACGGGCTTGCCGAAGACGGTGCGCTCCTGCACGTACTGCTTGGCGAACCGGACGGCGGCCTTGGCCTGCGCGTAGGCGCCGAAGGCGATGCCCCAGCGCTCGGAGGCGAGGTTGTGGCCGAGGTAGTAGAAGCCCTTGTTCTCCTCGCCGAGCAGGTCCTCGACGGGCACCTTCACGTCGACGAACGCCAACTCGGCGGTGTCGGAGGTGCGCAGGCCCAGCTTGTCGAGCTTGCGGCCGATGGAGTAGCCCTCGGACTTGGTGTCCACGGCGAACAGGGAGATGCCGTGGCGGCGGTCCTCGGCGGTCGGCGCGGCGGTACGGGCGCAGACGATCACGCGGTCGGCGTGGACGCCACCGGTGATGAAGGTCTTGGCGCCGTTGAGGACGTAGTGCGTGCCGTCCTCGGAGAGCTTGGCGGTCGACTTCATGCCCGCCAGGTCCGAACCGGTGCCCGGCTCGGTCATGGCGATGGCCCACATCTCCTCGCCGGTGACGAACTTCGGCAGGTAGCGCTTCTTCTGCTCGTCCGTGGCCAGCATCTTGATGTACGGCAGGGCGAGCAGCACGTGCACGCCGGAGCCGCCGAACTGGACGCCCGCGCGGGCGGTCTCCTCGTACAGGACGGCCTCGAACTTGTGGCTGTCCAGACCGGCGCCGCCGAACTCCTCGGGCACGTTGATGCCGAAGATGCCCAGCTCACCGAGCTTGTAGTAGAAGTCACGGGGGGCCTGGCCGGCGGTGAACCACTCGTCGTAGACGGGGACGACCTCGGCCTCGATGAAGGCGCGGAGGGTCTCCCGGAACGCCTCGTGATCCTCGTTGAACACCGTACGGCGCACGGCCGCCACCTCCACGTACGTCGACTGTCTAAGCGCTTGCTCAGACCAACGGTACCGGCGAGTAGGGAATGCGTCCAGAGACGGCGGGGGGTAACGCTGGTCACGCCCCGGCCGCAACCGGGCCGCCCGTCCCCGCGTCGCACAGGGCATGCACCCCGTCTGGCTCTTCTCGCTCATCCCGCTCACGGTCGGCGCGGGCTTCCTCGCCTTCGGCATCTCCGGACGGCGCCGGGCGCAAGCGCTGCGCCGCACCGGTGTCACCACGCGGGGCCGGATCGTCCGCCACGACACCTGGCGCAGCGACGAAGGCGCCAGGTTCCACCACCCGGTCGCGACGTGGACGACCCAGGACGGCCGCGCGTGCACGCACGCGTCCCGCTTCGGCCGTGGCACGGTCGGCCCGCGCTTCGGCGTCGGCGCCACGGTCGAGATCCGCTACGACCCGGCGAAGCCGCAGCGGTTCCTCATCCAGGGCTGGGACACACCCTCGGTCGACAGGCTGTTCACGGTCCTGGGGTCGGCGCTCACGGCCGGCACGGTCCTGGTGGTCCTCGTGCCGACCGTCACCCGGTGAGGGAGGCCGGGGGTCACTCCTCCTCGGGCCTGAGCCGCAGACCGGCTTCCCTCGCGACGTCCTGCCGGTAGACGACGGCGCCCTGGCGGTACCAGACCCGGTAACCGGCGAGGTTGTCGTGCACCGGGGCGGTCACCTCGACGCGGGCCAGCAGACAGGCGCCGGCCCGGCCGTGGGCGGGCACCCGGACCGGCCGCTCGTCCAGAGCCCGGACATCGCGCGCCGCCAGCGCGAACGCCGCGTCGTCGCCGACGCCGAGCATGCAGATGCCGTCGTGGTCGGCGTCCGTCACCCCGTAGCGCAGCACCCGCAGCCCTCGCGGAACGTGCAACCAACGGGCCCGCACCACGGTGAGCGGTTCCGCGCTGACGCTGTCCGGCAGGGGCATGCTCACCCAGTACTCACCACCGACCCGGACGTGCTCGGAACCGATCTCACCGCCCCCACGTGCGTCGAGGCCCCGCCCCTGCGCCCAGGCCTGAGCCCGGTCACCCCCGGCGACCCCCGTCACCACCATCAACGCGGCAGCGACGACGACGCCCCGCCGCACCCCCACTCCCGCGGCTCTGCGACCCACACCGACCATGACGACTCCCCCCTTTTGATCACTGTCGGGGCATCAGATCACGCGTTCGAGGCGGACGGAAGCCCACGCCTCCACCGCAGGTGGGCGCCCCCCACCACGCCCCGGGGCCGCTCGCTCGCTCTTCCCGTGCGGGCACGACACCGACCGGGAAGCGAGCGGCCCCACGTCCACGTCCCGGACGTGCGGTTCGACGAAGCCGAGCGAGACCCGTCCCTCGGCGCGGCCAAGGCGGTCGGAGGCACCGCCGGCCTCCGTCCGGAGGAGCCGACGATGCGTGGGCAAGGTCTGGAACCTGCGGGTGCCTTGGAGCACCAAGGTCAGAGTCTTGGAGATGTCGCGACTACAACGGAGATCGACTCGGCTGCGCCAGGTGGTGGCCAAGGGCTGTGGCTACGTGCCTGACGGCTTGCCCCGTGCGCAGCGTCCGAATCAGGCCCGCCTGCCTCAGCACGGCGGCACAGCGGCTGACCGCCGCGTCCGACACCCCGAGCAGCGAGGCCAACTGCCGTCCGGTGACGCCCCCTGACGTGACGATCGCTGCGAGTACCTCCGCTCTGCCGTCGCCCAGCAGAGACCGGAGCGCGGCCATGTGGTCCGGCTCGATGCGTGGAGGGGCGCCGGCGGGAATCCGGAGGGTCAGACGATCGCCGGCGGGTTCAGCCAGGGTGACCCGTCGGCTGAGAGCTACTGGCTGGATCTGGAGCGAGCGCTCGCCGAGCCCAAGCTCTGCTTCAAAAGCCGTCGGCACCTCCACCACGCCATGGCTGAACCTGATGTCGTGTCCGAGCCGGTCCAGCAGGACTGAGGCACCGCCGGCAACGTAGAGGTGCGACAAGTCGGCGGCGCGGGCCGCCACCGCCGACATGATCCTCGAGCGGTGCGGGTCGAGCGCTGTGCTGCGCAGATGGTCCACCGATGCGGCCAGGACGCCGTGGGCGTGTTCGTCTCCCTCGGCCAGGGCTTTGGTGAACGGCGTCAGCCTGCGGCGCGCGAACAAGTGGGAGAGGTACACGCTGTCGACACCCTCGGCGAGGTCCGGGGAGGTGCCGCGAGAGTAGAGCTGGGCCAGTGGCAAGCGGGCCTGGCCGCCACTGGCGAGGGCACGCCCGGCAGCGGTCAACTCCGCGTCGAAGTCGGCGACACCGCAGATTCCGACCTTGCCCAGACCCTGCGGCCCCAGATGAATGCGTATCAACGACCCCCCCTGGTCTTGACGCCCTCACCAGGGCTTTTGCACCACGCGGAGAAAGCTACCCGTGCGCAGGTCCAACCGAAACGATGAGGACACACACCCCCGGAACGGCGCTGTGCCGGTCAGGGAACCACGAGCCACATACACCCGCCCCATGACGCACCACTCTCTCCGAAGGAGTAACCGTGATAATCGGACGCACGATCAAGTTCGCTGTGGCAGGGATTGCCGCAGCCAGCCTCCTCGCCGTCTCGGCCGGCGCCGCGTCAGCAGCCGGCCTGGGTGGGGATGCGTTCGCCGGCAACTGCCATGCGTACATCCTCCCGTACTCCGACATGTACGCCTACGGTCACGTCGACGGGCCGCCCAACGAGTGCAAGGTGGACCTGTGGCAGGTGAACACTCAGACCGGTGGCCTGACGCACACCGGCTGGTCCGGCGGGGTGAACACGTGGCCGGAGTACCACAAAGACGGTGTGCACAAGCTCTCCGTAGAGGTCATGGACATCAACACCGGCCAGGTCGGCCAGGGCGGCTGGATCTTCTGATCTGCCCGCGCTGAGGGAGACGGAGCATTCCCCTCCCGTGGGGCCGGCAGGCCCTCCAGGTGCCGGGCCGAACGTGCAGGCCCGGCACCACCGCCGGCGTCCATGCGAGGCGCCACTGCGCCCCACTCCCCGGCCGACCGCCTGGCCGGCCCGCTCCACGACCCACCCGGGCCGCGCTTCACCCCGGGCCGCTCGCTCGCTTCTCCCCCGTGCTGGAGCGGGCCGGGTCAAGGGTGGCCCGCAGGGCCATCGGCGAAGCCGACGCGCAGCGCCCTTGAGGCGGCCCGCGGAAGCACGACACTGACCCGGAAGCGAGCGGCTTTACGGCCACGTCCCCGCATGTGCGTCCCATGCAGCCAACCCCTGTCCGCGGCGTCAGCGTCAGCTCGCCCGAGCCGCGCCGTCCGGCCAGACGACGTCCACCGGCAACCCGGCTTCCCTGGCTTCAAGCACGGTGTCCGCTGTACCACCGCCCTTGCCGGAGGGCGGCTCACCGTTCCAGACGGCGACGAGGCGATCAGCTCGGCCGAGCAACGTGCGGTTGGCATCCTCGTACGCCGCTCGATTCGCGGACTGGTGATCGAGCACGACCACTTCTCCGGCCGCCTGGAGGAGCCGGTCGAAGGTCTCGGCATGGTCGGGCTTGACCTTGTTCGCCCGGTAGTCCTGCGAGGGGACGACCGCGACCAGGCGGCCACCGAGTTCCAGGACGACTTCGGCGAACAGGGAATCGGCGCCCTTGGCGATACACGAAACGCCGGTCAGCCCCTCGGCGTAGGGCTCCAGCGCCTTCCGCAGTGCATCGCGGACCAGGGGCACGCAGCTGTCGGTCAGGTCCATGTGCCCGGTCACGGCGATCGTGGTCACGTTGCTCCCTCAGCTCGACAGGACTTCGCGGATCTTCTCCCGCGCCTCGCCGACGCTACGTGAAGCGGATCGGCCCACCATGTACGGGTACAGCTGCCCGAGTTGCGCGCGAACACGGCTGGACTGCGTGCGGGCGGCGGCATCGGCGGCCCGGTGCGAGTGGTCCACGGCTCCGCTTACATCTCCCATCAGGAAGTGACACTCGGCCAGCCCAATCATGTCCAGGGCGTAGCTGCGACCGGCCTCGGCACCTCGCGTCGTCAGGGCACCACGGATGTTCTGCGCGGCCGCTTCCGCATGAGCTGGCGGGTCCTGCCGAGCCATCTCGAGAAGACGCCCGCCCGTGACTCCAGCCAATTCGGCTTCGTCGAAGTACATGATCCAGTACGGCTCGTCGTCGGTGCCGACCCCGGCCAGGGCTTCGGCCGCCTCACTGGTTGCTCGCTTAAATCCTGCCGGCCGCCCCATGGCCGCATAAGCCCAGGCCTCCCTGGTGTGCAGCATGGCACACAGACGTGCGCCCGGCTTCCCACTCATGCCCTTCTGAGCCAGGTGCACGAGTTCGAGCGCGTCCTGTGGCCGATCGCGATACAGCATTTGCCGTGCCATTCCGGCGAGCACATTTGCGCCGAACGCGACGTCTTGGGCGGAGTGCGCGGCGCGCAGCGAGAGAAGGTAGTAATTCTGGGCCTGCTTATGGAGGCCGGAGTCCCACGCCATCGTGGCCGCCGTACCCCCGAGGTATGCCATGACCCGGAACAGGCCGCGTTCGACGCCCGGTGACTGGTGCTCCTCAAGATGCCCGGCCACCTCATTGAGCTGGCCGACGACCGCTTTGCGGCGCAGTCCGCCGCCAAAGCGGTGATCCCATGCGCGGAAGGCTCGCGCTGTCGCCTCCAGTTCCTGAACCTGCCGCTCGCTCAGCCGGCCGCGCCGCTGCACGGATTGGCTGTTACGCGCAGGTCCCAACCACCCGTCGAGGGAGTCGAGCAGGGAAGCTCCTGCCAGAGTAGCGCCGGCAAGGGTGCGAGTGGCGGCGCGGCGGTCCATCACAAGATCGCTCCTGGTGAGTTCACCGGCCAGGCGCACGGTCGTGGAGGGCTGCCAAGAGGAGTCCTCGCTGCATGGCCGCGTGGCCGGTTTCTGGACGGGGTCAAGAGCTTCCGACCGGCTTTCCCAAGGTCGGTCGGCAAGTCCCATCATGCGCCCGGGAACGTGCAGGCCGTCCGCAATACGACAGATCACCTCGAAGCTGGTGACCTGCTGCCGACCGCCGATGATGGAGGAGACCTTGCCGGGAGTGAGCCGACAGGCTGCCGCGATGCGGTTCTGAGAAAGTCCGCCCCACTTCTTCATGAGGGAAAAGGCCGCAGCGAAGTCGTGCTCTGCAAGGGCTCGTTTCACGTCGTCCCGTTCGAGGACTTCGGGCGCGAGCAGGCCGGGGGTGATGGCGTCCATGGGCCAACTTCCGCAGGTGATCGTATGCGCTTCATTGCACCGTACGAACCGGCAACGAGTGTATTACCGCTTCGGTAACCCCCGCTGGTCATACCGCACTTGTAGCCGGTCAGGGATCTTCGACGCATGGGCAACACGAACCCCGGCGACCGCTGTCACGGCCCCGGGGCATGGCCCACGCTGCGAAGGAGCGTCGACACCATGCAAGCTACATCCCCGAACGACCCGGGGGTCAAGATGACCCTGCGCGTGTACCGAGTGGACCGCTACGGCACCGTCATCCAGGACCGGGGGACAGTCAAGGTCGTGACCACCGACGAGCCCCTGCCGCTCTCGACCGCTTACCCGCCGTGCGGATGCCCGACCTGCCGGGCCGGACGGGTCAGCGGTCAGGTGAGCACCGCAACCGCTCCGCTCGACCTGGCCGCCATGCGGGAGACCATCGAGCGCGTCCTCGGCCCGGAGGACTCTGCGGAGCTACCGCTGCCTGCCCTCACGGAGGTGGAAACTTTCACGGCCCTTCTGCGCGGCCACCTGGAATTGCTGACCCCCGAAGTCACCAAGAGGGCCGCCCGGCTGCCCAAGGACAGCGTCTCCCGCTACTGCGCTCTCGCCTGCGTCGGCGAGGCCCGCCGCAAGCTGGACGCGGGGCCCAGCCCCCGCTTCGGCGGCCCCGCCGGCCACGCACGCCGCCTGGCCCGCGTGCTGCGCGCCCTGTGCGACCACTACGAGAACGCGGGCCACGCCCAACGGTGACACCGGTCGCCGTTCCACCGGTCCGTGCTCCGGTACTGGCACGGACACCCCGCAGGCGTACCCCCACGGCGACCGCAGGGTCAGGGTCGCACCCCCGAAGTTCCCCGGAGAACCCACGCTCGACAGTGAAGGAGCACCCCTTGTTCGTCCACTCCGACCGATTCCCGACCAGCACGCCACTGCCCTCCGGCACCCGTACCCCCGCCCCGTGGGGCCTGGGCCGCATGGCCCCGTACCCCACCATGGCCCCCGACTACGCTCGCGCCGAGATCGACCCGGTCACCCAGGCCACCGTCTTCTTCGACGCCGACGGGCACGTCATGGAGATGCCCGGCCACGGCACCAGCACCGGCACCGCGCCGTCCACGGGGACTAGCCCCGACGGCAACGGCTCGACGCAGGACAGCGACACCGGCAGCGACGGCGACCAGTGACGGGACCGCGTCCGGTGCTGGTCGTCACCAGCCTCTACGACCCCACCGCCGACGTGGTGATCCGCGAGCTGCACGGCCGGGGTGTCCCTGTCGTGCGGCTCGACTCCGGGGACTTCCCGGCATCACTGTCGGTGGAGGCCGAGATCACCGAGCAGGGCCTCCGGGGGCGTGTCTCCACCCCGTCCCGTACGGCGGACCTGTCCCGCATCCGCGCCCTCTACTACCGCCGCCCCTCCGGGTTCTCCTTCCCGCACCACGCCGAGCAGGACGCACGATTCGCCGTCACCCAGGCCCGCTACGGCCTCGGGGGTGTTCTGGCCTCCCTGCCGGGCTGCGTCTACGTCAACCACCCGCACCGCATCGGCGACGCGGAGTTCAAGCCCTCGGGGCTTGCCGCAGCGGTCCAGGCCGGCTTCGACGTACCGCCCACGCTCATCACGTCCGACCCGGACGCCGCCCGGGCCTTCATCAGGCGGCAGGGTTCGGTCGTCTACAAGCCCCTGCACAACCCCGTGTATTTGGTCGACGGCGTCTCGTCAGTCGTCGCCGTCGCCGAGGTGGCCGCCGACGAGATCGACGAGCGCGTGGCCGGGACGGCCCACCTGTTCCAAAAGCGGGTACTCAAGACAGCCGACGTCCGCGTGACCGTCATCGGCTCCCGTGTGTTCTGCGTCCGCATCGACTCGGACCTCCTCGACTGGCGCACCGACTACAGTCGCCTCACCTACACCCCCGTCGAGCCGCCGCCCGGCGTCAGGTCCGCGCTGCTCCGCTACTTGCACCACTTCGGGCTGGTCTTCGGCGCATTCGACTTCTGCGTGGACCAAGAGGACCGATGGTGGTTCCTGGAGTGCAACCCCGGCGGCCAGTGGTACTGGCTCCAGACGGAGACCGGCCTGCCCATGCTGACGGCCCTGGCAGACCTGTTGGAGAGGACGTCATGACCGATCAAGCCCGGCTGCTCCTCGCGTCGCTCATCAACACGCTGACCGAGGGCGGCCATCTGCGATCGACCGCGTGGCAGCAGGCCGCCGAAGCCGTCCCCCGGCACGAGTTCCTCCGTGGCGGCTTCTTCCGCCGTGTCCAGGACGCCGTGCCCTCCGCCTGGGAGCCCGTCCAGGAGAGCGACCCCGGCTGGCTCGAGACCTGTTACAGCGACGAGTCGCTGGTGACACAGGTCGCCGGGACCATCGTCCCGGCCGACATCCGGGGCCGGATCATGCGCGAGCCGACCAGTTCCAGCACCCTGCCCTCCCTCGTCCTGCGCATGCTGGAGGACCTACAGGTCGAGCCCGGCATGCGCGTGCTGGAGATCGGCACCGGCACCGGGTACTCCACCGCCCTGCTCGCCCAGCGGCTCGGTGAGGAGAACGTCACCTCCATCGAGTACGACGAAGACGTCGCCGCCAGGGCCCGCACGGCCCTCGGCCGGCTCGGCATCCACCCGACACTCGTCACCGGGGACGGGCTGGACGGCTACGCCGACGGCGCGCCGTACGACAGGATCATCGCCACGTGCGGCGTACGGACCGTCCCGCCCGCCTGGATCGCGCAGACCCGCCCCGGCGGGATCGTCCTCGCCACCGTCGGCGGCCGGCTCGGCCCGTCGGAGCTGGCGCGGCTGACCGTGCACGACGACGGCACCGCGTCCGGGCCGCTGCTCGGCGGTCAGGTCAGCTTCATGCTCGCCCGGCCGCACCTTCCGCCTCCGCTCGGCCTTCTGCCCGACATGAGCGTCGGGCAGGAGCGCGGAACCTCCGTCGGCGCCGACGTTCTCGACGGCTGGACCTCCCGGTTCGTCGTGCAGGCGGCCGTACCGGAGGCCCAGCACCTCACGCTGGAACACGACGGGTGCCGCGAAGACGTCCTGATCGACGTCGCGTCCGGCTCGTGGGCCCTCCACCACGACGGCCGCCGGTGGACCGTCCGGCAGGACGGCCCGCACGCCCTGTGGGACAGTGTGGAAGAGCACCTGCAGCGCTGGCGGGAGGCGGGGGCGCCCGACCTCGCACGCTGCACCCTTCACGTCACGCCCGGCGGAGACAGCTGCCGCTGGTAGCTCCCCCGCCCTCCCTACGACGCCTCCGCCGCCGAGAACGCCCCCCGGGCCATCCGGTGCAGCAGTTCCGCCGTCACCCCGCGGCCGGGGAGCGTGCCGCCGCGGCCCAGGTGGGGGGTGGAGTTCAGCAGGCCGAAGACCGAGTGGACGGCGGAGCGGGCCGTCGGTTCCGCCAGGCCCGGGTACACCTCGCGGACGACCTCCACCCACAGCTCGACGTACTGGCGCTGGAGCTGGCGTACCAGCTTGCGGTCGCTGTCGCGCAGGCGGTCCAGTTCGCGGTCGTGGAGGGTGATCAGGGGGCGGTCGTCCAGGGCGAAGTCGATGTGGCCCTCGATCAGGGAGTCCAGGACCGCGCTCGGCGGTACACCGTCCGCCTCGGCCAGGCGGCGCTTCGCGCCGGTGAGGAGGCGGCCGCTGATGCCGACGAGCAGCTCGGCGAGCATCGCGTCCTTGCCGGGGAAGTGCCGGTAGAGGCCGGGGCCGCTGATGCCGACCGCCGCGCCTATCTCGTCCACGCCGACGCCGTGGAAACCGCGGTCGGCGAACAGCCGGGCAGCCGCCTTGAGGATCTGGTCGCGGCGGGTCGGGGCGTCGGTTCTGGTGGCCATGCACGTAATTCTAGACAGGCCGGTTAGCGGTCGTTAACCTGGAGGAAATGGTTAACGCTCATTAACAGTGATCGCTGGGTGAGGGGACCGCAAGGATGCAAGAGGCACCGGAGCTGACGAGCGCGGCCGACCCCGCGTCGGAGGCCTGGCAGGCCAACGAGGAGGCGCACCGCGCCCTCGTCGAGGAGCTGCGCGGCAAGCTGGCCGCCGCCCGCCTGGGCGGGGGTGAGAAGGCGCGGGCGCGGCACACCGCGCGCGGCAAGCTGCTGCCGCGGGACCGGGTGGACACACTGCTCGACCCGGGCTCGCCGTTCCTGGAGCTGGCGCCGCTGGCCGCCGACGGGCTGTACGACGGGCAGGCCCCGGCGGCCGGCGTGATCGCCGGGATCGGCCGGGTCAGCGGCCGGGAGTGCGTGATCGTCGCCAACGACGCCACCGTCAAGGGCGGCACGTACTACCCGATGACCGTGAAGAAGCACCTCAGGGCGCAGGAGGTGGCGCTGGACAACCGCCTGCCCTGCGTCTATCTCGTCGACTCCGGCGGGGCCTTCCTGCCGATGCAGGACGAGGTGTTCCCCGACCGCGACCACTTCGGCCGGATCTTCTACAACCAGGCGCGGATGTCCGGCGCCGGGATCCCGCAGATCGCCGCCGTGCTCGGGTCGTGCACGGCGGGCGGCGCGTACGTCCCCGCCATGAGCGACGAGGCCGTCATCGTCCGCAATCAGGGGACCATCTTCCTCGGCGGGCCGCCCCTGGTGAAGGCCGCCACCGGTGAGGTCGTGACCGCCGAGGAGCTGGGCGGCGGCGAGGTCCACTCCCGCGTGTCGGGCGTCACCGACCACCTCGCGGAGGACGACGCGCACGCCCTGCGGATCGTGCGGAACATCGTGGCCACCCTCCCGGCGCGCACCTCCCTGCCCTGGCAGGTCACGCCCGCCGCAGAGCCCAAGGTCGACCCGTACGGCCTCTACGGCGCCGTGCCGGTCGACTCCCGCACCCCCTACGACGTGCGCGAGGTCATCGCCCGTGTCGTCGACGGGTCGCGGTTCGCGGAGTTCAAGTCCGAGTTCGGGCAGACCCTCGTCACCGGGTTCGCCAGGATCATGGGCCACCCCGTCGGGATCGTCGCCAACAACGGCATCCTGTTCGCCGAGTCCGCCCAGAAGGGCGCGCACTTCATCGAGCTGTGCGACCAGCGCGGCATCCCGCTGGTGTTCCTGCAGAACATCTCCGGCTTCATGGTCGGCAAGGACTACGAGGCCGGCGGCATCGCCAAGCACGGCGCGAAGATGGTGACGGCGGTGGCCTGCACGCGCGTGCCGAAGCTGACCGTCGTCGTCGGCGGGTCGTACGGCGCGGGCAACTACTCCATGTGCGGCCGGGCCTACTCGCCGCGCTTCCTGTGGATGTGGCCCAACGCCAAGATCTCCGTGATGGGCGGCGAGCAGGCCGCCTCCGTGCTCGCCACCGTCAAGCGGGACCAGATGGAGGCACGCGGGGAGGACTGGGCCGCCGAGGAGGAGGAGAACTTCAAGGCACCCATCCGGGCGCAGTACGAGCGCCAGGGCAACGCCTACTACGCCACCGCCCGCCTGTGGGACGACGGCGTCATCGACCCGCTGGACACCCGTCAGGTCCTCGGGCTCGCCCTGACGGCCTGCGCCAACGCGCCCCTGGGTGACCCCCAGTTCGGCGTCTTCCGGATGTGAGGAGGGGACTCGTGTTCGACACCGTACTCGTGGCCAACCGGGGCGAGATCGCCGTCCGCGTCATCCGCACCCTGCGGGCGATGGGCGTGCGCTCGGTGGCCGTCTTCTCCGACGCCGACGCCGACGCCCGGCACGTCCGGGAGGCCGACACGGCGGTCCGGATCGGTCCGCCGCCCGCGACCGAGAGCTATCTGTCCATCGAGAGCCTGCTCGACGCGGCCCGGCGCACCGGCGCCCAGGCCGTCCACCCCGGCTACGGCTTCCTCGCCGAGAACGCGGCCTTCGCCCGCGCCTGCGAGGAGGCCGGGATCGTGTTCATCGGCCCGCCGGCCGACGCGATCGCGCTGATGGGCGACAAGATCCGGGCGAAGGAGACCGTGCAGGCGGCCGGGGTGCCGGTCGTGCCGGGCTCCAGCGGCAGCGGGCTCAGCGACGAGCAGCTCGCCGACGCCGCCCGCCAGATCGGCGTGCCCGTGCTGCTCAAGCCGTCGGCCGGCGGTGGCGGCAAGGGCATGCGGCTGGTCAGGGACATCGAGCGGCTCACCGACGAGATCGCCGCCGCCCGGCGCGAGGCCCGCGCCTCCTTCGGCGACGACACACTGCTGGTGGAGCGCTGGATCGACCGGCCCCGGCACATCGAGATCCAGGTGCTGGCCGACGGCCACGGCAACGTCGTGCACCTCGGCGAGCGCGAGTGCTCGCTCCAGCGCCGCCACCAGAAGATCATCGAGGAGGCGCCGAGCGTGCTCCTCGACGAGGCCACGCGTGCGTCGATGGGCGAGGCGGCCGCGCAGGCGGCCCGCTCCTGCGGCTACCGCGGCGCGGGCACGGTGGAGTTCATCGTCCCCGGCGGCGACCCCTCGCAGTACTACTTCATGGAGATGAACACCCGTCTCCAGGTGGAGCACCCCGTCACCGAGCTGATCACCGGCCTGGACCTGGTGGAGTGGCAGCTGCGGGTGGCCGCGGGCGAGAAGCTCGGCTTCGGGCAGGAGGACGTCCGCCTCACCGGGCACGCGATCGAGGCCCGGATCTGCGCCGAGGACCCGGCGCGTGGCTTCCTCCCCTCGGGCGGCACCGTCCTCAGGCTCCGCGAGCCCCAGGGTGACGGGGTGCGCACCGACTCCGGCCTGAGCGAGGGCACCGAGGTCGGCAGCCTGTACGACCCGATGCTCTCCAAGGTCATCGCGTACGGCCCCGACCGGGCCACCGCGATCAGGAAGCTCCGCGCGGCCCTGGCGGAGACGGTGACGCTCGGCGTGCAGACCAACGCGGGCTTCCTGCGCCGCCTGCTCGCCCACCCGGCGGTCGTCTCCGGCGACCTGGACACCGGGCTGGTGGAGCGGGTGGTGGACGACCTGGTCCCCACCGGCGTCCCGGAGGAGGTCTACGAGGCGGCGGCGGCCGTACGCCTGCACGCGCTGAAGCCGGACGGGGACGGCTGGGTCGATCCGTTCTCCGTGCCGAGCGGCTGGCGCATGGGCGGCACGCCCCGGCCCGTCTCCTTCCCGCTGCGGGTGACCGACCCCGTGGACCACACCCCGCGCGCCGCCCACACGGTCACCGAGGACACGGTCACCGTGACCCTCGACGGCGTCCGGCACACCTTCCACCGCGCCGCCGACTGGCTCGGCCGGGACGGCGACGCCTGGCACGTGCGCGACCACGACCCGGTCGCCGCGTCCCTGACCCGCGCCGGGCACGCGGGCGCCGACTCGCTGACGGCGCCGATGCCGGGCACGGTGACGGTGGTGAAGGTGGCCGTCGGCGACGAGGTGGCCGCCGGGCAGAGCCTGCTGGTGGTGGAGGCGATGAAGATGGAGCATGTCATCTCCGCCCCGCACGCCGGCACGGTCGCCGAACTGGACGTCACACCCGGCACGACGGTCGCCATGGACCAGGTGCTGGCCGTGATCACCCCGCACGAGGAGGTGACCGCATGACCGCCGGCGCTCTGCCCATGACTGTCCCGGCCGCCGGGCTGCCCGCCCGGGTGCGCATCCACGAGGTCGGCGCGCGTGACGGGCTGCAGAACGAGAAGACGGCCGTGCCGACCGAGGTGAAGGCCGAGTTCGTCCGCCGCCTCGCCGACGCGGGCCTGACCACGATCGAGGCGACCAGCTTCGTGCACCCCAAGTGGGTGCCCCAGCTCGCCGACGCCGAGCAGCTGTTCCCCGCCGTGAGCGCCCTTGCGGTGGACCTGCCGGTCCTCGTGCCGAACGAACGCGGACTCGACCGGGCTCTCGCCCTCGGCGCCCGCCGGGTCGCCGTCTTCGCCAGTGCCACCGAGTCCTTCGCCACGGCCAACCTCAACCGCACGGTGGACGAGGCGCTCGCGATGTTCGCGCCGGTGGTGTCACGGGCCAAGGCCGAGGGCGTCCATGTCCGCGGCTATCTGTCCATGTGCTTCGGCGACCCCTGGGAGGGCCCGGTGGCCGTCGACCAGGTCGTCCGGGTCTGCCGGGCGCTCGTGGACATGGGCTGCGACGAGCTGAGCCTCGGCGACACCATCGGAGTGGCGACCCCCGGGCACGTCACGGCGCTGCTCACCGCACTCGGCCAGGCCGGCGTGGCCACCGACCGGCTGGGCGTGCACTTCCACGACACCTACGGCCAGGCCCTCGCCAACACCCTGGCCGCGCTGCAGTACGGCGTCACCACCGTCGACGCCTCCGCGGGCGGCCTGGGCGGCTGCCCCTACGCGAAGTCCGCCACCGGCAACCTCGCCACCGAGGACCTCGTGTGGATGCTGCACGGCCTCGGCATCGACACCGGGGTCGACCTCGGCCGTCTCGTCGCCACAAGCGTCTGGATGGCCGAACGGCTGGGCCGCCCCAGCCCCTCCCGTACCGTCCGCGCCCTCTCCCACAAGGACCAGTGATCAGCATGGACTACCGACTCTCCCCCGAACTGGAAGAACTCCGGCGCACGGTCGAGGAGTTCGCGCACGACGTGGTGGCCCCGAAGATCGGCGACTTCTACGAGCGGCACGAGTTCCCGTACGAGATCGTGCGGGAGATGGGTCGCATGGGTCTGTTCGGGCTGCCGTTCCCGGAGGAGTACGGCGGCATGGGCGGCGACTATCTCGCGCTCGGCGTCGCGCTGGAGGAGCTCGCCCGGGTGGACTCGTCCGTGGCGATCACGCTGGAGGCGGGGGTGTCGCTGGGTGCGATGCCGATCCACCTGTTCGGCACCGAGGAGCAGAAGCGTGAGTGGCTGCCCCGGCTGTGCGCGGGCGAGATCCTGGGCGCCTTCGGCCTGACCGAGCCGGACGGCGGTTCGGACGCCGGCGCCACCCGCACCACGGCCCGGCTCGACCCGGACACGGACGAATGGGTGATCAACGGTACCAAGTGCTTCATCACCAACTCCGGCACGGACATCACCGGTCTGGTCACGGTCACCGCCGTCACCGGCCGCAAGCCCGACGGCCGGCCGCAGATCTCCGCGATCATCGTGCCGTCCGGCACCCCGGGCTTCACCGTCGCGGCGCCGTACTCCAAGGTCGGCTGGAACGCCTCCGACACCCGCGAGCTGTCCTTCCAGGACGTGCGGGTCCCGGCTGCCAACCTGCTGGGCGAGGAGGGCCGCGGGTACGCGCAGTTCCTGCGCATCCTGGACGAGGGCCGCATCGCCATCGCGGCGCTCGCGACCGGTCTCGCACAGGGCTGCGTGGACGAGTCGGTGAAGTACGCCAAGGAGCGGCACGCCTTCGGCAAGCCGATCGGCGCCAACCAGGCCATCCAGTTCAAGATCGCCGACATGGAGCTGAAGGCCCACACGGCCCGTCTGGCGTGGCGGGACGCCGCCTACCGGCTGGTGGCCGGTGAGCCGTTCAAGAAGGAGGCGGCCATGGCCAAGCTCTACTCCTCGACCGTCGCCGTGGACAACGCCCGCGAGGCGACCCAGGTGCACGGCGGCTACGGCTTCATGAACGAGTACCCGGTGGCCCGTATGTGGCGCGACTCGAAGATCCTGGAGATCGGCGAGGGCACGAGCGAGGTCCAGCGGATGCTGATCGCACGGGAGTTGGGGCTGGTGAGCTGAGACGCCGGGTCCGGTGGCGTGAGCTGCCGGGCCTGACGGGGTGAGAGCGAGGGGCGCCCTCTGGACAGGTACTGAGGTTAGGCTAACCTACCTTCGAACCTGTCCGGCGGGCGCTCCGCCCCGTTCGAAAGCAGTCATACCCATGCCCAACGCCCGTGCCACCCATCTCACCCGCCGCGGGATCCTGGCCGCGGGCGGCGTCATCGGCCTCGGGGCCGCGCTCGCCGCCTGCGGTGACGGCGACGCGAAATCCGGGGGCCCGGGCCAGGACACCGCCGCCGCCAAGTCCGGCCCCTGGACCTTCAAGGACGACCGCGGGCAGACGGCCAAGGCCGACACGGTGCCCTCGCGCATCGTCGCGTTCACCGGTGCCGCCGCCGCGCTGCACGACTACGGCGTCGAGGTGAAAGGCGTCTTCGGCCCGACCAGGACCAAGGACGGCAAGCCCGACGTGCAGGCCGGCGGCCTGGACGTGAACAAGGTGACGGTCCTCGGCAACGAGTGGGGCCAGTTCAACATCGAGAAGTACGCCGCGCTCCAGCCGGACCTGCTCGTCTCCACCATGTTCGACGACGCCGGCACCCTCTGGTACGTCCCGGAGGAGTCGAAGAAGAAGATCGAGGCCGTCGGCGCACCCGGCGTCGGCATCTCCGTCTACGACCGTCAGCTGACCGAGCCGCTCGCGCGCATGCTGGACCTGGCGAAGTCGCTCGGCGGGGACGTGACCGCGGCCAGGGTCACGCAGGCGAAGAAGCGGTTCGAGGACGCGGCGGCCCGGCTGCGCGCGGCGGCCAAGGCCAAGCCCGGCATCAAGGTGCTGGCCGGTTCCGCCAGCCAGGACCTGTTCTACGTCTCCGGCACCAACCTCTCCGTCGACCTGGAGTACTTCAAGGCCCTCGGGGTGAACTTCGTCGAGCCGCCGGAGAGCGCCAAGAAGCAGGGCGGCGGCTGGTTCGAGTCGCTGAGCTGGGAGAACGTCGACAAGTACCCGGCGGACATCATCATGATGGACAACCGGACGTCGGCGATCCAGCCCGCCGACATCTCCGAGGCCACCTGGAAGAAGCTGCCCGCCGTGAAGGCCGGACAGGTCATCTCCCGTAATCCGGAGCCGATTCTCTCCTACGACAAGTGCGCGCCGTTGCTCGAGCAGCTGGCCGAAGCCTTGGAGAAGGCGAAGAAGGTCGGCTGACCCGTACCGCCGGTGAGGTGCCTCCGCCAGCGCCGCGGGGGTTCCTCGTCGCGGGCGGACCGCGGACCGTGCGTGGCCGGCCGCGCAGTTCCCCGCGCCTCTGAAGGTCGGACGCATCCCGCGTCCGACGAAGCCTGACGTCGATTCAGGAGCCCCCATGACGACCGCCGTAGCCGCCCCGTTCCGTTTCTTCTCCCTTCAGGTCGCGCGGACGAGGCGGCTCGGGCCGTCCCTGGTCCGCGTTTCCTTCGCGGGGGACGATCTGGACGCCTTCCGGTCCCTCGGGCTCGACCAGTCGCTGTCGCTGTTCCTGCCGCATCCGGGGCAGGCGGAGCCGGTCGTGCCGGTGGAGCTGGGCGACGGCTGGTGGCAGGCCTGGCGGGAACTGCCGGACGACGTCAGGGCCGTGATGCGGTCGTACACGCTGCGCTCGCTGCGGCAGGACGCCTGGGGGCGCACCACCGGGATCGACATCGACTTCGCGCTGCACGGCGTGGAGCCCGGCGCGGCGACGCCCGCCGGGCCCGCCTCCCGCTGGGCCGCCCGGGCCGCGGCCGGCGACCGGGTCCTGCTGCTCGGGCCGGCGATCGCCGACAACCGGGCCATCCGCTTCCGTCCGCCCGCGGACGCCGACATCGTCGTGCTGTGGGGCGACGAGACGGCCGTGCCCGCCGCGACCGCCGTCCTGGAGTCCCTGCCGGCCGGTACGCGGGTGCGCGCCTGGCTGGAGGTGCCGCACGCCGGTGACATCCAGGACGTGGCGACGCGGGCCGACGCCGAGATCACGTGGCTCGTACGGCACGACGGGTCCCCCACGACCGTCGACGCCGTACGGGCCGCCCCGCTGCCCGCGTCGGCACGGCCGTATGTGTGGCTCGCGGGTGAGTCGGGCCGGGTCAAGGCGCTGCGGCGGCACTTCGTCGGCGAGCGGGGCGTCGACCGGCGGCGGGTGACGTTCGTCGGGTACTGGCGGCAGGGCATGACCGAGGAGCAGCTCCGCGCGGCGGAGTAGGCCGCATCGCCGAAGTGACCGCGGTCAGGGCACAGCCATGTCCGCCATTGATCAATTTAGGTTAGGCTAACCTAAGCAACACGCCCCGCACGGACTGTCCCCACCGGAGGACCCCCACATGCGTTCGCACCTGCTCAATGACCTCACCGCGGAGCACTACCGCCGCTCCGTGACCGAAGGAGTCGAGCGGGTGGCCGCGAAACTCGCCACCACCGACCGTCCGTTCACCGGCGTCACCGCCGACGACCTCGCGCCCCGCATCGAGGGCATCGACCTCGACCGGCCGCTGCACGACACCACGGCCGCCCTGGACGAGCTGGAGGAGGTCTACCTCCGCGACGCCGTCTACTTCCACCACCCCCGCTACCTCGCCCACCTCAACTGCCCCGTCGTCATCCCGGCCGTGCTCGGCGAGGCCGTCCTGTCCGCCGTCAACTCCTCCCTCGACACCTGGGACCAGTCGGCCGGCGGCACCCTCATCGAGCGCCGGATCGTCGACTGGACCGCCGACCGCATCGGCCTCGGTCCCGCCGCCGACGGTGTCTTCACCTCCGGCGGCAGCCAGTCCAACCTCCAGGCGCTGCTGCTGGCCCGGGAGGAGGCCAAGACGGATTCCCCGGACCGGCTGCGCGTCTTCGCCTCCGAGGCCGGCCACTTCAGCGTGCAGAAGTCCGCCCGGCTCCTCGGTCTCGGGCCCGACGCGGTCGTCACGCTCCCCGTCGACCACGACCGGCGGATGCAGACCGTCGCCCTGGCCCGCGAACTCCAGCGCTGCCGTGCGGACGGCCTGGTGCCGATGGCCGTCGTCGCCACCGCCGGCACCACCGACTTCGGCTCCATCGACCCGCTGCCCGAGATCGCCGAACTGTGCGCCCAGTACGGCACCTGGATGCACGTCGACGCCGCCTACGGCTGCGGCCTGCTGGTCTCCCCCACCCGGCGCGCACTCCTGACCGGCATCGAACGCGCCGACTCGGTCACCGTCGACTACCACAAGTCCTTCTTCCAGCCGGTGAGTTCCTCCGCCGTGCTGGTACGCGACGCCTCCACCCTGCGGCACGCCACCTACCACGCCGACTACCTCAACCCGCGCCGCATGGTCGCCGAGCGCATCCCCAACCAGGTCGACAAGTCCCTCCAGACCACCCGCCGCTTCGACGCGCTGAAGCTGTGGCTGACCCTGCGCGTGATGGGCGCCGAGGGTGTGGGAAGGCTCTTCGACGAGGTGTGCGACCTGGCGCGGGAGGGCTACCGGCTGCTGGCCGGCGACCCGCGCTACGACGTCGTCGTCGAACCGGCCCTGTCCACCCTGGTCTTCCGCTACGTCCCGGCCGCCGTCACCGACCCCGCCGTGACCGACCGCGCCAACCTGTACGCCCGCAAAGCCCTGTTCGCCTCCGGGGACGCCATCGTCGCCGGAACCAAGGTCGCGGGCCGCCACTACCTCAAGTTCACCCTGCTCAACCCCGAGACGACGGCCGAGGACATCGCGGCCGTGCTCGACCTGATCGCCGGCCACGCCGAGCAGTACCTGGGAGAGTCCCTTGACCGCGCTTGCTGAACCCCGCCGCACATACGACTTCGTGGGGATCGGGCTCGGCCCCTTCAACCTGGGCCTCGCCTGCCTGACCGAACCGATCGCCGAGCTGGACGGGCTCTTCCTGGAGTCCAAGCCCGACTTCGAATGGCACGCCGGGATGTTCCTCGACGGCGCGCACCTGCAGACGCCGTTCATGTCGGACCTGGTCACCCTGGCCGACCCGACCTCGCCGTACTCCTTCCTGAACTACCTCAAGGAGCAGGGCCGGCTGTACTCCTTCTACATCCGGGAGAACTTCTACCCGCTGCGCGTCGAGTACGACGCCTACTGCCGCTGGGCGGCGAACAAGCTGAGCAGCGTCCGCTTCGGCACGACGGTCACCGAGGTGACGTACGACGAGGACGAGGAGCTGTACGCCGTGCGGACCGCCGCCGGGGAGACGTTCCGCGCCCGCCACCTGGTCCTGGGCACCGGCACCCCGCCTCATCTCCCCGAGGCCTGCCAGGGCGTGGGCGGCGACCTCCTGCACAACTCGCGCTATGTGCAGCACAAGGCCGAGCTGCAGCGCAAGGAGACGATCACGCTGGTCGGCAGCGGGCAGTCCGCCGCCGAGATCTACCACGACCTGCTCGGCGAGATCGACGTCCACGGCTACCGGCTGAACTGGGTCACCCGCTCCCCGCGCTTCTTCCCGCTGGAGTACACCAAGCTCACGCTGGAGATGACGAGCCCGGAGTACGTCGACTACTACCACGCCCTGCCCGAGGCGACCCGCTACCGGCTCATGGCCGAGCAGAAAGGCCTGTTCAAGGGCATCGACGGCGACCTCATCAACGACATCTTCGACCTGCTCTACCGGAAGAACCTCGGCGGCCCGGTCCCCACCCGGCTGCTCACCAACTCCGCGCTGACCGGGGCGGCGTACGCGGACGGCGCGTACACCCTCACCTTCCACCAGCAGGAGCAGGGCAAGGACTTCGAGATCGTCACCGACGGGCTGATCCTGGCCACCGGATACCGGTACGCCGAGCCGGAGTTCCTGAAGCCGGTCCGCCACCGCCTGGTGTACGACTCGCAGGGGAACCTCGACGTGGCCCGCAACTACGCCGTCGACGTCACCGGAAGAGGCGTCTTCCTGCAGAACGCCGGCGTCCACACCCACAGCATCACCAGCCCCGACCTGGGCATGGGCGCGTACCGCAACAGCTACATCATCCGGGAGCTGCTCGGCAGCGCGTACTACCCGGTCGAGAAGACCATCGCCTTCCAGGAGTTCGCCGTATGACCTTCGCCTTCCGCCCCCTCGACCCGCTGAAGGACGCCGAGCTGCTGCACTCCTGGGTCACGCACCCCAAGGCCGCCTTCTGGATGATGCAGGACGCGAGACTCCAGGACGTCGAGCGGGCGTACATGGAGATCGCGGCGGACGAGCACCACGATGCGTTCCTCGGACTCCAGGACGGCGAGCCCGCCTTCCTCATGGAGCGCTACGACCCCGCCCACCGGGAGCTGGCCGGTCTGTACGAGGCGCAGCCCGGCGACGTCGGCATGCACTTCCTGACGCCGCCGACCGAGCGGCCCGTGCACGGGTTCACCCGGGCGGTGATCACCGCGATCATGGCCCGTCTCTTCGAGGACCCGGCGGTGCGGCGCGTCGTCGTGGAGCCGGACGTGCGCAACACGGCCGTGCACGCGCTCAACGCGGCCGTGGGCTTCGTCCCGGAGCGGGAGATCGACAAGCCGGAGAAGCGGGCCCTGCTGAGCTTCTGCACCCGTGAGCAGTTCGAGAAGGCGGTGCGCGCATGACCCTCGCCGACGCCGTGGCCCACCTGTCGCCCGAGCGCTGGGAGGAGGCCAACCGGCTGCTGCTGCGCAAGGCGCTCGCCGAGTTCGCGCACGAGCGGCTGATCACGCCGGAGCCCGACGGCGAAGGGTACGTCGTCCGCAGTGACGACGGGCTCACCCGGTACCGCTTCACCGCGGTGCGCCGCGCCCTGGACCACTGGGAGGTGGACGCCGGCTCGATCACCCGGCACCGCGACGGCACCGAACTCCCGCTCGCGGCGCTGGACTTCCTCATCGAGCTGAAGGAGTCCCTCGGGCTGAGCGACGAGATCCTGCCGGTGTACCTGGAGGAGATCTCCTCCACCCTCTCCGGCACCTGCTTCAAGCTCACCAAACCGCGGGTGAGCGCCGCCGAGCTGGCCGGGAGCGACTTCCAGGCGATCGAGACCGGGATGACCGAGGGCCACCCCTGCTTCGTCGCCAACAACGGGCGGCTCGGCTTCGGCGTCCACGAGTACCTGTCGTACGCGCCGGAGACCGCGAGCCCCGTCCGGCTGGTGTGGCTGGCGGCGCACCGGTCCCGGGCGGCGTTCACGGCGGGGGCCGGCATCGAGTACGAGAGCTTCGTCCGCCAGGAGCTGGGCGAGGGGACCGTCGAGCGGTTCCACGGCGTGCTGCGCGAGCAGGGGCTGGACCCGGCGGACTATCTGCTGATACCGGTCCACCCGTGGCAGTGGTGGAACAAGCTCGCCGTCACCTTCGCCGCCGAGGTCGCCCGCCGGCACCTGGTGTGCCTGGGCGAGGGCGACGACGAGTACCTGGCGCAGCAGTCCATACGGACCTTCTTCAACGCCTCGCATCCGGACAAGCACTACGTCAAGACGGCTCTGTCCGTGCTGAACATGGGCTTCATGCGGGGGCTGTCGGCGGCGTACATGGAGGCGACCCCGGCCATCAACGACTGGCTGGCCCAGCTGATCGAGGGCGACCCGGTGCTGAAGTCGGCGGGCCTGTCGATCATCCGGGAGCGGGCGGCCGTCGGCTACCGGCATCTGGAGTACGAGCGGGCGACCGACCGGTACTCGCCGTACCGCAAGATGCTCGCCGCGCTGTGGCGGGAGTCCCCGGTGCCGTCCCTGGAGGACGGTGAGCGGCTGGCGACCATGGCCTCGCTGCTGCACGTCGACCACGAGGGCGCGAGCTTCGCGGCCGCGCTGGTCGAGCGGTCGGGGCTGGCGCCCGCCGAGTGGCTGCGGCGCTATCTGCGGGCCTACTACACGCCGCTGCTGCACTGCTTCTACGCCTATGACCTGGTGTTCATGCCGCACGGGGAGAACACGATCCTGGTGCTGCGGGACGGCGTGGTGCAGCGGGCGGTCTACAAGGACATCGCCGAGGAGATCGCGGTGATGGACCCGGACGCGGTGCTGCCGCCCGAGGTGGCGCGCATCCGGGTCCAGGTGCCGGAGGACAAGAGGCTCCTGTCGGTCTTCACGGACGTCTTCGACTGCTTCTTCCGTTTCCTGGCCGCGCTGCTCGCCGCCGAGGGGGTGCTGAGCGAGGACGGTTTCTGGCGGACGGTCGCCGAGGTCACGCGCGAGTACCAGCAGGCGCACCCGGAACTCGCCGACCGGTTCCGGCAGTACGACATGTTCGCCCCCGAGTTCGCGCTGTCCTGTCTCAACCGGCTCCAGCTGCGCGACAACCGGCAGATGGTCGACCTGGCGGACCCCTCCGGGGCGCTGCAGCTGGTCGGCACGCTGCAGAACCCGATCGCCGGGTTCTGACCTGCGGAGCGGGCGGGCGCCCCGGTGCACGGTCCACCGGGGCGCCCGTCGATGTGCCGGGGTTCAGTTCGCCGGCCAGGGGACCTGGGGCGACTTGTAGTAGCCGATGCCGAGGGCGTCCCAGCGCGGGCCCTGGGCGGCCAGGCGCGCCTTGTAGGCGTCCCAGTCGTGGGTGGCCGCCGGGGACCAGCCCAGTTCGGCGACGCCGGCGACGCGCGGGAAGGCCATGTAGTCGATGTCGGCCGAGGTGAGGATGCGCTCGGTCCACAGGGGTGCCTCGACGCCCCTGACGGCTCCGTCGGGGGCGCCGGGCAGATAGGTGCCCGGGTCCCAGTCGTAGGACTTCTTCACCTCGACGTAGCCGGCCCAGGTCGCGCCCTGCTTGGTGGTGCTGTCGTACTTCATGTCCAGGTAGAAGCGGTCGGCGGGTGACAGGATCAGCCCGGTGCCGTTCCGGGCGGCCTGTACGACCTGGGCCTTCTCCGAGGCGGCGGTGGAGTCCAGACCCCAGTACTGGGCGAGGGCGCCGGGGGCGGGGGTGGCGCCGGTGAGCTGGTGCCAGCCGATGACCGTCTTGCCGTACTTGGCCACGATCGGCTGGATCCGGTTCATGAACGCCACGTAGTCCTCGTGGCTGGTGGAGTGCGCCTCGTCGCCGCCGATGTGCAGGTAGCGGCCGGGGGTGAGCGCGGCCAGTTCGCGGATCACGTCGTCGACGAAGGCGTAGGTGACGTCCTTGGGCACGCACAGGGAGCTGAAGCCGACGCTGGTGCCGGTGTACAGCGGGGGCGCGGTGCCGTCGCAGTTCAGTTCGGCGTAGGAGGCGAGGGCCGCGTTGGTGTGGCCGGGCATGTCGATCTCGGGGACGACCTCGAGGTAGCGGGAGGCGGCGTAGCGGACGATCTCCCGGTAGTCGTCCTTGGTGTAGAAGCCGCCGGGGCCGCCGCCGACCTGGGTGGAGCCGCCGTAGGTGGCCAGGCGCGGCCAGGAGTCGAGGGCGATGCGCCAGCCCTGGTCGTCGCTGAGGTGCAGATGCAGTTTGTTGATCTTGTAGAGGGCGAGTTCGTCGATGTAGCGCTTGACCTGGTCGACGGTGAAGAAGTGCCGCGAGACGTCGAGCATCGCGCCGCGGTAGCCGTAGCGCGGGGTGTCGGTGACGGTGCCGCCCGCCACCAGCCAGGGGCCGCGCTGCGTGGTGTCCTTCTCGACGGCGGCGGGCAGGAGCTGACGGAGGGTCTGCACGCCGTGGAAGAGGCCGGCGGGCGTGCCCGCGGTGAGGGTGACACCGCCGGGGCCGCTGCGCAGCCGGTAGCCCTCGGCGCCGTACTGACCGGGGGTCAGGCGCAGGGCGATGCCGTCCCTGCCCCCGTGGACGATCGGCAGGGGGTAGCCGGTGGAGGGACGCAGGACGCCGGCCAGGTAGGCGGCGACCCGCTCGGCCGCTGGATCGTCGTCGACGCGCAGGACGGTGCCGCCGGTGATGCGGTACGGCTGCCCGCTCGCGGTGACCGACGCGGGCGCCGGGACGACCTGGCCGAGCGGTGTGGCCCGGGCGGCGGGGGCCTGCGGTATGGCCCGGGGGGCGGTCGCGCCGACGGTGAGGACGCCCGCCGCGGTCAGCAGCAGGGCGCCGAGGACCCGGGCCGGACGTCCGGCCCGGGTCCGCTGTCGGGGAGTCGTGCTGTGGTGCCGTCTCACATGCGCTCCCTTCGGAAGTGGTTGAGACCACTGTCCCGCAGATCCGGTGAAACAATCCCCGCATGGCGGAAATCATCCAGAAGGACGGCACCTGGGCGTTCGACGGCGACGCCCTGCGGCTGACGCCGGGGCGGGACAAGTCCGTCGGCCTGCTGCGCAGGACGCTGGGCGAACTCGTCGTACCGCTCGGGGCGTTGGCCGGGGTGTCGTTCGAGCAGGGGAAGAAGTCCGGGCGCCTGCGGCTCAGGCTGCGCGACGGCGCCGACCCGCTGCTCCAGGCGACCGGGGGCCGGCTCACCGAGCCGCACGACCCCTACCAGCTGGTGGTGGAGTCCGACCGGTACGGCGTCGCCGAGTACTTCACGGACGAGGTGCGCAACGCCCTGCTGCTGGACGAGGTCCCTTCCGGTCCCGTCACCGAGTACCTGCTGCCGGGCCCGCGGGTGCCGCTGTCCATGTCCGCCGGGGACGGCACGGCGAGCTTCGACGGGGAACGGGTCCGCCTGGAGTGGAACTGGAAGACGGAGGACGTGAAGGCCGCCGCCGGTCCCCGCACGCTCGCCCTGACCGACATCGCGGCCGTGGAGTGGCAGCCGGCGGTGGGCCTGGAGAACGGTCTGCTGCGCTTCACGGTGAAGGACGCGCCCACCACGGCGCCGCCGAAGTTCGACCCGCACGCGGTGGAGCTGTGGGGGTTCAAGCGGGACCCCTTGATGGCGCTGGTCGCGGCGGCGGTGCAGGCGCGGCTGCCGCACCCCTCGGAGCCCGTGGAGCGGCCGCGGCCGCCGGCGGCGTCCCCGGCCGCGCCGCCCGCGGCCGCCGAGGACGACACCGACGCCCTGCTGCGGCGGCTGCGGGAGCTGGGTGAGCTGCACCGGGCGGGAGTGCTGACCCAGGAGGAGTTCACGCTGGCCAAGCAGGCGGTCCTGAAGCGTCTGTGACGCCGGGACCGCCCGCCCTCGCGCCCGGGCTACTTGGCCCGGCGGGCCACCGTGAAGTGGTCGATCCGGTCACCGGTCTCGGCGATGCCCTGGACCTTCAGAGTGGTCCAGTGCCCCTTCGGCGCGGGCTCGACGTCCACGCGCAGGAACGAGTAGTTCAGGTACCGCACCCGGGACCAGGCGACGGTCTCGTTCTGCTTGCCGCCCTTGAGGTTGACGAAGGAGGCGACGGAGTCGACCTCGTGCTCGTGGCCCTCGTAGGAGTCCGGCGCGGTGAACGCGTACAGGCTGCGGCCCGCCGCACCCGCCGTGACGTACACGACGCCCTCGGTCTCGGGGTAGGCCGTGCCGCCGATCGGCAGCTTCTTCGCGACCTGGTCGCCCTTGATCACGTCGGTGCGCTCGTACTGGTGGTTGTGGCCGTTGATGACCAGGTCGACCTGGTACTTCTCGAACAGCGGCACCCACTCCTGGCGCACGCCCCCCTCCGAGGCGTGCGCGGTGGAGGTGCAGTAGGCGCAGTGGTGGAAGAAGACGATGACGAAGTCGATGTCCCGCGCCGCCCGGAACTTCTTCAGCTGGCCCTCGAACCACGTGGTCTGCGTGCCGCCGGAGATGCCCAGGTTGGCCGGGATCTCGTAGGAGACGTCGTTGGGGTCGAGCGATATGACCGCGGTGTTGCCGTACACGAAGGAGTAGACGCCCGGCAGGTTCTTCTTGTCCGGCCCGTTGTCGGGCAGGGTGAAACGGGCCTCCTCGCCGCCGTAGCCGTTGGGCGAGTACCAGGCCTCCATGTCGTGGTTGCCGTACGACACCATCCACGGCACCTGCTTGGCGACCGACTCGGTCTGGTACAGGAACTGGTCCCAGGTGCGCGCGTCGAAGCCGGTGTCGCTGGTCTTGCCGGCGCCGGACGGGTCGCCGTAGGCGATGTCGCCGGCGTGCAGGTGGAAGGCCGGGTTCTGGCCGAGGATCAGCGCGTCGTTGGCCAGCGCGTGGTAGCTGACGCCCTGGTCGCCGAAGGCGGTGAAGGTGAACGGCGCCTTGTGGGCGGGGGCGGTGGTGAAGGTGCCCAGGGTGCCCAGCAGGTGGGACTCGGCCGGGTCGAAGCCCTCGTGGCCGACACCGTAGTAATAGGTGCGGCCCGGGCGCAGGTGGGCCAGCTGGGCGTGCAGGTAGTACTGGGTGTGGTCGCCGCTCGCGCCGACGCCGGCCGGGGTGTACAGGGTGCGCACCTCGGCCTCGATCTTGCGGGAGAGGTCCCAGGGGTGCGCGCCGATGCGCACGAACGGCTTCTTCACGGCGACCGGGACCTGCCAGGAGATGGTCATCTCGGTGCGCGGGTCGTTGCCGTAGGCGAGGTGGCGGCCGAAGGGGGCGACCAGGGCGCCGTCGACGGTCTCGGCGGCCGGGGCGGTCCGCTGGGTCGGCACGGCGGCCTGGGCGGTGGCGCCCGTCACGAACGCGCCACCGACCACGGCGCCGAGGGTGACGGCGCCGCCGCGGAACATGGTGCGGCGGGAGAATCTCGACCGCAGGTACTCGTGCTGCTCGGCCATGCTCATGCGGTCGGCGAGCTGGTCCGGTACTCCCATACGAGGAATGTCCATGGCGTCTGAAACTCGTCTGCGCAGGCGTCGGGAATCGGGACACCGGGTGGACAGCGGCCAAACAGCCGCTCATGAGAGTTTCAACAGACGCTTGCCCGAAATCGGGCAGGTTTCTTGCGAAAGAGCGTCCGGTACCTCAGGATCATCGGGTGCACGACGAACTCGTAGATCACCTGACGCGCTCCACGCCCCTGAACAGGGGCGAGGCGCTGCGGGTGATCCAGGACGTGCTCGCGTTTTTCGACGAGACGACCGAGGAGTTCGTTCGTCGCCGCCACCGGGAACTCCAGGCCCAGGGCCTGGTGAACGCGACGATCTTCGAACGGATCGCGGCGGACCTGAAGTATCGCGCGGTGGCGCCCCCGGAGCTCTCGCTCCGGCAGCTGCGCCGCATCGTCTACGGCTGAGGAATACCCATACATGTGCGGAATCGTCGGATACATCGGCAAGCGTGACGTCGCCCCCCTCCTGCTGGAGGGCCTGCAGCGACTGGAGTACCGCGGCTACGACTCCGCGGGCATCGTGGTCACCTCGCCGAAGACGGCCGGCCTGAAGATGGTCAAGGCCAAGGGCCGGGTGCGCGATCTGGAGGCCAAGGTCCCGGCGCGCTTCAAGGGCACCACCGGCATCGCCCACACCCGCTGGGCCACTCACGGCGCCCCCTCCGACGTCAACGCCCACCCGCACATGGACGCCGAGGGCAAGGTCGCCGTCGTCCACAACGGCATCATCGACAACGCCTCCGACCTGCGCCGCAAGCTGGAGGCCGACGGCGTGGAGTTCCTCTCCGAGACGGACACCGAGGTCCTCGTCCACCTCATCGCCCGCTCGCAGGCCGACAAGCTCGAGGACAAGGTCCGCGACGCGCTGCGCCTGGTCGAGGGCACCTACGGCATCGCCGTCATGCACGCCGACTTCAACGACCGCATCGTCGTCGCCCGCAACGGCTCGCCGGTCGTCCTCGGCATCGGCGAGAAGGAGATGTTCGTCGCCTCCGACATCGCCGCGCTGGTCGCCCACACGCGGCAGATAGTGACCCTCGACGACGGCGAGATGGCCACCCTCAAGGCCGACGACTTCCGCACCTACACCACCGAGGGCACCCGCACCACGGCCGAGCCCACCACCGTGGAGTGGGAGGCCGCCTCCTACGACATGGGCGGCCACGACACGTACATGCACAAGGAGATCCACGAGCAGGCCGACGCCGTGGACCGCGTGCTGCGCGGCCGCATCGACGACCGCTTCTCCACCGTGCACCTCGGCGGCCTCAACCTGGACGCCCGCGAGGCGCGCCGCATCCGGCGCGTGAAGATCCTCGGCTGCGGCACCTCGTACCACGCGGGCATGATCGGCGCCCAGATGATCGAGGAGCTGGCCCGTATCCCCGCGGACGCCGAGCCGGCCTCCGAGTTCCGCTACCGCAACGCGGTCGTGGACCCCGACACCCTCTACATCGCGGTGTCCCAGTCCGGTGAGACCTACGACGTCCTCGCCGCCGTCCAGGAGCTCAAGCGCAAGGGCGCCCGCGTCCTCGGCGTGGTCAACGTGGTCGGCTCGGCGATCGCCCGCGAGGCCGACGGCGGCGTCTACGTGCACGCCGGTCCCGAGGTCTGCGTGGTCTCCACGAAGTGCTTCACCAACACCACGGTCGCCTTCGCCCTGCTCGCCCTGCACCTCGGCCGCACCCGCGACCTCTCGGTCCGCGACGGCAAGCGCATCATCGAGGGCCTGCGCAAGCTGCCCGCGCAGATCTCCGCGATGCTGGAGAACGAGGACGACATCAAGAAGCTGGCCGAGGAGCTCGCCGAGGCCCGCTCGATGCTCTTCATCGGCCGCGTGCGGGGCTACCCGGTGGCCCGCGAGGCCTCCCTGAAGCTCAAGGAGGTCTCCTACATCCACGCCGAGGCCTACCCGGCCTCGGAGCTGAAGCACGGTCCGCTGGCCCTGATCGAGCCGGCCCTGCCGACGGTCGCCATCGTCCCCGACGACGACCTGCTGGAGAAGAACCGCGCCGCGATGGAGGAGATCAAGGCCCGCAGCGGCCGCATCATCGCCGTGGCCCACCAGGACCAGGAGAAGGCCGACCACACGATCGTCGTCCCGAAGAACGAGGACGAGCTCGACCCGATCCTGATGGGCATCCCCCTGCAGCTCCTCGCCTACCACACGGCCAAGGCCCTGGGCCGCGACATCGACAAGCCCCGCAACCTGGCGAAGTCGGTCACGGTGGAGTAGGGACGCCCTGTTGGGGCGCGCACGGAACCGCGCCCCGCAAGGGGCGCGGGGAACTGCGCGAGCAACCCCAGCGCACCCGCAGAGGCCACACAGCAGCGGCCACACAGCACAGGCCACACAACAGAACGGACCCCTCGGTGATGCCCCACGTCACCAGGGGTCCGCTCACAACGCCGGGGAGCGCAACCCCCCAGCCGGCGGCAGCTAACCGGTGGCCGTCACCCCCCGGCCCGCCGCACGTCCCGGAAGAGCCGTCGGCCAGTGCGCGAGCGCCGCGGTCGCCGCGTACCAGGCCACCGCGCCGGAGACGACGGCGATCCAGCCACCGACCTTGGTCAGGGCCGAGCTGTCGGCGAAGGCGGCGACGCCGAGCACGAGCATCGCCAGGAACAGCAGCCCGTGCGTGGCCTGCCCGAGGGTGTCGCCGCCCGCGAGGGTCAGCGTGAGCGCCACGAGGGCGAAGAGCAGCAGGAAGAGCCCCGCCGCGTTGGCCGAGCCGTGCCCCGAGACGGCCCAGGTGAACCACAGGGCGCCGAGAGCGACGTACCCCACTCCGAAGGCGCCGTCACGCAGGGCCAGCAGACCGACGAGGAAGAGGGCGACCCCGCCCACGTAGTGGGCCAGCGACATGGCGTCGGACGTCGCCACGCCGTCGATGACACCGGTCGTACCGAGGCCGAACGCCAACAGGGTGATTCCCAGGGCGAGTCGGCCGGCGATGGTGGTGGTGCTTCCCGCAGAGACGTCGTTGTCCACGGCGGGCTCCCTTCATGCATGTGCAGTTGTGCGGTGACCGGTATATGCCCTTCACAACCGCACAAACACCTGCGACGCGCGAGTAACTTCACGCGCTGCACAGGGAGGTTGACGCACCGCGAACGACGCGCGGAGATGCGGAACCGTCAGGGGATGACGATCACGGGCCGCTTCGCCCGCTTGGCGAGGCGTCCGGCCACGGAGCCGAAGATCCGGCCGACGATGCCGTGCGTCGACCCGACGACGATCGCGTCGGCCTCGTACTCCCGCCCGACTTCTTCCAGTTCGTGGCAGATGTCGCCGCCGCGCTCGACCAGGATCCACGGCACTTCGGCGAGATAGTCCGCACAGGCCAGTTCCAGACCGAGCACCTCGGTGCGGTGGTCGGGGACGTCGACGAAGACGGGGGGCTCGCAGCCTGCCCACACGGTGGTCGGCAGCCGGTTGGCGACATGGACGATGATCAGCCCCGCACGGGAGCGGTGCGCCATGCCGATCGCGTACGCCAGCGCACGCTCACTGGACGTCGAGCCGTCGAAGCCGACGACCACGCCGTGCTTGAATGCGGGATCGCAGGGATGGCGTGCCTCTTCGGCCGCCTGGGGCTCCATCGCCGACGGGTCGGCGACCGGCCGCTTGCGGTCCGCGGGTTCGAAGAATTCGTGACCGGCCATGGCTGTCTCGGCGTTGTGATCCTTTATGGGGGACGACAGTGTGCGGCGGAGCTGTGTCCGGGAAACATCTTCCCAACCCCATACCCCCAAGGGTACGGCGGCACGCCTCCTTCGCCCAGATCCCGCGCCTGCACAGCGGGGTTCCAGGGAGCATGCACGAGTCGGCGCCCGTAACGCAATGGTTGCTGCCCCGTACAGGCGGTTCCCACGAGACCGGCCGGCGCCGGTCCGGACGATCATCCCGCTGCCGTCATACGGTGACCGACCGGTCGAACACGCGTTGAACCCGGTGATCGACTCCAGGAGGCGCCATGCCCGCAACCCGCACCGAGGACACTTCGACCGATGTCGTCCGCTGGGCGGCCTTCAGCTGCGTCCTGGTCCCCGTCGTGCTGCTCTGGTACGGCACCTCGCTCGGCGGGGCCACCGGCACCGCGCTGGGCCTCGCCGCGGTCACCGCCGCCTGCCGGCTGCTGCTGCGCCGCTCCGAGCGCTGCCCGGCCCGGCTGCTGGAGGAGGCGACACCGCCGCATCGCGGGCGCCACCAGCGCACGGGGAGCGTGACACATCGCGGAGGGCACCGCTCCGCGCCCCCGGCGCACACAGGGGGAAAGTCACCGGTCGGCTGACCGGTTTCCGCGCACGCACCCGTCTCTTTTCAGCCAACTTCTGGATACCGTCCCCGACCGGCCCCGAAGACCCGTCACCCCCCGTTCGACCTGCAAGGAAAGGGTCCTGAGGCCCTCCCGCACCCTACGTGGATTGGCCACCGCGACGAGGCGCACTTCCCTGCGCCCTCCCCGAGTGCAACGCTTCGTGATCGAATGCTTTACGCCAAGTTGTCATGTCGACTTTCCGTGGGGTGGCGAACCGGTCACCGCGGCTTGGCGGGACACAGTAGATTCGATCTTGACTGTCTTACGGCGGGGGACTCGTGCAGGACCGAGGGGAAACGTGCAGGAGCGACACAACCGAGGAGCCGCGACCACCGAGGGGGGCTTAGCAGGATGAGCCACGACTCCACTGCCGCGCCGGAAACCACGGCCCGGAAGCTGTCCGGGCGACGTCGCAAGGAGATCGTCGCGGTGCTGCTGTTCAGCGGCGGCCCCATTTTCGAGAGTTCCATTCCGCTGTCGGTGTTCGGGGTTGACCGCCAGGACGCCGGCGTTCCGCGCTACCGCTTGCTGGTGTGCGCGGGCGAGGAAGGCCCCCTGCGGACCACAGGAGGCCTGGAACTCTCCGCACCACACGGGCTGGAGGCGATCTCCCGCGCGGGCACGGTCGTCGTACCGGCCTGGCGTTCGATCACCTCACCGCCACCGGAGGAGGCGCTCGACGCGCTGCGCCGGGCACACGAGGAAGGGGCCCGCATCGTCGGGCTGTGCACCGGTGCCTTCGTGCTCGCCGCGGCCGGCCTGCTGGACGGCCGCCCGGCGACCACCCACTGGATGTACGCGCCGACGCTGGCCAAGCGCTATCCGTCGGTGCATGTCGATCCGCGAGAGCTCTTCGTCGACGACGGAGACGTCCTCACCTCCGCCGGAACGGCGGCCGGAATCGACCTCTGCCTCCACATCGTGCGCACGGACCACGGCAACGAGGCGGCCGGCGCGCTCGCCCGCCGCCTGGTGGTGCCGCCGCGCCGGTCCGGAGGGCAGGAACGCTATCTCGATCGGTCTTTACCGGAGGAGATCGGCGCCGACCCGCTCGCCGAGGTCGTCGCCTGGGCACTGGAGCATCTCCACGAGCAGTTCGACGTGGAGACGCTGGCCGCGCGCGCGTACATGAGCCGTCGTACGTTCGACCGCCGCTTCCGTTCGCTGACCGGGAGCGCGCCCCTGCAGTGGCTGATCACGCAGCGGGTGCTGCAGGCCCAGCGACTGCTGGAGACGTCGGACTACTCGGTGGACGAGGTCGCGGGCCGCTGCGGCTTCCGTTCCCCGGTGGCGCTGCGCGGGCACTTCCGCCGTCAGCTGGGTTCATCCCCGGCGGCGTACCGTGCCGCGTACCGGGCCAGGCGCCCCCAGGCTGAGAAACCGGCCGAGTCCGACCCGACGCAGCAGTCCGCCGCGCTCGGCGGACCGCACGTCGGCGTTCCCGCCCCGACGGCCCTGCACCCGGACCCGCCGGTCCCGATGCAGTCCCGCCGCTCCCCGGTGGGCGCGATGAGCTCCGCGAACCCGGGGCCGCTGTCGCTTCCGAGCCAGCGCAGCGGCTCCTGACCGGGAAGGGGCCCGTGGGGACATCCGTCCCCACGGGCCCTTTCGCGTTGTCGTCTGCGGGTGCGTTGTGGCTGGTCGCGGGTGCCTGCGGCGCTGGGCGCGTTGTCGTCTGCGGGTTTCGTTGTGGCTGGTCGCGCCGTTCCCCGCGCCCCTTTGGTGCCTGCGGCGGCCCGTGCGGGTGCGTGGTCGGTTGCTGTCGCGCCAACGGTGCGTGGTGGGTCGGGGCCGGGGTGGGGGGTGTCCGTCCTCGGTCCGGCCGGCCGTTCCCGACGAGTGCGCCGTTGCCCGGTGCCGGACGCTGCGGGCGGACACCCCCCACCCCGGCCCCTTCCCGCCGTCGGCGGCTGCGGGCCGTCGCCCCTTCCGGGGGCGGTGGGGGCCGCGGGACGGGTGCGGGTCGCGGGGTGGGCGGTTCGCTGGGGCGGACGGCGAGCGCGGACACTCAGGGGCGCGGGGAACTGCGCGACCAGCGACGACGAAACCCGCACAGGCCGCCGCAGGCATCCCCGAGCCCCACCGGGCCCCGTAAGGTGAGACACATGAACGATCGCATGGTGTGGATCGACTGCGAGATGACCGGCCTCTCGCTGTCCGACGACGCGCTCATCGAGGTGGCCGCCCTCGTCACCGACTCCGAGCTGAACGTGCTCGGCGAAGGCGTCGACATCGTCATCCGCCCGCCGGACCGCGCCCTGGAGACGATGCCGGAAGTGGTGCGTCAGATGCACACCGCGTCCGGGCTGCTCGCGGAGCTCCCGAACGGCACGACCCTGAAGGACGCCGAGGAGCAGGTCCTGGCGTACGTGAAGGAGTACGTGAAGGAGCCCGGCAAGGCCCCCCTGTGCGGCAACTCCGTCGGCACGGACCGCGGCTTCCTGCTCCGCGACATGCCCACGCTGGAGGACTACCTCCACTACCGCATCGTCGACGTCTCCTCCGTCAAGGAGCTGGCCCGCCGCTGGTACCCGAGGGCCTACTTCAACAGCCCCGAGAAGAACGGCAACCACCGCGCCCTCGCCGACATCCGCGAGTCCATCGCGGAGCTGCGCTACTACCGCGAGGCGATCTTCGTCCCCCAGCCCGGCCCGGACTCCGACACCGCCCGGACGATCGCGGCCAAGCACGTCCTCCCAGCTCAACCGCACTGATCGGGCCCTCCGGAGGGGGCGCCGCGAAAGGCGGGCGCGAGCACCCCTTCGGACCCTGTACACTTTTTCTCGGCCGGTCAGGGAGACGGAAGAATTCCAGTGCCGGTCATGGTGGGTGTAGCTCAGCTGGTAGAGCACCTGGTTGTGGTCCAGGATGCCGCGGGTTCGAGTCCCGTCACTCACCCTGAGTGATCAGCCGGTGACCTTGCATCAAGGTCACCGGCTGATTGCGTTCCACCGTCTCTCACCGACCGGTACTCCCCGGGGGGCCCGCCCTGCACGCCGAGCCGTTCCATACCGACCGCCTGGACGCCGTTGTGCTGCGGCCCGAGCACGCACCGGAGATGGCGGAGGTCCTCGCCGACCCCGCCCTGCACACGTTCATCGGCGGCTCACCGGCCACGCCGCAGGCACTGCGCACCCGTTACGAGCGTCTCGTCGCCGGCTCCCCCGACCCGGCCGTCATCTGGTGCAACTGGGTCCTGCGCCTGCGCGCGGAGCACCCCGAGGACAGCAGGCTCATCGGCACCGTCCAGGCGACCGTCACCCCCGGCGCCGCCGAGGCCGAGATCGCCTGGGTGATCGGCACCCCCTGGCAGGGCCACGGCTACGCCACGGAGGCCGCCCGCGCGCTGGTGACCCGGCTGACGACCCGGCGCCCCCCGGTCCGCACGGTCGTGGCCCACATCCACCCGGCCCACCACGCCTCCGCCGCCGTGGCACGGGCAGCAGGGCTGCGTCCCACCGACGAACACCACGACGGCGAGACCCGCTGGCGCCTCACCCGCTGAGGGCGCTCACGACGACGCCCGCACCACCAGCTCCGCCGCCAGCACCACCTGGCGCCGCACGGCGTCCAGTTCACGCGACACCGCCGGCCGGCGATCCGCGATCTCGCTGAGCAGCAGATCGATCATCCGCCGCCCCATCTCCTGGATCGGCTGCCGCACGCTCGTCAGCGGCGGCTCCATGTGCCGGGCGATCGCGGAGTCGTCGTACCCCACGAGCGCCACGTCCTGCGGGATGCGCCGCCCGGCTTCGCGCAGCACCTGCCGCGCCCCGGCCGCCGTGACGTCGGAGCCGGCGAACACCGCGTCCAGCTCCGGGCAGCGCGCCAGCAACCGGGTCATCGCCCGTCGGCCGCCCTCCTCCGTGAAGTCGCCGGCCTCGATCAGCGTGTCGTCCACGCCCGGCCCCGCCTCCCGCAGCGCGTCCCGGTAGCCGTCGACGCGCCGCTGGGCGCCGTAGACGTCGAGGCGGCCGGTGATGTGGGCGATGCGGGAGCGGCCACGGGAGAGCAGATGCTCCACCGCCTGCCGCGCCCCGCCGTAGTTGTCGGAGTCCACCGACGGCAGCGCCTCCCCCGCCGAGCGCGGACCGCTGATCACCGCGGGGATCTCCAGCTGGGCCAGCAGGTCGGGCAGCGGGTCGTCGGCGTGCACGGAGACCAGCAGGACGCCGTCCACCCGGTGCGCGGCCAGGTACTGGGCGAGCCGCTGCCGCTCGCGGTCGTTGCCCGCGAAGATCAGCAGAAGCTGCATCTCGGTGTCGGTCAGTTCCGCGCCGACGCCCCGCAGCATGTCCGAGAAGTACGGCTCGGCGAAGAACCGCGTCTCCGGCTCGGGCACGACCAGGGCGATCGCGTCGGTGCGGTTGGCGGCCAGGGCGCGGGCGGCGGTGTTGGGGACGTAACCGAGTTCGGCGACGGCGGCCTCGACGGCGGCGCGGGTGGCGTCACTGACCCGGGGCGAGCCGTTGATCACCCGGGACACCGTGCCCCGGCCGACACCGGCGCGCGCGGCGACCTCCTCGAGGGTGGGCCGGCCCCCGCTCCGTCCCCGCGCTCCGTGGCCTGCCATGGGCTCCGCCTCCCGCCGTCGTCGTCCCGCTGGCCTGGAATCTAACAGTCGCGCCACGCGAGGTGACCGCCCCGTGACGCCCCCGCCGGAACCCCTGGCTCCAGTTAACGGCCCGATAACTGAACGCACTTCTCCGCGTCCGTTCCCTTGACACCCCCGCACGAACCCACGACTCTTCAACACATCACCTGTGGGAGCGCTCCCACAGTACCTGACACATACATGTCCCGCACGTTCCCCGCCCGAGCCGCAGCGAGCACGAACGGGCCCAACCACTGCAGTTGGCCGGGGGGTCGGCACGTCAGGCAACAGGAGGACGCAATGCGTACGAGTACCCGCCGGTCCCACCGGCTGACGGCACTGACAGCCGTCGCCGTACTGGCCACGGGACTGCTGGCAGGCTGCGCCAGCGACGACGACTCGTCGAGTGCCGACAACGGCAGCGGCGGCGGAGGGGGAAGCTCCAAGGGCAAGGTGACGCTGTCCGTCGGCACCTTCGGGGTCTTCGGTTACAAGCAGGCCGGTCTGTACGACGAGTACATGAAGCTCCACCCGGACGTCGTCGTCAAGGAGAACGTCACCACCAAGACCGACGTCTACTGGCCGAAGGTGCTCACCCGCCTCCAGGCCGGCTCCGGCACCGACGACGTCCAGGCCATCGAGATCGGCAACGTCACGGAGGCCGTCCAGACCCAGGGCGACAAGTTCGTCGACCTCGGCAAGGAGGTCGACAAGTCGCAGTGGCTGGACTGGAAGAACGCCCAGGCCACCACCAAGGACGGCAAGCTCATCGGGCTCGGCACCGACATCGGTCCGATGGCGGTCTGCTACCGCAAGGACCTGTTCGCCAAGGCCGGCATCGAGACCGACCGCACCAAGCTCGCCCAGATGTGGAAGGGCGACTGGAACAAGTACGTCGACCTCGGCAAGCAGTACATGAAGAAGGCGCCGAGCGGCACCAAGTACGTCGACTCCGCCTCCTCCGTGTACAACGCGGTCCTCGGCGGTGAGACCGAGCGCAACTACGACAAGGACGGCAACGTCGTCTACGACAAGTCCGCGGGCGTGAAGAAGGCCTGGAACGCGGCCATGGGCGTGGCGACCAGCGACATGTCGGCCAAGCTGAAGCAGTTCGACAAGTCCTGGGACCAGGCGTTCGCCAACGGCACCTTCGCCACCGTCGCCTGCCCGGCGTGGATGATCGGCTACATCCAGGAGAAGTCCGGCCCGGCCGGCAGCGGCAAGTGGGACATCGCGGCGGCCCCGACGGCGGGCAACTGGGGCGGCTCCTTCATCGGTGTGCCGAAGGCGAGCAAGCACCAGAAGGAGGCCATCGAGCTGGCGAAGTGGCTGACCGCGCCCGAGCAGGAGGCGAAGGTCTTCGCCAAGCAGGCGAGCTTCCCGTCCGTCCCGGCGGCGTACGCGAGCCTGAAGCCGCAGGCCGACACCCAGGCGTACTTCTCGGGCGCCCCGCTGACGCAGATCTTCTCCGACGCGGCCAAGACCATCCCGGCGCAGCCGCTCGGCCCGAAGGACAAGCCGATCGACACGGCGATCTGTGACATCGGCATCGTCCAGGTCGAGCAGAAGGGCAAGTCGCCCGCGCAGGGCTGGGACGCGGCCACCAAGGAGATCAAGGACGTGCTCGGCCAGTGACCAGCTCCGAGCAGGCTCTCGCGCATCCCGCGTCGAGCGCCGAGGCCGCGCCCGGCTCCCAGCCGGGCGCGGCCCGGGGCGCTCACGGTCGCGGTACGCCGCCGGCGGACAGGGGCTCCTGGCGCAGCCGGCTGTACCGCTGGGACACGAAGGCGTCCCCGTACGCGTTCATCTCCCCGTTCTTCGTGATCTTCGGTGCCTTCTCGCTGGTGCCGCTGCTGTACACCGCCTGGTACTCGCTGCACCATGTGCAGCTGTCCGATCTGGACGGACAGAGCTGGGCGGGCCTGGAGAACTACAAGTCGCTGCTGTCCTCGGAGTTCTTCTGGAACGCCCTGGAGAACACCTTCACCATCGGGCTGATCTCCACCGTGCCGCAGCTGGCGGCCGCGCTCTGGCTGGCGCATCTGCTGAACTTCCGGCTGCGCGGCTCGACCGTGTGGCGCGTGGTGATGCTGACCCCGTACGCCACGTCGGTGGCGGCGGCGACGCTGGTGTTCGCGCTGCTGTTCTCGCCGGAGAAGAACGGCATCGTCAACTGGGGCCTCGATCTGCTCGGCCTGGACCCGGTCAACTGGCACGAGTCCGACTGGGGTTCGCAGTTCGCGGTGTCCTCGATCGTGATCTGGCGGTGGACCGGCTACAACGCGCTGATCTATCTGGCCGCGATGCAGGCGATCCCGGCGGACCTGTACGAGTCGGCGGCGATCGACGGCGCCAACCGCTGGCAGCAGTTCAGGAACGTGACGATCCCGATGCTGCGGCCGACGATCCTGTTCACCGTGGTCGTGTCCACGATCGGCGCGACCCAGCTGTTCGGTGAGCCGCTGCTGTTCGGCGGTGTGAGCGGCTCCAAGGGCGGCTCGGAGCACCAGTTCCAGACCCTCGGCCTGTACATGTACGACCAGGGCTTCATCATCGGCAATCTCGGCAAGGCGTCCGCGATCGCCTGGACCATGCTGTTGCTGCTGCTGGTCGTCGCCGGGCTCAACCTGCTGGTCTCCCGACGGCTGAGGAGGGACCGATGACCACCGGTGAGATGACCCTGTCCAGGAGGACCGCTCCCGGCAAGACCGCCCCCCGCCGGGTGATGGGCGCGGGCAAGCAGCTGCACGCCGGCCCCGTCACCTACGTCGTCCTCGTCGTGTTCGCGCTCGTCTCGCTGGCCCCGCTGGTGTGGACGGCGGTCGCGGCCTCGCGCACCAACACGCGCCTGGCGCAGACCCCGCCGCCGCTGTGGTTCGGCGGGAACCTGTTCAAGAACCTGGAAACCGCCTGGGACCAGGCCGGGATGGGCACCGCGATGGTCAACACCACGTTTGTCGCGGGCACGATCACGGTCGGCACGGTGCTGTTCTCCACGCTGGCCGGATTCGCCTTCGCCAAGCTGCGGTTCCGGTTCTCCACGACGCTGCTGCTGCTCACCATCGGCACGATGATGATCCCGCCGCAGCTGGCCGTCGTACCGCTGTATCTGTGGATGACGGACCTGCACTGGGCGAACCATCTGCAGACGGTCATCCTGCCGACCCTGGTGAGCGCCTTCGGTACGTTCTTCATGCGGCAGTACCTGGTGCAGGCGCTGCCGACCGAGCTGATCGAGGCGGCGCGGGTGGACGGCGCGAGCAGTCTGCGCGTCGTGTGGCACGTCGTCTTCCCGGCGGCCCGCCCGGCGATGGCGGTGCTGGGCCTGCTGACGTTCGTGATGGCCTGGAACGACTTTCTGTGGCCGATCATCGCGCTGAACGGCGACAACCCGACCGTGCAGGTCGCCCTGAACCAGCTGGGCACCGGTTACATCCCCGACGACTCGGTGATCATGGCGGGGGCGCTGCTCGGCACGCTGCCGCTGCTGGCGGCGTTCCTGCTGTTCGGCAAGCAGATCGTCGGCGGCATCATGCAGGGCGCGGTCAAGGGCTGACCGCCGAAGAGATCGCCCGCGGGGCCGGGTCGACGCCGCCTCGGCCCCCCTCCTTCCTCTCCACGGCCCTTCCTGTCCACGGCCCACCCCTTCTTACCCACCGCCTACTTGCCCACTGCCCTTCTTGGCCCACCTGCCCTCTTGCCCACCTGTCGGTCTTCACGACCACGAAGGTCTCCACGACCACCAATGGGAGCGCTTCCATGACTGAGTCCGTGAACCCGGTGAACCCGGTGACGTTTCCTCCCGCCTTCCTCTGGGGCGCCGCGACCTCCGCGTACCAGATCGAGGGGGCGGTGCGGGAGGACGGCCGCACCCCCTCGATCTGGGACACCTTCAGCCATACGCCCGGCAAAACGGCCGGCGGCGAGACCGGTGACATCGCGGTCGACCACTACCACCGCTTCCGCGAGGACGTGGCGCTGATGGCCGAACTGGGCCTGAACGCCTACCGCTTCTCCGTCTCCTGGCCCCGGGTGCAGCCCACCGGCCGCGGCCCGGCCGTCCAGCGCGGCCTGGACTTCTACCGCCGGCTGGTCGACGAACTGCTCGCCCACGGCATCAAGCCGGCCGTCACTCTCTACCACTGGGACCTGCCGCAGGAACTGGAGGACGCGGGCGGCTGGCCGGAGCGGGACACCGCCTACCGGTTCGCCGAGTACGCGCAGCTCGTCGGCGAGGCGCTCGGCGACCGGGTGGAGCAGTGGATCACCCTCAACGAGCCCTGGTGCAGCGCCTTCCTCGGCTACGGCTCCGGTGTGCACGCCCCCGGCCGCACCGACCCGGTGGCCTCGCTGCGGGCGGCGCACCATCTGAACCTGGCGCACGGCCTCGGCACCTCGGCGCTGCGCTCGGTGATGCCGGCCCGCAACGAGGTGGCGATCAGCCTGAACTCCTCGGTGGTGCGGCCGCTGTCGCAGACCCCGCAGGACCTCGCCGCGGCCCGCCGCATCGACGACCTGGCCAACGGCGTCTTCCACGGCCCGATCCTGCACGGGGCGTACCCGCGCACCCTGCTGGAGGCCACCTCCCCGCTCACCGACTGGTCCTTCGTGCAGGCGGGGGACCTGGAGCTGATCCGCCAGCCGCTGGACGCACTCGGCCTGAACTACTACACGCCGGCGCTGGTCTCGGCGGCCGACCCGGACGCGCCGCCCGTGCGCGCCGACGGGCACGGCGCCAGCGAGCACTCCCCCTGGCCGGGCGCCGACGACGTGGCCTTCCACCAGACGCCGGGCGAGCGCACCGAGATGGGCTGGACCATCGACCCGACGGGCCTGCACGAGCTGATCATGCGCTACTCGCGCGAGGCGCCCGGACTGGCGCTGTACGTCACCGAGAACGGCGCCGCCTACGACGACAAGCCCGACGCCGACGGCCAGGTGCACGACCCCGAGCGCATCGCCTACCTGCACGGCCATCTGTCGGCGGTGCGCCGCGCCCTGACCGACGGCGCCGACGTGCGCGGCTACTACCTGTGGTCCCTGATGGACAACTTCGAGTGGGCGTACGGCTACGGCAAGCGCTTCGGCGCGGTCTACGTCGACTACGTCACCCTGGACCGGACCCCGAAGTCCAGCGCCCTGTGGTACGGCGGGGCGGCGCGCACCGGGTCACTGCCGCCGGTGGACTTCAGGGCCCTGCCGGGCGCGGGTCAGTTGTAGGCCGCGAACGCCTTGGAGAAGGCGGACGGGTCCTGGGCGATGGAGCTGCACGTGGCGTCGGCGGAGGGCTTCGGGCCGCCGGCGCAGGCCTTGTCACGGGTGGCCGACCACATCGACAGCCAGCCCAGGCCCTTGGACTTGGCGAAGGACACCAGCTGGGCCGCGTCGTCGACCTTGAAGACCTCGGAAGAGACGTCGTTGACGCCGATCATCGGGGTCACCGCGACCGCCTTCCAGGCCGCAGCGTCGGACAGTCCCAGGACGCCCTTGACCTGGGCCTGGGTGGCGGTGGCGGCCTGCTCGGCGTAGGTGCCCATGTCGCCGCTGTAGGAGGCGCCGTAGTCCATCGCCATGATGTTGACGGCCGAGATCTTCACGCCGCTGGACTTGGCGCCCGACAGCAGGTTCACGCCGTCCTGGGTGAGACCCTCGGGCATGACCGGCAGGGTGAAGGAGACGTCCAGGCCGGGGTGGCTCTGCTGGAGCTTGGCGATGGCCTGGGCGCGGCGGGTGTTGGCGGCCGTGTTCGGCAGCGCGCCGCCCTCGATGTCGAAGTCGGCCTTGGTGAGCTTGAAGGCGTCGATCACCTTGCCGTAGGCCGCCGCCAGCGCGTCCGCCGAGGAACAGGACGTGGCGAGTTCGGTGCCGCTGGCGCCGCCGAAGGAGACGCGGACGTCACCGCCCTTGGCGCGCAGGGCGCCGATCTGGCCGGCCACGGCGTCGGCGGTGAGGTCGGTGACGCCGCCCCACTTGGGGGTGCAGCCGCCGCCGTCGGTGACGAAGGCGAGGTTGTAGTTCTTCACGCCGGTCGCGTCCGCGCTCGCGAGGAGGTCGAACGCCGGGTAGAGGGAGGTGTCGACGTACGGGGCGAAGCCTGCGGACGTCTTCGTTCCGCTGCCGCTGGTGGGGGACGGGGAGGCGGTGGGCGTCCGGGTGGGCTCGGCGGTCGTGGTGGGCTTGGCGGTCGCGGTGGGCTCGGTGGTCGGGGTCGCGGTCGGCGTGGGGGTCTGCGACTGAGTGGGGCGGCCGCTGGGCTCCGGCGTGGCACCGCCGTCGGCGGAACACGCGCCGCCGTCGATACGGCAGCCCGAAGGGTCGCCGGTGCCGTCGACGACGAAGCCGACGGTGGCCGACTCGCCCGCCTTGAGGCCGTCGGTGTCCCACTTCGGCGGCGTCACGGTGACGTGCTGCCCGCTGACGCTCGACTCGCCGTTCCACAGGGAGCCGAGCTTCGCGCCGGCCGGCAGGTCGAACTCGAGCGTCCAGGTCTTCTCCGCCTGACCGCTGTTGTTGGTGACGACGTACTGCGCGGTGTAGCCGGTCGACCAGCTGCTGGTCTTCGTGTACGCGGCGTTCACGCCGGCGGCGTTGGCGGTGCCGGTGAGCAGGACCGCGCCGCCGCCGGCCACGGCCGCGGCCACCAGGCCGCCTATCGCCTTGTTCCTGCCACTGATCCTGCGCCGGTGCGTGCTCATGCGTGTGCCTGCCTTCGCTGTTCACGGGGGGTGTGGTGCGGCAGCACGCTAGCGAGCCCGAAGGGGGCAAAAGCCCTGATCCAGGCGCGGATTGTGGTTCTTAGGCCGCGCTTAAGGAAGGGATCGGGACCGGTTAAAGGTAGAGACCAATTCGGCCCCTGCGGACCTGGCCGGAGGCATCCGGCCGGACGTCACCTCGTGGCGAGCCGACGGCGCCGCCGTACGCGCCCCCTGTGACCGCGGCCCGCGGGCGTGCGGCGGCGGCCGTCCAGCTGGATCCAGATCCGCACCTCCGCGCCGCCCAGCACCGAGGACCCGACGCGCACGTCACCGCCGGTGGTCTCCGCGAGCCGGCGCACGATGTCCAGGCCCAGGCCGGTCGAACCGTCACTGCCCGAGCCCCGGCCACGGGCCATCGCCGCCTCCGGGTCCGGTATCCCGGGCCCGGCGTCGGAGACGAGCACGATCACCGCGTCCTCGCCGTTGTGCACGTCGACGGCGAAGGCCGTGCCCTGCGGTGTGTGCCGGAAGACGTTGCCGAGCAGCGCGTCCAGCGCCGCCGCGAGGTCGGCGCGGGCCACGGGTATGCGCACCGGGCGTTCCACCCCGGCCACCCGCCACTTGCGGCCCTCGTCCTCGGCCAGCGCCGACCAGAACTCCATCCGCTCCCGGACCACTTCGGCCGCGTCACAGCCCGCGCCGGGCCCGGCGGCCGCGGTCTGCGGCTTGGCCTCGCGGGCGGTACGGATGATGGTGTCCACCTCGCGCTCCAGCTGCGCCACGGCGGCCCGGGTCTGCTCGGCGGCGGGCGTGTCACCGAGCGAGGCGGCGTTCAGGCGCAGCACGGTCAGCGGGGTGCGCAGCCGGTGGGACAGATCGGCCGCCAGCTCCCGCTCGTTGGCGAGGAGGTGGACCACCTGGTCGGCCATGGAGTTGAACGCGACCGCCGCGAGCCGCAGTTCGGTCGGTCCGTCCTCCGGCACGCGCGCGCCGAGCTTGCCCTCGCCGAGTTCGTGCGCGCCCTCGACCAGCCGCTGCGCCGGGCGGACCATCCGGACACCCAGCCGGTCGGCGACCGCGACGGAGCCGACGACCAGCGCCGCGCCGACCCCGGCGAGCACCGCCCAGGCCGTCCCCACGCCGTTGCTGACCTCGGACTCGGGGACGTACACCTCGACGACGACGGTGCCGAGGCTGAGCGCCACGGGCTGGAGCAGGACGGAACCGCCGGGCACCTGAGCGGTGGAGGCGCGGCCCAGCGCGCGCACCGCCTCTATGTCCTCGGTGGTGGCGCGCCGCCGGCCGAGGTCGAGGGCGGGCTTGCCGTCGCCGGCCGGCAGGTGGATCGCCATGCCGTCGCCGGTGCCGGCCGAGGCGACGACCCGCTCCAACTGCTCGCGGTCGGTGGTGATGGACAGCGCGGGCACCACGACCGCCGCCTGCCGTTCGGCATTGGAGAAGGCGCGGTCGCGGGCCATCTCCTTGATGACGAGTCCGAGCGGCACGGCGAAGGCGACCACGACCATCGTGGTGACCGCCAGACAGACCCGGACCAGTGCCCACCTCATCGCGGCGGCTCCGCTTCCTGCGGTGGCTCCAGCTTCACGCCGACCCCGCGCAGGGTGTGCAGATAACGCGGGCTGGCGGCGGTCTCGCCCAGTTTGCGGCGCAGCCAGGACAGATGGACGTCGATGGTCTGGTCGTCGCCGTAGGACTGCTGCCACACCTCCGCGAGCAGCTCCCGGCGGGGGACGACCACGCCGGGACGGCCGGCGAGGAAGGCGAGCAGGTCGAACTCGCGGCGGGTGAGGTCCAGGCGCACCCCGTCCAGCTCGGCCTGGCGGCGCAGGGGGTCCACGGTGAGGCCGCCGACCCGGATGACGGTGGAGGGCGGCGCGTCGGCGGCACCGGCCCGGGCGCGGCGCAGGACGGCGGCCATGCGCGCCGACAGGTGCTCCGGGGAGAACGGCTTGGTGAGGTAGTCGTCCGCGCCGGCGTTCAGCAGCCGGACGATCTCCGTCTCGTCGTCCCGGGCCGTGGCGATGATCACCGGTACGTCGGTGATGCCGCGCAGCATCTTCAGCGCCTCGGAGCCGTCCAGGTCGGGCAGTCCGAGGTCCAGGATGACGACGTCGAAGCGGAAATGGGCGACCTCGCGCAGCGCCTCCAGCGCCGTGCCGACGCTGCGCACCGTATGGGTGGCGTCGGTCAGATGCCGGATGAGCGCCGAGCGTACGAACTGGTCGTCCTCGACCACGAGAACACTTGCCATGCGCCGCACCGTACGCCATGAGCGGGACGCCGGTGGGGGCCTGTGGACAACTCCCGGGCTGTGGAAAACCGGTGGTGTCACCGTGCCGGGCCCTGCCGGTCCGTGGGACACGGGAGTGACGGGTGAGGCAGTATGGCCGCGATGCGCAGAGGACTCGTACACGTACTGGCGTGGTCGCTCGCCACGGGCGCGGCCGTCACGCTGTCGTGGTGGGGCGTGCACACGGTGATGGCGGGCACCGTCTACGACCCGCCGCGCGCCCTGCCGATCACGGCGGCGCAGGCGACGACGCAGGGGGCCGGGCCGCGGGTGTCCTCCACGGCCCGGTCCGCGCCGCCGACCCGTACGCCCTCGTCGTCGCCCTCGTCCTCGGTGTCGCCGTCGCCGAGCCGCCGGCCGCCCGCCTCCTCCCGCCCGCCGGCCGGCTCCCCGAGCCCGTCCGCCACCGCTTCGGGCCGGGTGAGGAGCTACGACTCGAAGGGCGGCCGGGTGGTGTTCGACATCGGGCCCTCCAGCGCGTCCCTGGTGTCGGCCGCCCCGAACGCGGGCTGGTCGATGCAGTGGTGGAAGACCGAGACGTGGATCCGGGTGGAGTTCGCCTCGGGTGCGGACCGGGTGTCGGTGTTCTGCACCTGGCACGACGGGCCGCCGCGGGTCGACGTCGGCACGTACTGACGGCGGCGCCCGGCCGGACGCGGGCGGCGCCTAACCGAACACCGAGGGCGGTGGGGCCGGGGACGCCACGGCGGCCGCGTCGGCGACGGGGGCGGCGCCGCCGGTGAAGTCCCGCAGGGCCCTGCCGTGCTCGACCCGGCCGGGGTGCGGATCGGAGGCCGCCCGGCGGGTCAGTTCGGCGACGGGCAAGGGCCGGTCGGACGCCACGAGCACCGCGTTGCCGAAGCGTTTGCCGCGCAGCACCGCCGGATCGGCGATCAGCGCGAGTTCGGCGAACCGCGCGGCGGCACTGGCGATCTGACCGCGCAGGTGCGCCAGCGGCGGCCCGTCGGCGATGTTCGCGGCGTACACCCCGCCGGGTGCGAGCGCCCGGCGGACCTCGTCGAGGAACTCGGTGGAGGTGAGGTGGGCGGGGGTGCGGGCACCGCTGAAGACGTCCGCGACGAGCAGGTCCGCCCAGCCGTCCGGGACCTTGCCGAGGCCCTCACGGGCATCGGTGGACCGGACGCGGATCCGGGCGGCGGGATCCAGCGGCAGCTCACGGCGCACCAGCTGGACGAGGGCGGCGTCCCGCTCGACGACCTGCTGGGTGGAGCGGGGGCGGGTGGCGGCGACGTAGCGGGCCAGGGTGAAGGCGCCGCCGCCGAGGTGCACGGCGTGGACCGGCTTGCCGGGCGGGGCGGCGAGGTCGATGACGTGGCCGAGGCGGCGCTGGTACTCGAAGGAGAGATACGCCGGGTCGTCCAGGTCGACGTGCGACTGGGGCGCGCCGTCCAGCAGCAGCGTCCAGGCCCGGGCGCGGTCCCGGTCGGGGACCAGCTCCGCGAGCCCGCCGTCGACCTGCTCCACCACGGCATCGGCGGCGGCCTGCCGGCGCCGGGGGTTCCTGGACTTGCCCATCCGGCCATTATCCGGGGTCGGTGGGCGGGTCGGTCAGCGCACGGACGTCGTGCGGCTGCGGGTGCGCGGGTGCGGGGTGCGCGGGCGCCGGGGTGCGGGGTGCGCGGGTCCGGGGTGCGCGCGTGCCGACGTGCGGCGTGCCGGTGTGCGCGGGTGCGCCGGTGCCGGTGCGCGGTGTGCGCGGTGTGCGGGGCCGTGGGCGTGGTGCGGGGCCGTGGGCGTGGTGCGGGGCGTCAGCGGCAGCTGTCCGCCGCCTCGATCAGGCGGGCCGCCTCGCCCAGGGCGCGGCGCAGGACCGCCGGGTCGGTGGCGCCGTCCGCGTCGCCGGGCGGGAGCAGCCAGGCGGAGCCCTCCACCGGCGGCTCCGGTGTGAGGCGCAGGCCGCGGCCGTCGGTCCGGGTGCAGGTGCTGCCCGGGACGTCCCAGCCGGCCGCCGTACCGGGCGGGACGAGGAAGGCGAGGGTGCCGCAGCCGTCGTCGTGCAGAACGGGTCCGATCGCGTCCAGGGCGCCGCGGCGCAGGATGTCGACGGCCTCCAGGCCCTGACGGGTCGGCACGGTGACGAGGTCGCACGCGTCCGCGGTGCCGGGCGTGGACGCGTCCCCCGGTCTCGGCGCGTGGGTCACCGGGGGCGTGCCCGGTGCCGTACACGGTGCGATGCTCTGGCTGGTCTCCATCCCGGCCTCCACCACGCGATTCCTGGGCCCCTGTCGCGGACCGCCACGGCCGGTTGCGCGATGCCTGTCGCGGTCCACCGGGTTCAACGCGCGGCCGTGTCAACGGCTACGGCGAAAGTCCGCCGCAAAGGATGGCAGTTCATGGCAGATCGTGGGTGGGATATCCGGTTTGTAGCTAAACACTGCGTGGCGGGGCGACCACAGCAGGTACGTTCTTGCCGCCGGACAACAGGGCGATCACCCCGAACAGGGGCAACTCGCCCCGGCTCCGGCATGGTTCGACGGTTCGCACGAGAGGACCCGGCCATGGCGTCGTCAACGGTGAACGCTGCCCCAGCGTCCCAGCCCAACCGGCCACCGCGGCCCAACCTCGTCTTCCGGCAGCTGCGCGGAGCGCGCTCACCGGCGGAGTTCGCCGCGCTGGTGAGGCGCGCGGCTCGGGAGATCGGTGAGCGGGTCAGCTGTGACGCGCGCTACATCGGACGGGTCGAGGCGGGCGAGATCCGCTGCCCCAACTACGCCTACGAACGGGTGTTCCTGCACATGTTCCCGGGCCGCACGCTCGTGGACCTCGGCTTCGCACCCCGCTCGGCGGTCCGCGGACGGGCGGCGCGCGTGCCGGGTGCACGCGGCGCCGAGCCGGGTGCCGGCGGCGCTGAACCGGGCGGGGGCGTCGAACCGTATGAGCCGCAGGACCCGTATGACACGCACCACCACGACCATGAGGAGAGCGACGTGCTGCGTCGCGCATTCATCAGCGGCGGAGGCGCCACGGTGGCCGCCGCCTCGCTGGGCCCCCTCGGGCTCGCCCCGGACGCCGTGGCGTCCGCGCGCCCCGCAGGCCTTGTCCGCCTCGCCCGTCCCGCGCGCCGCGTCGGGACGAGCGAGGCGGGCGCCCTGGAAGAGGCCGTCCGCCGGATCCGGGTGCTGGACGACCGGCACGGCGCCGACGGTCTGTACCGCAGGGCGGCCGCCCCGCTGCGCGCGGCCTACGCGCTGCTGGACGCCGGTGCCACCCGGCAGGCGACCTCGGACCGGCTGCACGCGGGCGCCGGTGAGCTGGCCATCTCGGTGGGGTGGCTGGCGCACGACTCCGGTCGCTTCGAGGACGCGCGCTCGCACTACGCCGAGGCGCTGGCCACCGCGCGGATGACCGGGGACGCGGGACTGGAGGCGCACGCGTTCTGCAACATGGCGTTCCTCGCGCGGGACGCCGGGCGGCCCCGGGAGGCGGTGCGGGCGGCGCAGGCCGCGCAACGGGTCGCCCGTCCGCTGGGGTCGGCGCGGCTGATGTCGCTGCTGGCGCTGCGCGAGGCCGGCGGCTGGGCGGGGCTCGCGGACCGGTTCGGGTGCGAACAGGCGCTGGCGCGGGCGCAGGCGCTGTTCGATCGGGGGCCGTCGGACGCGGACCCCGAGTGGATGAGCTTCTACGGCGAGGCCGAGCTGGCCGGGCTCGAGGCGCAGTGCTGGTCCACGCTCGGCGACTGGGACCGGGCGGCGCGGCAGGCGCGGCGGGCGGCGCGGTTGCAGGATCCTCACTTCACGCGGAACACGGCGCTGTACACGGCGGAGCTGGCGGACGACCTGGCCCGTGGCGGGCGGCCGGACGAGGCGGCCGCGGCGGGGCTGACGGTGCTGGGGCTGCTGGACCAGGTGCAGTCGTCGCGCGTGCAGAGCATGTTGGCGGGGACGGCGCGGGTGCTGTTGCCTCACAGGCGGGCTTCGGGGGTGGGGGCGTTCTTGGAGCGGCATGCGTCGTTGCCGCGCATGCCTTGACGGTGGGGGTCGTCGTTCGTCTGCGGGTGCGTTGTGGCTGGTCGCCGTTGCCTGCGGCGCCTGTGCGGGTGCGTTGTGGCTGGTCGCCGTTGCCTGCGGCGCCTGTGCGGGTCGCGTTGTGGCTGGTCGCGCCGTTCCCCGCGCCCCTTTTGTGCCTGCGGCGGCCCCTTGCGGTGCGTGGTCGGTTGCTGTCGCGCCAACGGTTCGTTGGGGGGCGGGGCTAACACCCCACCCCGGCCCCCTCCCGCCGTACGCGGGTGCGGCGACATCGTGGCGCGCGGAAGTGGGCTGGTCAGGCGGACAGGTGGCCTACGTCGTTCCAGGATTCGAGGGCCGGTTCGCCGTAGGCCCAGCCGAGGGTGGAGAGGGAGGTGGGGTTCAGGCGGATGCGGGACGCGAAGTCCAGGGGGAGGCCCAGCCAGCGGGCGCCGATCGCGCGGAGGATGTGGCCGTGCGCGAAGACCAGGACGTCGCGGTCCGCCGAGCGGGCCCAGGCGACCACCTCGTCGGCCCGCGCGGTCACCTCGGCCAGGGTCTCGCCCTCGGGCACCCCGTCGCGCCAGATGAACCAGCCCGGGCGCAGCGCCTGTATCTCGGCCGGGGTCAGACCCTCGTAGGCGCCGTAGTCCCACTCCATGAGCGTGTCCCACTGCGTCGCGCGGTCGCCGAAGCAGGCCAGGTCGCACGTCTCACGCGCGCGTGCCAGCGGACTGGTGCGGACCTCGACGTCGGGCAGACCGTCCAGCGGGGCGCGGTGCAGGCGTTCGCCGAGCAGCTTGGCGCCGCGCCGACCCTCCTCCAGCAGCGGGATGTCCGTCCTGCCGGTGTGCCTGCCGGACAGGGACCACTCGGTCTGTCCGTGCCGTGCCAGCAGGATGCGCGGTGCCATGCGAGGAGCCTTTCGGGTCCGGAAGGGGGTTCCTCTCCATCATCGCGTACCGGTGTCGCGGGCAACCTGGCGGGCGGTGGTGGCGTCTTCCTGGGCCGGGGGCGGCCCGCCAGGGGTGCCGTCCACGCCGTAGAGTGACTCCCCCGCATCGTCCGGGTGATCCCGGCGCGAAGACCCGCGAAACAGCAGTGAAGAAGGAAGAAGGGGGAGGGCGAATCGGATGCCGCAGACCGAGTCACCAGGCAGCGAGGCGGGCCCGGCGACCCGGTTGCGCTGGTGGACCGAGCTCCCTCTGATCCTGCTCGTCTACGGCTGCTACTCGGCCGGCCGGCTGCTCGCCCGCGGTGACGTCTCCGACGCCGTCGACCACGGCCTGGCGCTGCTGCGGGTCGAGAAGTTCCTGCACATCAACGCCGAGCACCCGCTGAACCGGCTGTTCACCCGCACCCCCTGGCTCGGCATCCCGGCCGACTTCTGGTACGCCTCGCTGCACTACCTGGTCACGCCCGCGCTGCTGGTGTGGATGTTCCGCGCGCACGCCGCCCACTACCGGCGCGCCCGCACCTGGCTGATGACGTCCACGTTCCTCGGGCTGATCGGCTTCACGCTGATGCCGACCTGCCCGCCGCGCCTGCTGGCCGCCGGGTACGGCTTCGTCGACACGATGGCCCACTACAGCTCGTACGGCTGGTGGGGCGGCGAGGCGAGTGCGCCGCGCGGCATGGGCGGCATGACCAACCAGTACGCGGCGATGCCGAGCCTGCACGTCGGCTGGGCCCTGTGGTGCGGTGTGCTGCTGTGGCGGTACGGGCGCGGCCGGGCGGCGCGGGTCCTCGCGGTGGTCTATCCCGTGGGCACCACGCTGGTGGTGATGGGCACCGCCAACCACTACCTGCTCGACGCCGTCGCCGGAGTCGCCGTGATGGGTGTCGGGCTGCTGCTCGCGCCCGCCGTGATGCGGCTCGCCGACCGGGTGCGGGGCCGGTTCGCGGGCGGCTCTTCCGGCGCTCCTGCCTCGAATGTCAGTGACGGATGCCAGACTTCGGCGGGTGAGCGAATTCCACGGCAGCGCGCAGCACGGCCCGGAGCCGACGCCGAGCCGGGTGCCGCCCCCACGGACAGCGGGGACGGCGCTCCGGCACCGGCTCGCTGAGCTGCGCGGACCCGACGTACCCGCGCGGGCGCTGGACGCCCGTGCCCTCGCGGCCCTCGCCGCCAACCCGGGCTGCCGGCGGCGCGCGCTCCTCGACGGCGCCGGGGTGGACAAGGCGGCGCTGGCGGGCGCGCTCGGTGCGCCGTCGGTGTTCGGGCAGTCGCAGTTCGCCCTCACCCGTGGCAACGCCTTCGAGGCGAAGGTCAAGGCGGACGGCGGTGCGGAGCTGCTGCGGCTGGTGCGGGAGAAGCTGGATCCCGGCGCCGAGGCGCCGGAGCGCACCTATGTGCCGGATCTGACCGCGTCCGGGCCCGAGGGGCGCACGGCGCGTACGGCGCTGGCGCTGCGGGAGGCCGTCGAGGCGGGCGGCTGGACGCTGCTGGACCATCCGATGCTCGCCCTGGAGGTCGCCGGTTCCCCGGCGTTCCTGGAGCCGGACGCCGTGGTGGTGCACCCGGACGGCAGCTGGACGGTCGTCGAGATCAAGTCCTTCCCGATGCTGGACGGCTCGGCCGACCCGGCGAAGGTCGGCGCCGCCGCCCGGCAGGCCGCCGTGTACGTGCTGGCGCTGGAGGAGGTCGCGGGCCGGATGGAGTCCGTCCCGCGGGTGCGGCATCGCGTCCTGCTGGTGTGCCCCAAGGACTTCTCCAACCTGCCGACCGCCGCCGCGGTCGACGTGCGCAAGCAGCGGGCCGTGACCGGTCGCCAGCTGGCCCGGCTCACCCGCATCGAGGAGATCGCCGACGCCCTGCCCGAGGGCACGTGCTTCTCCCCCGAGCTGCCCGCCGAGCAGCTCACGCAGGCCGTCGAGTCGGTGCCGGCGACGTACGCCCCCGAGTGTCTGGCCGCCTGCGAGCTGGCCTTCCACTGCCGCCGCCGGTCCCGTGAGGCCGAGGCGGTGACCTCGCTCGGCCGGGCCGTGCGGGCCGAGCTGGGCGGGCTCGCCACCGTGCCCGAGGTGCTGGCCGCGGCCCGCGGTGAGGCCGGCGACCCGGACGATCCTGCGGTGGCCGCGCTGCGGCGGGCCGCGCAGCTGCGGGCCGAGGCGCTCCAGGGGGCGGGATGTCACTGATCGACACGCTCGCCCGGTTGGAGGCCGTCGGCAGCGGGCGCGCGCAGCCCGCCGCGACGGTGCGGCACCGGCATCTGTCCGACCGGCCGCTGGTCCTCGTGCCGCTCACCACGGCCGGTGAGGCGGGCGCCCCGCTCGGCGCGCTGGTCGGCACCGACCGGGACGCGCCGCGCCTGCTGGTCGTACCGCAGCCGCGTGACCGGGACCTGCGCTTCGCGTTCCTCGCGGAGCTGGCCGATGTCGTCCTGCCGTACGTCGAGTCGTACGGCGAAGTGGTGGAGGCCGCCGAGCGCACCGAGACCGATCCGGAGACCGGCAAGCGGGTCAAGGTCGAGGTCGACCTGTGCGCGGACGCCCCGCAGCTGATCGTGCCGAGCCGGGCCGGCGTCGACCTGGTGCGGCTGCTGGGGCGTTCGACGCGGTTCAGGCGTACGGCCGAGCAGGAGCCGGAGACGCCGTACCCCGCGCCGCCCCGGGTGCCGCTGCTGGGGCGCTGGTTCACGCACTACGCCGAGCGGGCCCGGGTGCCCGGCTCGTCGCTGCTGCTGGCCCTCACCGAGGTGCTCGCCCGGCACTGGGCCACCGGTCAGTCCGGTCTGGAGGACCAGCATCTGGGGGCGCTGCTGGCGTGGATCGACCCGCCGGAGGGCGTCTCGGGGGCCGAGGCGGCGCTGGAGGCGGAACTGGCCAGGGACGCGGGCGGGCAGTTGCGGTGCCCGCCCGCCGGGCCGGCCACCGATCCGGCGTTCGACAACAAGCTGCTGGCTCCCGCGATCGAGCGTTACGACCGGGCCCGTACGGCGGTGGCCGCCGCCGAGGACGGTCTGCAGGCCGACGAGCGGCTGGGCGCCCTCGGCCGGGCGGAGGACGAGATCCGACGGCTCGTCGAGCAGGTCACGCTGCCCACCTGGAGGAATGTGTGGCGCGGGCTCGATCTGCTGCGCGCTCTGCCTCCTGGGGCGCATGTCGAGGAGCGGTGGACGCGGGACCGCTGGTCGTTCACCGGGCACCGCGACCGGGTGCTGGCCGGGGAACCGCCGCAGCCGCGCCGCGACGACGCGGTGACCGCGGCGAACAAGCTCGCCTCCCGCGAGCGCGAGCAGGCCCGGCTGGAGGCGCAGGAGGCACTCGACGACCCGCTGGTGATGGCGGGGCGGCGGCTGGCCGGGGAGGCGTTCGCCGGTGAGGTGACGGACGTGACCATGGCGTACAGCAGGGGCAAGCGGCCCAGCCCGCGCCCGCTGGTGACCGTGCGCACGGACGACCGGCCGCATCTGGGTGAGCGGGTGAAGGTGTACCGGTCGCTGGGCGGGCGGCCGCAGACGGCGGAGTTCGCCGGCGCCGAGGAGGACGGCGCGCTGCTCGTGCTGCGGATCGTCGACAAGATGGGGCGCGGCAAGGAGCCCGAGGAGGGGTCGGTGCCCGAGAAGGGCGACCGGGTGTGCTTCACGCTGTTCGAGCACGAGCAGCGCGGCGGGGCGAAGCTGCCCGATCCGGAGGACACCCCGTGGACGCACGGCGGGCCGCCCGGTGAGCGGGCCGCCGAGCCCGCCGATCCCGTCACCGAGGAGGACGTGCTGTGACCGTGACCGAGACGGCCTTCGATCCGGGGGCGGCCGCGACCCGGGCCACGGACGCGATCCTCGCGGACACCCTGCACGGCACCGCGCGCGGTGTCGTGGTCGACTCCCCGCCCGGCGCGGGCAAGTCGACGCTGGTGGTGCGGGCGGCGCTGGAGCTGGCCGACGCGGGGCGCCCGCTGATGGTGGTCGCGCAGACCAACGCGCAGGTCGACGACCTGGTGCTCCGGCTGGCCGAGAAGAACCCCGGGCTGCCCGTCGGCCGGCTGCACAGCAGCGACGCCGACGCCTACGACCGGGCCCTGGACGGGCTGCAGCAGGTGCGCACGTCGGCGAAGGCGGCCGATCTCGCCGGGCTGCCGGTGGTGCTGTCCACGGCGGCCAAGTGGGCGCATGTGAAGGTGGACGAGCCGTGGCCGCACGCGATCGTCGACGAGGCGTACCAGATGCGTTCCGACGGGCTGCTCGCCGTGGCGGGACTGTTCGAGCGGGCGCTGTTCGTGGGCGACCCCGGGCAGCTCGACCCGTTCGCGATCGTGGGCAGCGAGCAGTGGGCGGGGCTGTCGTACGACCCGTCGGCGTCGGCGGTGACGACCCTGCTCGCGCACAATCCGGATCTGCCGCAGCACCGGCTGCCGGTGTCCTGGCGGCTGCCGGCGTCCGCGGCGCCGCTGGTGTCGGACGCGTTCTATCCGTTCACGCCGTTCCGCAGCGGTACCGGTCCCGGCGACCGCCGGCTCGCCTTCGCCGTCCCGTCGGACGGCTCGGGCCCCGACCGGGTGATCGACGAGGCGGCGGCCTCCGGCTGGGGGCTGCTGGAGCTGCCGGCCCGGCACACCCCGCGCACCGACCCGGAGGCGGTCCGCGCGGTGGCGCTGGTGGTACGGCGGCTGCTGGACCGGGGCGGGGCGGCGGTGTCGGAACGCTCGACGGAGCCGTCCCCGCTGACCGCCGACCGGGTCGCCGTCGGTACGGCGCACCGCGACCAGGCGGCGGCGGTCCGCGCGGCGCTCGCCGAGCTGGGCGTGTCCGACGTGACGGTCGACACGGCGAACCGGCTCCAGGGGCGTGAGTACGACGTGACGGTGGTGCTGCACCCGCTGTCCGGCCGCCCCGACGCCACGGCGTTCCATCTGGAGACCGGCCGGCTGTGCGTGCTGGCCTCCCGCCACCGGCACGCGTGCATCGTGGTGTGCCGCGCGGGCGTGGAGGACCTGTTGGACGACTACCCGTCGACGGAACCGGTCCAGCTGGGCACGCTCGTGAAGTTCCCGGACGGCTGGGAGGCGAACCACGCGGTGCTGGCGCACCTGGCCGAGCACCGAGTTTCCTGGCGTCCGTGACGCGCCCCTCACCGGACGCCCGTGACGTGTCCCCTCACCGGACGTCCATGACGCGCCCCCCCATGGGGGTCCGTGACCCGCGCTGCTCGTCCGGCGTCCGGGACCGGCGGGAACATCGTGGGAGGTGCGGCGCTTGATACCGCGGGGTGCCCGCTCTCGCCGGGAACCGTGAGGCCGAGGCCCCCTTGCGTGCGCGCGGGACAATGGAGGGTGGTCCACCCCGTGGCGGCGCCCCCGTGACGTACGCCCCGTACGAGAAGGAGAAGACATGGCGGAGCCCACGCCGCGTCGGAACGAACCGCGGCTACGCCCCGCGCCCTTGCTCTTCGAGCCCATGGCGGCGGCCTCCGACCCGGAGCACTTCTTCGACCTGGAGTCGATCGACGATCCGCGCGCGCTGCTGGAGCGGGCGACGGAGCTGACGCACGCCTTCCGCGCGGCGGCCGACCGGGCCGTGGAGTTCCAGGCGATGGCGGCGGCGCAGCTCGCCGACCCGCGCCGGTTCGACCGGCTGACGGCGGCGGACATCGCCGAGCGGGCGGAGTGGACCGAGGACTACGCGAAGAAGATGGTGGAGTTCGGCCGTGACCTGCTGCGGGGCGGAGAGGGATCCAGCCCTTCCGACCCGGTCTGACCGGGCCTGCCCGCCCACCTTGCCGCCCCCCCTCACCAGCGTCGGCATATGCCAGGTGGGCACGAAGCGGGCAAGATACCCCCTCCCCCGGCCTTCTGTCCCGGTTTCCCGCAACCCTGCGAAAGCACACGCTCACGCCCGGTACATCTAGGGGACATGAGCAGCACGTGTCATGTCACCCATGACGGCGCCAGCTGGCTGGCCTCGGCGGGCACCTATCCGCGCAGCACCCTCGCCCTGTGGGAGGAGCAGCCGGACGCCCCGGTCGTCCTGCCCTGCGGCACCGCCTTCGACGTCGTCGGCGCCCCCGCGCTGTTCGGCCGCCGCATGCTCGACCGGCTCTGGGACGACGGGCCGGGCTCCGGCCCGGTGGCCGTCTTCCGGGGCCGGATGCTGCTCTTCGCCGCGCCCGGCACCGCCCAGCGGCTGCCGTCGCTGCTGGAGTGGGAGGAGTGGGGTTCGGACAGCGGCCGCACGGGCCGTACCGACGGGATCCCGCCGCTGATCTGCCACGGGACCGGTGACGCGGTGACCGTGCCGCCGGTGTCCGCGACCGCGCCGGGCACCGCCGCGACCCGCTGGCTGGTCGCCCCCGACAGCCGTCACCCGTGGCTCCCGGGCCCCGAGATCCTGCTGTGGGCGGCGGTGCGCGCGGCCCGCGCGGCGGTGCGGATTTCGATTTCACCTCCCGCCGACGTGGATGCTAAGGTCTACGACGTCAGCAGGCGCCGCTAGCTCAGTTGGTTAGAGCAGCTGACTCTTAATCAGCGGGTCCGGGGTTCGAGTCCCTGGCGGCGCACAATGACGATGGCGGGTCCTTTTCGCAGTAACGCGAACAGGGCCCGCCATTCTCGTTTCTGCGCGACTCGGCCGCGCGCGGTGGGGGCTCCGCCAGCCGCACCCCGACGGGAAAGCCCCTCGCGCAGGCGAGGGGCTCTCCTCTGTTCCCGGCGGCTCCCGTGGCCGGATCACGGTCAGGGTGATCACCCCGGCGCCCCCGGCGTGATCGTCACCGTCCACGCCCCCGACGGTGTGCGGTCCTCGACCTCCACGCGTACGCCGTCCCCGGGCACGGTGAAGCTCTCGCCGAGGGCGACCGGGGCGTCGGCGAGCGCCGGGTAGACGGAGTCCTCCCAGCAGGCCTCGGTGCGCGGGTGGGCGTCGATCACCTCGACGGGCCCGCGCCCGGACTCCGTGGCGCTGTGCACCCGGTAGACGAGCACCCCGGCCCGGCAGGCCGCGCTGTCGTTGCCCACGGGTCCGCGCGCCTCGAAGGCGAGCGCGCTGTCGGGGCCGGTGCGCACGACAGCCAGCTTGGTGCCGGCGCCGAGGCCGAAGGCGGGCGCGCCCGCGGCGCCGGGGACGGGTACGCCGGGTCCCGCGCCGAGCGGTTCCAGGGTGAGCCGGGTCGGGCGCTGCACGCACACCACCTGCCGCGGGTCCAGCCAGCCGAGTTTCCACTTGTGCCAGCCGAAGAGGTCCGGGGCGAGACCGAACTGGCTGCCCATCATGTCCCAGTCGCCGACGTAGGTGTCCCAGTCGCCCTTGCCGTCGGCCGGGCGGTGGTAGAGATCGGGCAGGTCGAAGACGTGACCGGTCTCGTGCGCGAGCACCAGACGGTCCGGTGGGTGCCGTTCGAAGACCGTCACCACGCGGCGGATGTCGGTGCCGTCCGCCCGGAGCGGGGTGTCGAGGTTGACGACCTTGGTGGCGTCGGAGTCGACACCGGGGGCGTCCGGGTCGGCGACGAAGTACACGACGTCGTAGCGGGAGAAGTCGACCTGGTCGTCGGCGGCCCGCAGGGCGTCGCGCAGGTACAGGGCGCGCAGGCCGGCGCTCCAGTCGCGCTGTATGCGGTACGACGTGGACGGCCGGGGCATCCGGATCCAGTGCCGCATCGGGTGGGCGGTCAGGGTGAAGCGGCCGTAGGAGGCGCGGCGGAAGTAGTCGCTGGTGGCGGGGAAGTGATCTGCGGTCAGCTCGGCTGGGGTGGTCAGCGGGGTGGCGTCGGGGAACGACAGGAAGACCATCACCGCGTTCAGGGTGCGGACGGGCCGCGGGTAGGCGGTGTTCCAGGTGTCCACGCCCTCGGAGTGGTGGGCGTCGGTGCGCTGCAGGGTGCAGGGCTCGGTGGAGAAGGGCTCGGCGACCGAGGGCGCGCCGAGCAGGGAGGTCGCGGCGAGCGCGGACATGGTGGTGAACACGGCGGCGGTGCTGCGCAGCCGGGGCGGCTCAAGCGCCGACTTGAGGCCCCTGCGGGTTCTTCGGCCCAGTCTTCGCAGGGTGAGCTGACGCGACAAGGGGGACCTCCGGGTGCGGTTCACGGGACGCCGCACCCAGCCTGGTGGGATTCATTGTCGTATGCCCTGTTTATCTGACCCGGACGAGTGAGTGCCCGTCAGGGCGACACCCCCGAAGCGTTCACGGAACGTCACATTCGGTCGGGGGGCTGCGCAGGCCGCCCACCTGCGAACAGAAACGATCCGCCACTCGATCGGGGAGCCCCTGCGGGCCGTACGGGAACGGGGCATGGCTGGTACCGCCCGGGGCCAGCCTCTATGATCGGCACACTTTCCTGCGCGGACAGCGATCGAGTGCACTGCGGGAGCGAGCGGTGAACGGAACGTCCGAAGGGTCGACACCTGCGGCAGATGCCGATGGGTCAGTCGTTACAGAGAGTGACAGCTCCACCCCTGCCCGTGCCGAGCCGCCGTACCGCTCCGCCTTCACGGCCGCGCCGCTCGCCATGGCCGTCGTCGACCGTGCGGGCGTGGTCGTCGACGCCAACGACACCCTCGGGGAGCTGCTCGGCGGCGACCGGGCCGGCCTCACCGGCCGGCTCGCGTCGGACCTGCTCGACCTCGCCTCCGACACCCGCACCCGGCACGCCTACCGCGAGGTGCTCGACGGCCGCCGCGACCGGCTGCGCTGCACGCGCCGGCTGAAGCACCCCGACGGCCACTCCCTGTGGGCACAGGTCACCGTCTCCCCGCTGCCGGCGGGTGAGGAGGGCGCGCTGCTGTCGGTCGCCGACATCAGCGCGCGCCGTGAACTCCAGGCGCAGTTGCGGCACTTGCAGATGCACGACCCGGTGACCCGGCTGCCCAACCGCACCCTGTTCTTCGAACGGCTGTCGGCGGCGCTGGAGTCGGCCTCGCTGGAGACGGACACGTACGAGGCGGGCGGGACCGGCCGGATCGGCCTGTGCTACCTGGACCTGGACGGTTTCAAGGCGGTCAACGACACCCTCGGCCACCGCGTCGGCGACCGGTTGCTCGCCGCCGTCGCCGAGCGCCTGACCCGCTGCGCCGACTCGGCCGGTCAGGGCCGCACGAGTGCGCCACTGGTGGCGCGCCTCGGCGGCGACGAGTTCGCGTTGCTGGTGGAGGACTCGACGGGCACCGAGCAGCTCGCGGACCTCGCCCAGTCGGCCCTCAAGGCACTGCAGGAGCCCTTCGACCTGGCGGGCCAGCGGCTGTCGGTCTCGGCGTCGATCGGTGTGGTGGAGCGGCAGGCGGCGGGGACGACCGCCACCGGGCTGATGCAGGCGGCCGACACGACGCTGTACTGGGCGAAGGCGGACGGCAAGGACCGCTGGACGCTGTTCGACCCCGAGCGCAACGCGCATCTGATGACACGTCAGGCACTTGCCTCCACGCTCCGGCCGGCCATCGAGCGCGGGGAGTTCGTGCTCGACTACCAGCCGCTGGTGGGCATGGCGGACGGCCGGCTGCACGGGGTGGAGGCACTGGTCCGCTGGAACCATCCGCAGTTCGGACTGCTGCCGCCGAATCGGTTCGTCGGGCTGGCGGAGGAGGACGGTTCGATCGTCCCGCTCGGCCGCTGGATCCTCGCCACCGCGTGCCGGCAGGCCCGGCGCTGGCAGCTGGACAACCCCGACGAGCCTCCGCTGTTCGTCAGCGTCAATGTGGCGGTCCGTCAGGTGTGGGACTCCGACCTGGTGGCGGACGTGGCGCAGACGCTGAACGAGACGGGGCTGGCGCCGCATCTGCTGCAACTGGAGCTGACGGAGTCGGCGGTGATGGGATCGGCGGGCCGCCCCCTGCAGACGCTGAAGGCGCTCAGCGACATGGGCGTGCAGATCGCCATCGACGACTTCGGCACGGGCTACTCGAACCTCGCGTATCTGTCCCGGCTGCCGGTGAAGGTCCTCAAGCTGGACGGCTCCTTCGTCCGCGGCTTCCGCTACGACGACCCCGCCGCGCATCCGAGCCCGGCCGACGAGGTCATCGTCGAGGCGATGATCCAGCTCGCGCACCGGCTCGGGCTCACGGTCACCGCCGAGTGCGTGGAGACGTCCGCGCAGGCGGACCGCCTGCGGCTCATCGGCTGCGACACCGGGCAGGGCTGGCTGTACTCCCGCCCGGTGCCGCCGGATCGTATCTCCGCGCTGCTGGCGACGCCGGGGGTTCAGCCGGACGTGGTCGGCAAGCCGTAGGCGTCGGCGATCAGTTCGTACGACCGCACCCGCAGGTCCCCGCTGTGCGCGTTGCCGGTGATCATCAACTCGTCCGCGCCGGTGCGCTTGTGCAGGTCGTCGAGCCCGGCGCGCACCTCGTCGGGCGTGCCGTGGACGACGTTGGCGTTCCAGGAGGTGACGAACTCCTCCTCCATCGGGCTGAACTCGTACGCCTCGGCCTCCTCCGGCGTGGGCACGAGCCCCGGCCGCCCGGTCCGCAGGCGGATCATGTTCAGCGCGGCGGCCCGCACCTGGCGCCGGGCCTCCTTCTCGTCCTCGGTGGCGAGCGCGGCGACGCCGATCAGGGCGTACGGCTCGTCGAGGACGTCGGACGCCCGGAAGGACGCGCGGTACAGGTCGAGGGCCGGGACGGTGTTCTGCGCGGAGAAGTGGTGCGCGAAGGCGAACGGCAGGCCGAGCACGCCGGCCAGGCGGGCGCTGAAGCCGGAGGAACCGAGCAGCCAGATCGGCGGCCGGTGGGGCGACTGCACCCCGCCGGGCGAGGTGGCCTGCACGGGCCCCGGCACGGCGTGGATCCTGCGGTACGGGTGCCCGTCGGGGAAGTCGTCGTCGAGGAACCGGGTCAGCTCGGCGAGCTGCTGCGGGAAGTCGTCGGCGCCCTCGTTGAGGCTGTCGGTGCGGCGCAGGGCCGCCGCGGTCGCCCCGTCCGTGCCGGGCGCCCGGCCGAGGCCGAGGTCGATCCGCCCCGGCGCCATGGCCTCCAGCGTGCCGAACTGCTCCGCGATGACGAGGGGCGCGTGGTTGGGCAGCATGACGCCGCCCGAGCCTAGCCGGATGCGGTCGGTGTGGGCGGCGAGGTGGGCGAGGATCACCGCGGGCGAGGAGGACGCGACGCCGGGCATCGAGTGGTGCTCGGCGACCCAGTACCGGTGGAACCCGCGCGCCTCGGCGAGCCGCACCAGCTGCGTACTGGTCCGCAACGCGTCGGAGGCGGTCCGCCCGGCCCCCACGGTGACCAGGTCCAGCACGGACAGCGCAACGGGCGCGGTCCCCTTCGCCACCGCCCGGATCTCGTCGCCGGCGGTCTCGGATACGGCCACGGGGGTTCTCCTGCCTGTACGGGTTCGCTGCCGCTGGGCTAACAGGAGGGGGTCTCCGGTTATTCCCCTCCGGGGTGGGGGGCCCTTGCCTGCCCTTGCCCCGGGCGGGTGCGCGCCGGCGCGGGGCTTGCCCTTGCCGGGGCCGGGTGCGCTCCCGCGCGGGCGATGCCGCCCGGCGGCGGGTGGTCGGTGTTGCCTGCGGCGGCCTGTGCGGGTCGCGTTGTGGCTGGTCGCGCAGTTCCCCGCGCCCCTTTGATGCCTGCGGCGGCCCGTGCGGGTCGCGTCGTGGCTGGTCGCGCAGTTCCCCGCGCCCCTTTGATGCCTGCGGCGGCCCGTTGCGGTCCGTTGCCCGATGGGCTGGGGCTCAGCCCCGGGGCCGGGCCGGGGGCAGAGCCCCGGCGGGGTCCGGGGCGCAGCCCCGTGGCGGCACCTCCTGGCCGACCGAGACGGGTGGGCGGGTGGGAAACGCCCGGGGTCCGGGGCGGAGCCCCGTGGCGGGGCCTCCTGGCCGACCGAGTCGGGCGGGTGGGTGGGAAACACCCCGGGGTCCGGGGCGGAGCCCCGTGGCGGGGCCTCCTGGCCGACCGAGACGGGCGGGTGGGTGGGAAACGCCCCCGGGGTCCGGGGCGCAGCCCCATGCCGCCGAGCGGGCTCGCGGTGGAGCCCTACGCCTGGACGATCGGTTCGCGGAGGAACAGGGATCCCAGCGCGGGAGCGTGGATGCGGCGGTCGGCCAGGCGCAGGCCCTCCCAGACCGTGACCTGGTTCGCCGTGAGGACCGGCTTGCCCAGGTCCTTCTCCAGGGCCGGCAGGTGCGCCGCCGTGTGCAGGGCCGTGTCCGGCAGCAGTACCGCCTGCGCGTCGGGGTGGTCGGCGGCCCGGGCCAGCGCCAGCACCTCCGCCTCGCCCCACGTGCCGACCTCGGCCGCCGTGACGATGCCCGAGCTCCGCACCCCGGTGACCTCGACGCCGGCCGCCCGCAGGAAGCCGGCGAACAGCTCCGCCACGTCGTCGGGGTACGTCGCCCCGACCGCGACCGTGCGCGCCCCGAGCTCCCGCAGCGCGTTCACGAAGGCGAAAGAGGTGGAGGAGGCCGGCATCCCGGCCGCCACGGCCAGCGCGCGCACCTGCTCGTGGGCGCCGTCGAAGCCGTACACGAAGCTGCCGCTCGTGCACGCCCACACCACCGACTCGACCCCGGCCAGCCGCAGCTCCTCCACGCCCGGCGCAAGCCGCTCCGCCGCGCCCATCCGCCGCAGCGCGTCCACGCGGTGCGCGTCCTCGCCGATGTCCGTGTGGACGACGTCCACCCGGATGTCACTGCCCAGGAGCTGCTCGATGCGCGGATAGTCGTCCTCGGCCGAGTGACCCGGGTAGAGGAATCCGAGTGCGGTCATGTTCGCCCTTCCTGCTGTTCCTGCGGTTCGTCCGGCAGTACGGGGGGCCACGCGCGCGCCGAGAGGTCGGTCAGCGCCTGGTACGGCCCTACCGCGCGGGTACCCAGCCGGCGCAGTGCAGCCCACATCGTGACCTGGTTGGCCGAGATCACCGGGATCCGCAGCTCCGCCTCCAGCTGCGGGATGACGTCGTACGTAGGCAGGTTGGTGCAGGACAGGAACAGCGCCTGCGGTCCCCGGGCCGCGCCCGGTGTGCCGACCGCGCGCCGGGCCATCTCCACCACGTCCCGGTAGGGCACCTTCCAGATGTGCCGGGTCAGCCCCATGTACACGCACCCGGTGACCACGATCCCGGCCTGCGCGACGTACGCCCGCAGCGACCGGGTCACCGACACGGTGTACGGCGTCACCAGTGCCACCCGCCGTACGCCCAGCTCGGCGAGCGCCTCCAGCAGCGCCCCGGACGTGGTCACGGACGGCACCGCGCCCGCCCCGGTCATCGCCTCGCACATGGCGCGTTCCCCGGTGATCCCGCCGACGAAGCTGCCGGAGGTGCAGGCGTAGGCGACGACCTCCGGATGCACGGCGATCAGGGTCCGTACGGCGTCGGTGAGCGTCTCGTGCTCGCTGACCAGCCGGGCGAGATCGAGGCTGACCTCGACCGGCACGTACGGCGTGCGGGTCAGGTGCAGCGACACCTCGTCCGGCGTCCAGCGCCACAACTCCCGGTCCAGCGCGAAGTCGAAGGGCGCGACGACACCGACACCGCGCTGCGGGCGGGGGCCGCCCAGAAACATGGCCTCCATGACAGGCACCGCCTCACGGTGGGAGACGACAGGGCAACGGATCGTACGCGTGGCCCTGTTGACGACGGTAGGTTCCGGTGCGAGCGTGGTCAATCCGCGCATGTCAGACGCCAGATCATCGCCCGGTCCCCGGAGAAACGGCCCCTGCATGACCACCGTCCCGCCCACGCTCCTCGTCCTCGACGCCGACCCGCCGCCTCGTCTGGGCCGTCTCACCGGCCGGGCCCGGATCGTGCACACCGACGCCGCCGGCCTCGCCGCGCGGCTGCCCGAGGCGGACGTCCTGCTGGTGTGGGACTTCACCTCCACCGCCGTACGGGACGCCTGGCCCGGCGAGGGGCCGCGGCCGCGCTGGGTGCACACGGCGAGCGCGGGCGTCGACCATCTGATGTGCCCCCAGCTGGCCCGGTCGGAGACGGTGGTGACCAACGCGCGCGGTGTCTTCGACCAGCCGATCGCCGAGTACGTCGCCGCCCTCGTGCTGGCGATGGCGAAGGATCTGCCGCGGACGCTTCAGCTCCAGCAGCAGCGCGAGTGGCGGCACCGGGAGTCGCGGCGGGTGGCCGGTACGCGCGCGTGCGTGGTCGGCTCGGGGCCGATCGGGCGGGCGATCGCACGGCTGCTGAAGGCGCTCGGCGTCACCACCGCGCTCGTCGGCCGCACCCCGCGCACCGGCGTCCACGGCCCCGGCGATCTCGACCGGCTGCTCTCCCGCGCGGACTGGGTGATCTGCGCGGCGCCGCTGACGGAGCAGACCCGGGGCATGTTCGACGCGCGCCGCTTCGGCGTGATGCAGCCGTCGGCGTGTTTCGTGAACGTCGGCCGCGGGCCGCTGGTGGACGAGGAGGCCCTCGCCGAGGCGCTGGCCAAACGCTGGATCGCGGGGGCCGCGCTGGATGTGTTCGCGCACGAGCCGCTGCCCGCCGGCAGTCCGCTGTGGCGGGTGCGGGATCTGATCGTCTCCCCGCACATGAGCGGGGACACGATCGGCTGGCGCGACGAACTGGGCGCGCAGTTCGTGGACCTGTACGAGCGCTGGGCGGCGGGCCGGCCGCTGCTCAACGTCGTCGACAAGCAGCGCGGATACGTCCCCGGTCACTGACGTCCCCTCATCGACGCCTCTGGGAGGCTGTGCATGACGCAACTCACCGACCTGACCGCGACCGAGCTCGTCGAGGGCTACCGCAAGGGCGAGTTCGACCCCGTCGAGGCGACCCGCGCGGTGCTGGAGCGGGCCGAGCGGATCCAGCCGCAGGTGAACGCGTTCGTGCGGCTGCTGCCCGAGGACGCCCTGGAGCAGGCGCGGGCGTCGGCCGGGCGGTGGCGGCGCGGGGAGCCGGCCGGGCCGCTGGACGGGGTGCCGGTGACCGTCAAGGACATACTGCTGCTGCGCGGCCACCCCACCCTGCGCGGCTCCCGCACGATCGAAGCGGCGGGGAGGTGGGAGGAGGACGCCCCCTCGGTGGCCCGGCTGCGCGAGCACGGCGCGGTGTTCGTCGGCAAGACGACCACGCCCGAGTTCGGCTGGAAGGGCGTGACGGACTCGCCGCTGTCCGGGATCACCCGCAACCCGCACGACCCGTCCCGTACGGCCGGCGGTTCCAGCGGCGGCAGCGCGGCCGCGGTGGCGCTCGGCGCGGGGCCGCTGTCGCTGGGCACGGACGGCGGCGGCAGTGTGCGCATCCCGGCGGCGTTCTGCGGGATCTTCGCTCTGAAGCCGACGTACGGCCGGGTGCCGCTGTACCCGGCGAGCGCCTTCGGCACGCTGTCGCACGTCGGCCCGATGACCCGGACCGCGGCGGACGCGGCGCTCCTGCTGGACGTGATCGGCGCGCCGGACACCCGGGACTGGTCGGCGCTGGGCCCGGCCGGGCTGTCGTACGCGCAGGTGCTCGGCGAGGGGGTGCGCGGGCTGCGGGTGGCGTACTCGCCGTCGCTGGGCGGGCAGGTCGCGGTGCAGCCGGCGGTCGCGTCGGCGGTGCGGCGCGCGGTGGAGCGGCTGGCGGGGCTCGGCGCGTACGTCGAGGAGGCCGACCCGGACGTGACCGAGCCGGTGGACGCCTTCGAGGCGCTGTGGTTCGCGGGCGCGGCCCGGGTGGCGCAGCAGCTGAGTCCGCGTCAGCGGGAGCTGCTGGACCCGGGGCTGCGGGAGGTGTGCGCGGCCGGGGCGCGGCTGACGGCGCTGGAGTATCTGGCCGCGGTGGACGTGCGGATGGACCTCGGCCGGCGCATGGGCCGCTTCCACGAGTCGTACGACCTGCTGCTGACGCCGACGCTGCCGCTGACGGCGTTCGAGGCGGGCGTGGAGGTTCCGGGCGGCTCGGGGCTGAGGCGCTGGACGGGATGGACGCCGTTCACCTATCCGTTCAATCTGACCCAGCAGCCCGCCGCGTCCGTGCCGGTGGGCGTGGACGCGGGCGGGTTGCCGGTGGGCCTGCAGATCGTGGCCGCCCGGCACCGTGACGACCTGGTGCTGCGGGCCGCGCACGCCCTGTACGAGGCGGGCGCCACGGCCCCCTGAGCGGGCGGGTGTCAGGCGCGGCGGAAGCTGAGCGTCTCCCCCGCCGCGCCCGTGCGCCACAGGTCGTTGCATGCCGCGGCCATGGCGTCCAGGCCGTCCACGATCTGGCCCCAGACGATCCCGGGCACCCAGCCCACGTCGCCGTTCAGCAGCAGGTTGTTGCGTTCGTAGAACAGGGCCAGGTCGACGACGGTGGTGCCGGCGCGCACCTCACGGTCGTAACCGTAGGCATTCGTGCCCAGTTCGGCGCCCGCGAAGGAGAAATAGCAGAGATCTCCGGGAATGGGGGTGACGGTCGGGTTCTCCAGGGGTGGTTCGGTCGCGGCAAAGGGTGGGAAGAGCGCATAGATCTCGTTGCGCGCGTATTTGGCGTGGTAGACGTCGCCGGACAGCGGCAGTGCGTTCCACACCGCTGCGCAGGTGAGGGGCGCACGGTCGTCCAGCAGCTTCGCCGTGCAGTGGATCTGACGCTTGACCAGGGACACTTCGAGGTAGCGATCCGCCATGAAATCCATGGTGCATGGCTTGCGTTCGGTTGGGTAGCAGCGCCGCCATGGCTCCACCACACGGTCATGCAAGACATGGCGCACACACAACCGGACCCACTCGCCGGTCGCTGCTCGCGGGGGTGGCGGCGGTCGGCGCACTGGGTGCCGCGGGCTGCTCGCGGGTGGCGACCGCGTCCACGGAGAACGGCGGTGACCTGCTCGACCGGCTGCGCGCCCAAGGGGTGGTGCGGCTCGGGATCGCGGGTGAGATTCCCTTCGGATACATCGACAAGAACGGTGAACTCACCGGTGAGGCACCGGAACTGGCGCGGGTGATCTTCAAGCGGCTCGGGGTGGACAAGGTGCAGCCCGTGCCGACCGAGTTCGGTTCGCTCATACCCGGGCTGAATTCCCAGCAGTTCGACGTCGTGGCCGCCGGCATGTATGTCAATCCCGAACGCTGCGCGCAGGTGATCTTCGCCGATCCCGACTATCAGATGCTCGATTCCTTCATCGTCCGCAAGGGAAATCCCAAGGGTCTGCACACCTACCGGGACATCGTCGCGAAAAAGGCGAAGTTCGCGACCGGCACCGGCTATGCGGAGATCCAGTACGCGGTCGAGGCGGGCTACGAGGAGAGCGACATCCTCATCGTCCCGGACCAGGTCGCGGGGCTGAACGCGGTGGAGACGGGCCGCGTGGACGTGTTCGCGGGGACGGCCGTGACCGTCCGTGACGTGGTGAAGAAGTCGTCCAAGGCGGAGGCGACCAAGCCGTTCGCGCCGCTGGTGAAGGGCAAGCCGCATGTCGACGGCGGCGCGTTCGCGTTCCGCCGGACCGAGACGACGCTGCGCGACGCCTTCAACGCGGAGCTGCACAAGCTGAAGAAGAGCGGCGAACTGCTGCGCATCCTGCGGCCGTTCGGCTTCACACGGGCCGAGATGACCGATCTGACCGCGAAGGAGCTGTGCGGCGGATGACCTCCGGACTGTGGGAACTCGTACTGAAGGGCGTGTGGGTCACGCTCCAGCTGCTGGTGTGCAGTGCGCTGCTGGGCGCGGCGGTGGCGTTCACCGTCGGTGTCGCGCGCACCCACCGGCTGTGGATCGTCCGCTTCCTCGCCGGCTTCTACACGGAGGTCTTCCGTGGCACCTCCGCGCTGGTGATGATCTTCTGGGTGTTCTTCGTGCTGCCGCCGGCCTTCGGCTGGCAGCTGGTGCCGTTGTGGGCGGGCACCCTGGCGCTCGGTCTCACCTATGGCGCGTACGGCGCGGAGATCGTGCGCGGTGCGCTGAAGGCCGTCGATCCGGCGCAGCGCGAGGGCGGCATCGCGCTCGGCTTCACGCCGGGGCAGCGGATGCGCAAGATCCTGCTGCCGCAGGCGGTGCCGGAGATGATCCCGCCGTTCAGCAATCTGCTGATCGAGCTGCTCAAGGGCACCGCGCTGGTGTCGGTGATGGGCATGGGCGACCTGGCCTTCAGCGGCAACCTGGTCCGCCTGGCGCTGCAGGAGAGCGCGGAGATCTACACGTATGTGCTGCTGATCTACTTCGTGATCGCGTTTCTGCTCACCCGTGGGATGCGGGGGCTGGAGAAGCGGCTGAAGGCCGGAGTCGGGCGGGCGCCGGAGAAGAAGGCGGACCCGGTGCGGGTGCCTGAGGGAGCTGGTGTCGCGTGACCTGGGACTGGAACGCCGTCAGCGGCTTCATGCCGCACTTCCGCGAGGGCCTGCTGGTGACCTTGCAGGCGCTGGTGCTCGGCTCGCTGATCTCGTTCGCGCTGGGCCTGGTGTGGGCGCTGCTGATGCGCACGCCGACCCGCTGGGTGCGCTGGCCGGTGGGGGTGGTCACGGAGTTCGTGCGGGACACCCCGCTGCTGGTGCAGCTGTTCTTCCTCTTCTATGTGCTGCCCGAGTGGGGCGTGACGATGTCGGCGCTGACCACCGGTGTCGTCGCGATCGGCCTGCACTACTCGACGTACACCATGCAGGTCTACCGGGCCGGGATCGAGGCGGTGCCGCCGGGGCAGTGGGAGGCGGCGACCGCGCTGAGCCTGCCGGTGCGCCGGACGTGGACGGCGGTGATCCTGCCGCAGGCGGTGCGCCGGGTGGTGCCCGCGCTCGGCAACTACGTGATCGCCATGCTCAAGGACACGCCGATGCTGATGGTGATCACCGTGCTGGAGATGCTCGGGCAGGCGCGGCTGTACTCGCAGCAGCACTTCCAGTTCACCGAGCCGCTGACGGTGATCGGTGTCGCCTTCATCGTCATCTCCTACCTGGCCTCCCTTCTCCTTCGCACCCTGGAGCGACGTCTTGTCCGTTGACACCAGCAAGCAGCCGACCGCCACGCCCGCCGACCTCGGTCCGCTGGTGCGTCTGGAGCAGGTCACCAAGCGGTTCGGGGACAACACCGTCCTGGACCATCTGGACTTCTCCGTGGACGCCGGCAAGCACGTGACGCTGATCGGGCCGTCCGGCTCCGGCAAGACGACGATCCTCAGACTGCTGATGACGCTCACCAAGCCCGACGAGGGCACGATCACCGTCGACGGGGACCGGCTGTTCCCGGCGAGCGAGCGGCAGTGCCGTGAGGTGCGCAAGAAGATCGGCATGGTCTTCCAGCAGTTCAACCTGTTCCCGAACATGAGCGTGCTCAGGAACATCACCGAGGCGCCGGTCACCGTGCTGGGCCTGTCGAAGGACGAGGCGGAGGAGCGGGCCCGGGAGCTGCTGGACCTGGTGGGCCTGGCCGACAAGTGCGACGCGCGCCCGACGCGGCTGTCCGGCGGGCAGCAGCAGCGGGTGGCGATCGCGCGGGCGCTGGCGATGCGGCCGAAGGTCCTGCTGCTGGACGAGGTGACCTCCGCGCTGGACCCGGAGCTGGTGGCCGGGGTGCTGGATCTGCTGCGGGACATCGCGCGCAGCACGGACATCACGATGCTGTGCGTGACCCATGAGATGAACTTCGCGCGGGACATCTCGGACCAGGTGCTGATGTTCGACGCGGGCCGGATCGTGGAGGCGGGGCCGCCGGAGAAGATCTTCAACGACCCGGAGCAGGAGCGCACGCGGGAATTCCTGAGCGCCGTCCTGTGACCGGGCGCGCGACTACGCGCCGTGTGTGCGCCAACACCCCAGGTCTCCGCCCTGGGTCATGACCCGGACATATGCCAGCGGGTCGTTGCCCCAGTTGGGAGCGGTGCAATCTCGCCAACACCCCCTCCACGCAGGGCGCTTGCCCGTTATGGTGGAGGGGGTCCGGGTTTCGGATCACGGCCTGAAAGCGACCGCAGGGGGAGACACCGTGGCGCTGATGAACGAGCCGACCGCGCCGTACCACGCGGCCCAGGACGCCCTGCGCGTCCTGGAGACCGTGGCCCGGCACACCGCCGGCGTCACCGACGCCCAGATAGCCCGCCGCACGGGCCTGACCACCGAGCGGCTGACCCCGCTGCTGCGGATGCTGCGCCGCGAGGGATACGTCGAGCAGATCACCGGCGGGGCGTACGCCCCCGGGGACGCGCTCGCCCGGCTCGGTTCCGCCCAGGGCCGGGAGGAGGCGCTGCGGGCCCACCTCCAGCGCACCCTCGACCGGCTGCGCGACTCGGTGCGGGCCGCGGTCTACATCAGCCGGTACGTGGACGGCGAGGTCCGTATCACCCAGTACGCCGCCGGGCCGGGGGCTCCCCCGGTCAACGAGTGGGTGGACTTCCGGGAGTCCGCGCACGCCCACGCGGTCGGCAAGAGCCTGCTGACGCAGCTCGACCACAACGGCCGCCGCGACCATCTCTCCCGGCACAAGATGGCCCGTCTCACCTCGCGCACCATCACCAGCGACAAGCTGCTGCTCTCCCGTCTAGAGGCGCAGCCGCCGACGGTGCCGGTGCTCGACCTGCAGGAGTACGCGGTGGGCACGGTCTGCGCGGCCGTGCCGATCACCGCGGGCGCCTCGGTGGGGTGCCTGGCGCTGTCGATGCCGGTGGAGCACGCGCACCGGCTGCGCACGGCGGCGGACGCCCTCAACCGCAGCGCCGCTCCCCTGCTGCTGTCGCTGACGATCTAGGCCCGCCGCGGGTGGTCACGAGCACTCCGGAGAACCAGGTAGTATTTTCTTCGTCGCCGCCCGCGGGCCGGGAGAAACACCTGGTGAAGCGGTCGGCGGGAGTCATGCGCCGCTAGCTCAGTTGGTTAGAGCAGCTGACTCTTAATCAGCGGGTCCGGGGTTCGAGTCCCTGGCGGCGCACCGAAGAAGGGCCCTCGCGAAAGCGGGGGCCCTTCGGCGTGATGGCAGGCCTACGGCAGGGCGTCACCGGCCATCGAGAACATGGCGTGCGCCACGATCATGAAGATCACGCAGACGACGACCACCACACCGAGGACGGACAGCAGGCAGCCGGCCTCCACCGCGAGCCGCCCCGGCGCGGGCGGCAGGGCCGTCGCTCCTTCGGGGCGGTCGGCCGGGTAGCGCACGGTCACGATGTCGCCGACGAGCGTCGTGCCGGGGCCGCCCCTCTCCTCGAAGCGCACCGCCCGCCCGTCACGGCTGACGAACTCGTACACGTGGTGCAGATGCGTGTGCACCGCGCTGTCGCCGCCGCCACCGGTCGTCGTGTACGTCCGCAGACAGCGCGCCTCGGCCGTGAGCCCGTCGCTCCAGGTCCGGCTGATCCGCCGGGCGCGGCCGACCACTCTGACCGCCCCGTGGACCGCCCCCGCGATCATCAGCAGCGGTACGACGGAGAACAGCACTTCCACCGTGGCCCCCCGAGACCTCGCGCCGGCCCCGATCGGCCGGCGTGGGGGAACCTACCCGCGCCGGCCGGGGCTGTCGCTCAAGGAAGCCTCAGAACGTGACGTCCGAGCAGGCGTAGAACGCGTTGCCCGTGTCCGCGATCGTCCAGACCGCGAGGATCACGTGGTGGCCGCTGAGGCCGGTCGGCAGGGTGCCGCTGTGGGAGAGGGTGGACGGCGGGCGCTGGCCTCCGTAGGGGACGGTGAGGAACGGGGTGAGGTTGAGGTCGGACCGGGAGAGGTTGTGGTCCTGGTTCCAGCCCGGCTTGGTGACGTAGTACTTGAAGTCGGTCGTGGCGTGCATCGCGGTGAACTGCCAGCGGAAGGTGTAGCTCTGACCGCCCGTCACCCTGGTGGTGGGCCAGGCGCCCCCCGACGGGGTGCGGGGGCTGTCCAGCTGGGCGAAGCGTGTGTTGCCGCCCGAGCACAGCCGGCCGTCGGCGGGTCCGGCGGCGGGGAAGCCCTTGGGGCCCTCCACGCTCTGCGGCTCCCACTGGATGTCGCCGCAGTTGCTGACGGTGCCGAGCTGGCAGACCTTCTGCCGGCTGACGGGCAGGTCGGTGTAGCCGTGGCTGCTGGCCCCGCCGGAGGAGAGCGCGATCGCTCCGGTCGTGGCCAGCCCCACCACGGCGGCGTAGAGCTTGGTCCTTGTGCGCATGCTGCCGCTCCTGGGGTGTGGGGAGTTCAGTGAGCCGTGCAGGTAGGTCTAGACCAAGTTCGAGGTTATTGCTGACCGTTGAACATGTCCATACCAATCGCAGAGCCCGGCTCCCCGGCCCGTCGGCCCGCCCCGTCAGCCCTCCCCGTGCCCCGAGCAGAACGCCACGGTCAGGTCCTTCACCAGCGCCTTGCGCTCGTAGTCGTCCAGCGACACCAGGCCGCGCACGGTCAGCCGGGTCACCGTGTCCTCGACCGAGTCCACGACCGAGCCGATCACGCTCGCCCGGTGCTCGGCCTCCAGCACCGCGAGCCGCCTGCGCTGCATCACGGCGGCCACCTCCGGGGCGTACTCCACCCGCAGCGGCCGTACGGAGAACACCTCCAGTCCGACCGGCGCCACGTCCGCCGCGACCAGCCGGGTCAGCGTGTCCCCGGCCGTCTCCGCCGGGGCGTGCCCGGCGCCGGGCACCTCCACCGGCACCCGGGTCAGCGCCGCCTCGACGCACTCGCGCAGGAAGGTCTCGTGGTCCTCCACGCCGAGCGTGGCCCGCGCGGTGTCCCGCACCCGCCACACCACCAGCACGACCACCCTGAGCGCCACCCCGCTGCCGTCGGCGGCCGGCATGGGCTCGCCGCGCCAGTGCCGCAGCCGTACGTCCACACCGCGGCGCCGCAGCAGCGGGTTGACCCACAGCAGGCCGGTGCGCCGGACGGTGCCGCGGTAGCGGCCGAACAGACCGAGCACCCAGGCCCGTCCGGTCCGTCCGCGCGCCAGCCCGCCGAAGCCGAACAGGGCGAGCGCGCCCGCCCCCGCGTACACCGCCCACTGCGCCGGCCCGAGCCCGGCGTGCGGCGTCTCCGGCAGATGGAGCGCCCGCGCGGCGAGCGGCGGCATTAGCCCCGCCCACCAGGTGGCGGCCGCGCACCCGGCCGACCCGCACATCCCGGCGAGCACGCCCATCGCGCCGGGCAGCACCCGCGCCCGCCGCTCCACCAGCTCCGGGTCGACCTGGGGCGCGGCGGGGCGCGGCGCCTTCGGGGCCGGGCGGCGGACGCGCGGCTGCTCGCCGGTGCCCTGGCGGCGCGCCACGACGGTGGGGCGCACCGGCACCGGCTGCGGGTCCGGGTCGTCCCGGAAGAGGAGGTGGACGGGGATCTCGGTGGTGGCCTCGTTCTGGATCAGCCGGGGCGGGCGGGGCGCGGCGGCGTCCGCGCCCCCCTCCGGCCCGGGCGTCGTGGCCGTGCTCAATGCGTTCCTCCAACCGCTGCGGATGGGTGATGTCACCGGAAGAGCCGTCGCCAGGTCTCCGGGCCGGGGTAGCCGTCGGCGGCCGGTCCCCGCCAGCCCTGGGCGAGCTGGAACGCCTCGACGGCCCTGCGGTCGGCCTCGCTCCAGCGCGGACCCGGGCCGGACGTGTAGAACCGGCCGAAGCCCTTCTTCACCAGCTGCCGGCCGAGCTGGGTGACCTGGGCGTTGTTCGCACCCGGGCGGAAGGCGCCGGGTCCGGGGAAGGGCGGCACCGCGGCGGGCGGGGCCGGCGGTACGGGCGTCGTGGGCTTGCCCGGCGGCCGGGGCATCGCCGGTGGTGTCGGCTTCGCCGGTCCCGGGGCGCCCGCGGGCGGGATGTCCTTGCCCGTGCCGGTGATCAGCAGCGCCCAGGTCTTCGGCCCCGGCAGCCCGTCCGCGTCCGCGCCGGTCCAGCCCTGCGCCTGCTGGAACGCCTGGGTGGCCCGTCGGTCGGCGTCCGTCCAGACGGGCCCGGGGCCGGAGGTGTAGAAGCGGGCACCGCCGCGCGTGACGAGGAGCCGGCCCAGCCGGGTGACGTCGGCGTTGTTCGCGCCGGGGCCGAAGGAGTCCGCGCCGGGGAACGCGGTGGCGTCCTTCTCGGTGCCCCCGCTCCCCGCCGGAGCGCCGGCCGCGCCGTCGGTGACGCCCTTGTAGCGGTACGGCAGGTACGAGGAGGCGTTGCTCCAGTACGGGTAAGGGGTGGCCTGGCGGCGGGTGGTGGGGCGGGTCTGTTCGTAGGCGAGGTAGTAGGTGCGCGTGTAGTCCGTCCAGCCGCCGAAGAGCACCACATGGGACCCCTTCTCGGGGTCGGCCGTGTTGTGGAACAGCAGGATGTCTCCGGGCTGCAGCTCCTCCTTGGTGATCCGGTCGGCGAACTGGCCGAGGCTGCCGGTCCACTCGTTGCCGGGCAGGTGCCAGGCCATCGACACGAAGCCCGAGCAGTCCTGCCGGTACCCGTCCGACCAGTAGGCGTACATGCTGTACGGCACCTGGGCCGCCACCCACACCTTGGCGCGGTTGATGATCTCCGTACGGCTGATCGGCGGCAGCTTCACGGGGGCGGCGGGTGCCGCCGGAGCGCCGGCCGGGCCGTGCAGCGGGGCCTTGCCGCCCTGCGGGGTCTGCGGCTCGTCACCTGCGGGAACGCCGGGCCGGGCGGGGGTGTGCGGGGCCGCGAGGGCCGGTGCGGCACCGCTCGCGGCGAGCGCCGTGGAGGCGGCCGCGACGATCACCACACGGTGCGCGGCGGGGCCGGGGGTCGGGGAGGACGGCGGGGCGGGCCGGTGCAGCCGGGCACAGCCGGGGCAGCCGCAGTCGCTCGCAGGATCGATTTCCTCGAATACCGGACTGTTCATGCGATCTGCCTCACACTCCGGTCCGTTTTGTCCAGGGCTGTACACGCTGATCAGTTTCCCAACCGTCTTGCCGAAGCGCATGGTGACGGTCCGAATGATGTACGACTTTCCCATTTCATGACATAACGGGCGCGACACGCGTGGTCAGGGGCACCCCCGGGGGTCCTGTAGAGTTACCCACGTCAGCAGGCGCCGCTAGCTCAGTTGGTTAGAGCAGCTGACTCTTAATCAGCGGGTCCGGGGTTCGAGTCCCTGGCGGCGCACCGACAGCAAGACCCCTCGCTTCCGCGGGGGGTCTTGTTTCGTTCTGCGCCCACACGCTTCCACCCGCCCCCACCGGCATCACAATGAGCGCGTTTGACCGGTAAACACCGCGTTTCGCATCTTGCGATCATGCTGAACCGCATAGAACCCTGGACGACAACAAGACGCGTATACACGGCACTTGGGGGGCTGAGGGCCGTTTGCGCGGATGTCACGGGGAGAAGGGGGCCCCGTTCACGTCGCTGATGCCGAGAGGGCATCATGCAACCGGAACGCTGCCTTTCCATGTCTGTAGGGTTGGGACGACGTGGGGACAGCGGCCCGCCACTGAACCATCCGTGACGGTCGAGGGGGCCCGAGCGGGTGACGTAACCGACGACACGCGTTGACCTGCGTGTGGGGGGATGACTCATGACGTCGACGCCGACGGGCGCCCGGCACGGCTCCGACCCGTCACAGACCACTCAGCTCAGGGTGCCCACGCACCGGATGAGCACCACCGGAACCTTCCGGCGGATCAGGAAGAACCTGCCGAGATACGACTACGAGCACTACAGCAGGCTGGCCGGCCCCCTCACACAGCCCGATCCGCACAAGCCGTACACCGTTCAGTACCGCTCGCTGATCTCCCAGGAGCCGCACCGCATCCGGGTCGCCCTGATGCTGGCCGCGGCCCCCATACTCTCGCTGGTCCTGCTGTTCTGGCTGCTCCAGCCCGAACACTGGACCGAACGCGACTACCCGGCCTTCGACTTCCTGCCCGCCCTCGACGTCGTCATGCTGGTCTCGATCGGCCTGATCGAGTTCTTCCGCTGCCTGAACGTGCTGTCCAACGCGCACGCCACGCTCGTCGCCCGTGATCCCGTCCCGGTCGTGCCGGAGACCGGCACCCGGGTCGCCTTCCTCACCTCCTTCGTGCCCGGCAAGGAGCCGCTGGAGATGGTCACCAAGACCCTGGAGGCCGCCGTCCGGCTGCGCCACCGGGGCCTGCTGCACGTGTGGCTGCTCGACGAGGGCGACGATGCGGACGTCAAGGCCGTGTGCGAGCGGCTCGGCGTGCGCCACTTCTCGCGCAAGGGCGTCGCGAAGTGGAACCAGGCCAAGGGCCCGCACCGGGCCAGGACCAAGCACGGCAACTACAACGCCTGGCTGGACGCCCACGGCGACGACTACGACTTCTTCGCCTCCGTCGACACCGACCACGTGCCCCTGCCGAACTACCTGGAGCGGATGCTCGGCTTCTTCCGCGACCCGGACGTCGGCTTCGTCATCGGCCCGCAGGTGTACGGCAACTACGACTCGTTCGTGACCAAGGCCGCCGAGTCGCAGCAGTTCCTCTTCCACGCGCTCATCCAGCGCGCCGGCAACAAGTACGGCGCCCCGATGTTCGTCGGCACCTCCAACGCCGTACGCATCAAGGCGCTGCAGCAGATCGGCGGCCTGTACGACTCGATCACCGAGGACATGGCCACCGGGTTCGAGATCCACCGCCACAAGAACCCCGCCACCGGACGCAAGTGGAAGTCGGTCTACACCCCCGACGTGCTCGCCGTCGGCGAGGGCCCGGCCGCCTGGACGGACTTCTTCACCCAGCAGATGCGCTGGTCGCGCGGCACCTACGAGACGATCCTCAAGCAGTACTGGAAGGGCTGGGGCACGCTGCCGCCGGGCCGGCTCTTCAACTACACGATGATGATCATCTTCTATCCGATGTCCGCCCTGAACTGGATGCTCGCGGCGCTCAGCTGCGCGCTGTTCCTGGGCCTGGGCGCGTCGGGTGTGAACATCGACCCCACCGTGTGGCTGATGCTCTACGGCAACGCCTCCGCCCTCCAGATCGGCCTGTACATCTGGAACCGGCGCCACAACGTCTCCCCGCACGAGCCGGAGGGCTCCGGCGGTGTGGCCGGCATGGTGATGTCCGCCCTGTCGGCGCCGCTGTACGCCAAGGCGCTGATCGACTCCCTGCTGCGCCGCAAGAGCAAGTTCGTGGTCACGCCCAAGGGCGACTCGGCGAGCCCGGACACCTGGTTCGGCACCTTCCGCTACCACTGGTACTTCATCGCCATCTTCGGCGGCTCCATCACCGCCGGCCTCGTCCTCGGGCACTCCCACCCGGCGATGATCATCTGGGCCACGTTCGCCCTGCTCATCACCGCCGCGCCGATCTTCGTCTGGCGCCATGAACTGCGGCAGGCCGCGAAGAAGCCTGCCGCCCACGCGGCGGGAGCGCGGCAGGACGCGGTCCCGCCCGCCCCGGCACACCGGACGCCCGCACCCGGGACGCCCGCACCCGGGGCTGCGGCGCACCACGCGCCGCACGGCCCGGCTCCGCGCCCGCAGTGGGCCGAGCCGGGCCCGGGCAACGACCAGACCATGCAGATCGCCCTTGGTGGGCTGGGGGGACGTAAGGAATGAACGACCGAGCCGGCCGCCGCCGCGCCCGTCGACTCGCGATAGGCACGGCGGTGGTCCTCGCGCTGGCCGGGATGAACGGTCCGTGGCTGTACCGCTTCAGCACCGCCAAGTACCACGACTACAAGATCAACAAGCCGGAGTACAAGGCGGACAACGGCCACTGGGACATCGTCCAGTTCCCCGAGGAGTACCGCCAGAACACCATCCACGCGGCGCTGCTGCACACCGGGAAGATCCTGCTCGTCGCCGGATCGGGCAACAACCAGGAGAACTTCGACGCCAAGAAGTTCGACACCCGGATCTGGGACCCGGTCAAGGGCACCATCAAGAAGGTGCCCACACCGAGCGACCTGTTCTGCACCGGCCACACCCAGCTGCCCAACGGCAACCTGCTGATCGCGGGCGGCACCAAGCGGTACGAGAAGCTCAAGGGTGACGTCACCAAGGCCGGCGGCCTGATGATCGTCCACAACGAGAACCCGGACAAGCCGATCACGCTGCCCGCGGGCACCCAGTTCACCGGCAAGGAGAACGGCAAGACGTTCGTCTCCAAGGACCCGGTGCTCGTGCCGCGCGCGAAGAAGGTCTTCGACAAGGCCGGGCGGTTCGTGCGCAACGACCCCGGGCTCGGCCGTATCTACGTCGAGGCGCAGCACAGCGGACAGAAGTACGAGACCGGCACCCAGGACAACTACCGCATCCAGGGGCTCTCCGGCACCGACGCCCGCAACACCTACGGCATCGCGCAGAAGCTCGCCCTGGACAAGAAGGACTTCCAGGGCATCCGCGACGCCTACGAGTTCGACCCGGTCGCCGAGAAGTACATCAAGGTCGACCCGATGAACGAGGCCCGCTGGTACCCGACGCTCACCACGCTGAGCGACGGCAAGGTCCTCAGCGTCTCCGGTCTCGACGACATCGGCCAGTTGGTCCCGGGCAAGAACGAGGTCTTCGACCCCAGGACCAAGACCTGGTCCTACACCAAGTCGGTCCGTCAGTTCCCCACCTATCCGGCGCTGTTCCTGCTGGAGAACGGGAAGATCTTCTACTCGGGCTCCAACGCGGGCTACGGCCCCGACGACGTCGGGCGTGAACCGGGCGTCTGGGACGTGGACACCAACAAGTTCACCAAGATCCCCGGGCTGAGCGACGCGAACATGATGGAGACGTCCGGCACGGTGCTGCTGCCGCCGGCGCAGGACGAGAAGTACATGGTGATCGGCGGCGGCGGGGTCGGCGAGTCCAAGCTGTCCAGCAACCGTG
>NZ_JBEZWX010000002.1:0-153742 GCF_040637635.1 Streptomyces sp. NPDC028635 | reverse complement strand
GACGTCCGGCACGGTGCTGCTGCCGCCGGCGCAGGACGAGAAGTACATGGTGATCGGCGGCGGCGGGGTCGGCGAGTCCAAGCTGTCCAGCAACCGCACGCGGATCGTGGACCTGAAGGAGCCGGACCCGAAGTTCGTGGACGGTCCCACGCTGGAGAAGGGCACCCGCTACCCGCAGTCCTCGATCCTGCCCGACGACAGCGTGCTGGTCTCCGGCGGCTCGGAGGACTACCGCGGCCGCGGCGACTCCAACATCCTCCAGGCACGGCTGTACGACCCGAAGTCCAACGCGTTCAAGCGGGTCGCCGATCCGCTGGTCGGCCGCAACTACCACTCCGGGTCGATCCTGCTGCCCGACGGCCGGGTGATGTTCTTCGGCTCCGACTCGCTCTACGGCGACAAGGCCAACACCAAGCCCGGCAAGTTCGAGCAGCGCATCGAGATCTACACGCCGCCCTATCTGTACCGGGACGCGCGCCCCGACCTGTCCGGCGGCCCGAAGACCATCGAGCGCGGCGCCTCGGGCACGTTCACCTCGCAGCACGCCGCCACGATCAAGAAGGCCCGGCTGATCCGGCCGAGCGCGTCGACGCACGTGACGGACGTCGACCAGCGCTCGATCGCGTTGGACTACACGGTGTCCGGCGACAAGGTGACGGTGACGGTCCCGAAGAACCGCAACCTCGTCCCGTCCGGCTGGTACATGCTGTTCGTGGACGACGACCAGGGCACGCCGAGCACGGCGCAGTGGGTGCGGGTCCCCTAGGCCCTGACCCCGGTACGGCCAAGGGGCGCCCCCCGGTCGGGGGGCGCCCCTTCGTGCTGCCGCTGCCGCTCGGCTACTTCGACGCCCTGGCGAGCTTCAGGGCGTAGTCCGCCCACCACTCGCCCGCCTTCGGGCCGCCCTTGCACTCGCCGTCCGACTCCCCGGGGCGCTTCACCCACAGGTAGGCGTCGACCAGCGGGTCGGCCGTCTTCGTCGTCGGCGGCTCACCGAGCGCCCGGCCCGGCGGGTTGCACCAGCGCTCGTTCGTCTCGCCGCCGGTGTAGGGGCCGTTGCCGTTGCGGCTGGTGTCGATGACGAAGTGCTTGCCGCCGGTCTTCGCCGACAGCTGCCTGCCGTAGGCGATCGAGTCCTTGGTGGAGTAGAAGTTGGACACGTTGACCGCGAAGCCGTCGGCCTGGTCGACGCCCGCCCACTTCAGCGGCTCGACGACCTGATCGGGGTGGCCCCAGCCCGCGTTGCCCGCGTCCAGGTACACCTTGGTGTTCTTCAGCGCCTTCAGCTTGGCGATCGCACCCTTGAGCAGGTCGTAGCGCTCCTCGTGGAACTCGTCCGGGGTGCAGCCGTCCACCAGGTGCAGCACGGCGTCCGGTTCCAGGATCACCGTGGCCCCGCGGTCGCCGATGCCCTTCGCCACGCCGTCGATCCAGGCGCGGTAGGTGTCGCCGTCGGCTGCGCCGCCCTGCGAGTACTGGCCGCAGTCACGGTGCGGGATGTCGTACAGCACCAGCAGCGCGGTACGGCCGGCCTTGTCGGCGGCCTCGGTGAAGCCGCGCGCCTCGGCCTCGGGGTTCTCCGGGCCGATCCACTCACCGGTCGGCTGCTCGGCGATCTTGCGGATCTGGTCGGCCTCGGCCCGCTTGTCGTCCTTGAGGTAGGCCGCGACCTGCCGGGCCGCGGTGCCGTCCGGGTTGACCCAGAACGGGTCGGCCTCCTTGGGTTGCTGCGTGATCTGCGCGGCCGCCGCGCCTTCCTTGTCGTCACCGCTCCCGGAGGAACAACCGGCGATCAGCAGCGCCGCCCCCAGCGCTGCCGCCACCCCCCTCTTGCGGTACATCCAACTCCCCCTCGGGTGGCCTGTCTCGGGGCTCAATCCTGGCATACGACCCGCGACGCCCACGAGGTCGTCCCGGCTCACCGTCGGCGAGCTGTTACAGCCGGGTGCCCGTCAGGTAGGCGGACACGATCACGTTGGCCGTGTAGCTGCGGCTCGCCTTGTCGAAGGTGCCGCCGCAGGTGATCAGCCGCAGCTCGGCCCGCCCCGGCCGGTGGGGTCCGTAGGCGCGGTGGGCGTCGAAGTGGTCGCGGGGCAGGACCTCGACGTCGTCGACGGTGAACTCGGCGACATGGCCGTCGGCGCGCACGACACGGACCGTGCGGCCCGGCTTGAGCGTGCTGAGCTTGTAGAAGACGGCCGGTTTCGTCGCGGTGTCGACGTGCCCCACCATCAGCGCGGTCCCGGCCGCGCCCGGCGCCGCCCCGCCCGCGTACCAGCCGACCACCGCCGCCTGGTCGAACGGCGGCGGCTCGATGGCGCCCTCGGCGTCCAGCCCCCGCCCCACGACCGGCGCCTGCACACCCAGGTCGGGGATGTCGATGCGCTGCGGCGCGGCACCCTTCAGCGGCCGGGCGGCCGGGGGCAGCTCGGCGAGCGGCGGGCGGCCCGCGGCGGCCATGTCACCGGTGGTCGGCGCGGACCAGCCCTGCCGTACGTCGGTGACCTTCATCCCCCACAGCCACAGCCCCAGCAGCAGGACCGCCCAGGCCACGCCCATGACCAGGCGCGCGGTGCCGGAGGAGCGTTCGGTGTCCGCCATGGTCAGTGGGTCCCGCGGCTCCGGCGGGCGACACCGCGCACGCCCACGGCGGCCGCGGCGACACCGGCCAGGACCAGTCCCGTGACGGCCTGCGCGAGGCCGGGTCCCTCGGCGTGGGCGTCGGCGGCGGCGATGCGCGCGGTGCGCTCGGCGGTGAGCCGTGCGGTGCCGCCGCCGCCCGCGTGGACCGGGGCGATCGGGGAGGCCGGGGCGGACGCCGGCGGTTCGTGCGCGGGAGGGGCCGTGTGCCCGCCGCGCTCGACGACGGTGACCTTGCCCGCGACGGTGCGGCCGGCGCAACCGACCTTCACGTCGTAGGTGCCCGGTGCGGCGGAGGAACGGATCTTGCTCTCGCCGATGAGGGTGCCCTCGGCGCCGGCGAGGTGCGCGTCGGCGACGAAGGCGGGAGAGACGGCGGTGGCGGTGCGGGCGGCGCAGCCGTGCGCGCTCAGCGACACGTCGGCGCCGGGGGCCGGTGAGGCAGGGGACACCGAGACCGCGCCTCCGTCCGCCGCGTACGCCGCCGGGGTGAGCGCGGCGAGCACCGCGACGCCCGCACAGACAGTGACCTTCAGTGAGCCCATCGTGTACCTCCAGTTATCTGGAGGCTCCCCGTCCGGGACCGCCGACGCATCCGCTGGAACGCCGATTTTGCTCCGTCCGGGTGATGTTCCGGCCGGTCCGGGTTGGCCGGGGCCACCACGGACCGGCGACGGCCCCGCTCAGACCAGGTCGACCAGGTCCGCGATGGAGTCCACGACGTGCGAGGGCCGGTAGGGGAAGTTCTCCACCTGGCCGGTCGTGGTCAGACCGGTGAGCACCAGGAAGGTCTGCATCCCGGCCTCCATGCCGGCCAGCACGTCGGTGTCCATCCGGTCGCCGATCATCGCGCTGGTCTCGGAGTGCGCGCCGATGGCGTTCAGGCCGGTGCGCATCATCAGCGGGTTCGGCTTGCCCGCGAAGTACGGCTGCTTGCCGGTCGCCTTGGTGATCAGCGCGGCCACCGCGCCGGTCGCCGGGAGCGGGCCCTCGGTGGAGGGGCCGGTCTCGTCGGGGTTGGTGCAGATGAACCGGGCCCCGCCGTTGATCAGCCGCACGGCCTTGGTCATGGCCTCGAAGGAGTACGTGCGGGTCTCGCCGAGGACGACGTAGTCGGGCTCGTGGTCGGTGAGGATGTAGCCGATGTCGTGCAGCGCGGTGGTCAGACCGGCCTCGCCGATGACGTACGCGGAACCGCCGGGGCGCTGGTCGTCGAGGAACTTCGCGGTGGCCATCGCGGAGGTCCAGATGTTCTCGATCGGCACGTCCAGGCCCATGCGGGTCAGGCGGGCGTGCAGGTCACGCGGCGTGTACATGGAGTTGTTGGTCAGTACCAGGAACGGTTTGCCGGACTCGCGCAGCTTCTTCAGGAAGGCGTCGGCGCCGGGGATCGGCACTCCCTCGTGGATCAGGACGCCGTCCATGTCGGTGAGCCACGACTCGATGGGCTTGCGGTCTGCCATGTGCTGCGTCTCCTGGCGTACGTACGGTCCTACACGGGCTGGGGGCGCCGGAACCACGGCGTACCGACGCCCCCAGCCTAATCAGCGGTGGCCGGTCCCGGCCCCGCCGGAGCAGGTGATCTCGTCTGCCGGGCAGGGCCGCCGGGTCAGCTGCCGGTCTCAGCTGCCGGTCGCGGACTTCCAGTCGTCGACGTACGCGGTGAGGTTCTTCTCGATGTCGGACCAGTCCGGCTCGAAGACCTGGACGCCGTCCATCAGCCGGGCCAGCGCGATGGCGTCGGCGTCGGTGGCCTTGACGTCGGAGCGGGCGCTGAAGCCGCCGCCGATCTCACTGACCTGCTGCTGGGCGGCCTGGCCGAGCATGAAGTCGAGCAGCTTCCGGCCGTTCTCGCCGTGCGGGGCCTTGGTGACGAGACCGGCCGCGTACGGCAGCGCGAACGTGGTGGGCCTGCCGTCCTGGCCGGCCGGGAACCAGATGCCGAGGTGGGGCATGGTCTTGGACTGGGCGTGGTTCATCTGCACATCGCCGTTGGCGACGAGGAGTTCGCCCTTGTCGACCTTCGGCGCGAGCTTGCCGGTGGACGCGGACGGGCCGACGTTGTTGGCCTGGAGCTTGCCGAGGTAGTCCAGCGCGGGCTGCTTGCCGCCGAAGTCGTGCATGGCCTTGATCAGGACGGCGGTGCCGTCGCCGGCGACGCCGGGCGTGGAGTACTGGATCTTGTTCTTGTAGGTGCCGTCCAGCAGTTCCTGCCAGGTCTTCGGGGCCTTGGGCAGCCGCTCCTTGTTGTAGACGAATCCGAAGTAGTTGTTGACGACGGCCGTCCAGGTGCCGTCGGCGGCCTTGTCGGCGCCGCTGACGTGCTCGGAGCCCTTCGGGGCGTACTTCTGCAGCAGGCCCTTGCCGTCGGCCTGCTGGATGAACGGCGGCAGGGTGACCAGCACGTCGGCCTGCGGGTTGCTCTTCTCGCGGACGGCGCGCTGCACCATCTCGCCGGAGCCCCCCTCGACGTACTTGACCTTGATGCCGGTCTGCTTCTCGAAGTCCTTGAAGACGCGGTCGTACCAGCCGTCGCCGTTCTCGCCCTTCAGCCCGTCGGCGCTGTAGACGGTGACGGCCTTGTCGTCGGCGGCGGCGGAGGAGCCGCCGCAGGCGGTGAGCGCGGGGGCGGCGAGGACGGCGAGAACGGTGGCGATCGTGAGGGTGTTCTTGGGCATGGCGAGGCCAACTCCGGTCGTTTCCATGAGGTGAGGGTCAGCGGTGGGCGGCTTTGGTCCGTACGCGGGAGACGGCGAACAGCACGAGCAGCGTCGCCGCCATGAGGACCACCGCGACGGCGGACCCCGCGAACAGGGCGCCGCGGTCGGTGGCGGCGTAGATCAGGACGGGCAGCGGGGTCCAGTCGGGCGGGTAGAGCATCATCGTGGCGCTCAGCTCCCCCATGGACAGGGCGAAGCACAGGCCGGCGGCGGCGGTCAGCGACGGCAGCAGCAGCGGCAGCCGCACCCGCCACAGCACATGGGCGGGGCTCGCGCCCAGGGAGGCGGCGGCCTGCTCGTACACCGGGTCGAGGCGGCGGATCGCGGCGGACACCGACTGGTGGGCGAAGGCGGTGACCAGCACGGTGTGGGCGAGGATCACGATCCAGCGGGTGCCGTTGAGGAGCAGCGGCGGCCGGGAGAAGGCGACCAGCGCGGACAGGCCGACGACGACCGAGGGCACGGCGACGGGCAGGACGAACAGGGCGTCCAGCAACCGCCGGTGACGCTCCCTGAGCGCCGCGGCGGCCAGCGCCGCCCAGGTGCCGACGGTGAGGGCGAGCAGGCTCGCCGCGAGCGCGGTGAGCAGGCTGGTGGTGAGCGCCTGGAGGGCGTCGCCGCGGGTGGCGGCGCGGTAGTGGCCGAGCGTCGGGCCGGAGGGCAGGGCGCTCGACCAGTGGGTGGCGAAGGACGCGCCGAGGACGACGAGGAGGGGCAGCGCGAACAGGGGCAGGAAGAGCAGCGCGAAGAGTGCCCAGATCGCCCCCTTGGCGCGGCGGCTATGCACCAGCACGACGGCTCACCACCCGGTACAGGCCGTACAGGCCCACGGAGAGAAGGACGTTGACGACGGCGACGACACAGGCGCCCGGGTAGTCGGACTCCAGGATCGCCTTGCCGTAGACGAGGGTCGGCAGGGTGGTGACGCCCTTGGCGCCGGTGAACAGCACGATGCCGAACTCGTTGAGGCACAGGACGAGGACGAGGCTGCCGCCGGCGGCGAGCGCGGGCAGCGCCTCCGGCAGGATGATCTGCTGCACGATGCGCGGCGCGCGGGCGCCGAGCGAACCGGCCGCCTCCAGCTGCGCGGTGTCGAGCTGTGCGAACGCGGCGAGCAGCGGCCGCATGACGAACGGCGTGAAGTAGGTGACCTCCGCGAGCAGCACGCCCCACGGCGTGGTCAGGAACGGGAGGGACCCGACGATGCCGGTGGTGCCGTAGATGAACAGCAGCGCCAGCGTGATCAGGAACGACGGGAAGGACAGGTAGACGTCGATGAACCGGGCGGCCGCTTGCGCACCGGGGAACGGCACGAACGCGATGACCAGCGCCAGCAGGAAGCCGAGCACCAGGCAGCCGGCGGTCGATCCCAGCGCCAGCCACACAGTGGTCCACAGGGCGCGCCGGAACGCCTCGGAGGCGAGGACGTCGGCGTACGGCTGCACGGAGGTCCCGCCGCCGTCCGGCTGGAAGGACTGCCGGACGACCAGGGCCAGGGGGTAGAGGAAGAAGACGGAGAGGAGGGCCACCGGGGGGAGCGCCCACCACAGGCGACTACGCATCGGCGGCTCCGGCGGGCAGCAGCACCGCGTCCTGCTCGGCGAAGTGCAGGCTCACCGCGTCCCCGGGCGCCGGCGGATCCTTCAGTTCCACGACGTCCGCCGTCATCATCTGCCCGTCGACCTCGACGTACAGCCGGTGGGTGGCTCCGCGCCACTGGATCTCCCGCAGGACACCGGGGAGCCGGTTCGGCCCGTCGCCCAGCCCTACCAGATGCGGGCGTACGCACAAGGTGGCCCGCGCCCCCGCGACCGCGCCCGCCGTGTCGACCCGCACCTTGGTGCCGGCGAGAACGACACCCCCGGATGCCACGGTGACCGGCAGCAGGTTCGCGTTGCCGACGAAGGACGCGGTGAACGCGTTCGCGGGCGCCCGGTACAGCTCGCGCGGTGTGCCGCAGGCCTGCAGGCGGGCCCGGTCCATCACGGCGATCCGGTCGGCGAGGGTGAGCGCCTCGACCTGGTCGTGGGTGACGTACAGCATCGACACGTCGGGCAGTTCGCGGTGCAGCCGGGCCAGTTCGGTGAGCATTCCCGAGCGCAGGCGGGCGTCGAGCGCGGAGAGCGGCTCGTCCAGCAGCAGGACCGAGGGGCGGATCGCGAGCGCGCGGGCGATGGCGACGCGCTGCTGCTGGCCGCCGGACAGCTCCCGCGGGTGGCGGCGGGCGTATCCCGCCATGCCCACCATCTCCAGCGCCTCCGCGACCCGGGAGCGGATCTCGCTCCTGGCGGCCTTGCGGGCCTTGAGCCCGAAGGCGACGTTGTCCTCGACCCGCAGGTGCGGGAAGAGGGCGTAGCTCTGGACGACCATGCCGATGCCCCGGCGGTGCGGCGGCAGGTCGGTGACGTCCCGGCCGCCGAGGTGCACGCGCCCGGCGGCGGGCCGCACGAACCCGGCGACCGCCCGCAGCGCGGTGGTCTTGCCGGACCCGGACGGCCCGAGCAGCGCCATCACCTCGCCGGGTTCGACGGTGAGGTCGAGGGAGTCGAGGACGACGTGGCCGTCGTAGGCGACGGTGACGTTCTCGAAGCGGATGCCGCTGCTCATCCGAGGACTCCCGGCAACTCCGCGACGGAGTCGAGGACATGGGTGGCGCCGGCCCGGCGCAGTTCCGGCTCGCGGTGCGCGCCGGTGAGCACACCGGCCACCACGCCCGCCCCGGCCCGCACGCCGCTGAGCATGTCGTAGGAGGTGTCGCCGACGACGGCGACCTGGCGGACGTCGTCGGCGGCCTTCGTGCGCAGGAGGGCGGTGAGGACCATGTCCGGGTACGGCCGGCCGCGCCCGCCGGCGTCGGCGGGGCACAGGGTGAGCGGCACGAGGTCCTGCCAGCCGAGCGCGGCCAGGATGGCGTCCTGGGTGACGCGGGCGAAGCCGGTGCTCAGCACGACGGTCCGGCCGGCGGCCCGCAGCTTCTCGATGGCCTCGCGGGCGCCGGGCACGGCTGCCACGCGGCCGGCGTCCACGAGGTCGCCGTACGCCTTCTCGAAGGCGGTGTTGGCGCGCCGGGCGAGGTCCTCGGCGCCGAACAGGTGCCGGAAGACGGAGATCTTCGACTCGCCCATGGTGGCGCGGACGTAGGCGAGCCGGCCGGCGTGGTCCTCGCTGCCGGGCTCCACGCCCAGCTCTGCGGCGGCCGCCTCGAAGGCCTGCTCGACCAGGCCGCCGTCGGCGACGGTCGTACCGGCCATGTCGAGGACGACGAGGCGGATGTCGGGGGTCGTGTCGCTCATGGGAGGGTCACCAGTTCAGTTCGTTCGCGGTGGTCTCGGCTATCGCGGGCGAGCAGGTCATGCCGCGCCCGCCGGGCCCGGTGACCAGCCACACCCCCTCGCGCACCTGCTGCCGGTGCACGACCCTGCGCGGGTCCGTGCACTGCGCGTACACCCCGGCCCAGCGGCGCCGGATCCTCGGCAACGGCCTACCCAGCAGGGACTCGACGACGCCGGTGAGGTGCTCGTAGGGGTCCTCGAGGGTGTCGAAGGCGAAGGGGTGCTCGTACTCGTGGGTGTCGCCGATGGTCAGGCCGCCGTCGGCGCGCTGCACCATCAGCAGCTGCATCTTGTGCGCGGCGGCCGTCTTCGGCTGGGGCTGCCGGGCGTTGAGGTCGTCCAGGGCGGGCGAGGCGTACGCCGGGTAGTAGCGGAAACTGTCGGCGTCGGCGACGGAGGTGGTCAGGGGCTCGCCGAGCGGGTCGGTCTGCATCATCTGCAGCCGCACCCGGCGCACGGGCAGGTCCGGCCCGGCCAGTTCGCGCACCAGGCCGCCGAGCCAGGCGCCGGTGGCGAGGACGACGGCCTCGGCGCGGTGCACGTCGCCGTGGTCGTCGCGGACGGCACTCTCGCCGATCACCTCGCGGACCTCGCGGCCCGGCAGGAAGGTGTAGTCCGGCGACTTGGCCAGCTCGGCGCGCAGGGCGAGCTGCGCGGTGCGCGGCTCCACGGCCGCGTCGCGCTCGCAGTACAGGGCGGCGTCGAACGCGCCGCGCAGGGCGGGGTTCAGGGCGCGGGCCTCGTGCGGTGTGAGCAGCTTGTAGCCGCGGTCGGCCGCGTCCTCGCGGGCCACCGCGGCCTCGGCGACGGCGAGTTCGAGGGCGCCGCGGAGCGGGGTCAGCGAGCCGTTGGGGCGGAAGCCCAGCCCGGGCACCCGCGCGCCGATCTCCTGCCACAGCTCACGTGCCCGCAGGGCCGTCGCCAGCTCCTCACCCCCCGCCCGGCCACTGACCCAGATCTGGCCGAAGTTGCGCAGGGAAGCGCCGCGCGCCTCGCTCTCGCGCTCGATCTGTACGACCTGATGGCCGCGCTGGACTGCTTGCCAGGCGTGCATGGTCCCGACCACGCCGCCTCCGACGACTGTCACTCTCACGCCGGCCACGCTCCTCTCGCCCGGGGAACCGGAAGGGTCCGGTTCCCGACGAGAGCGTGAACGAGCCATCACGTTTGGGCTAGACCCGTTATCTTTTCGTGATCGATCGACGGCGGTGGACGTCGCCGGTTCTCAGCCCCGCAGATGCGTCGTGAACGAGAACCGGTCCCCCCGGTACAGGCTGCGCACCCGCTCCAGCGGCCGGCCCTCCGCGTCCCGGGAGACCCGGTGGATGAGCAGCATCGGCAGCGCGGGCGGGGTGCCGATGAGCAGCGCCTCGCGGGGGGTGGCCAGCACGGTCTCGATGCGCTCGTCGGCGTCGCCGAACGCGATGCCGCGGCCCTGGAGGTAGGCGTAGAAGGAGGAGTCCGGCTCGAAACCGGTGTCCAGGTCGGGCACCCGGGCCACGGCGACATATGTGCTCTCCAGACCGACCCGCTCGTCGTCGGCCAGCAGCACCCGCTCCAGATGCCACACGGGCTCGCCGCGCGTCAGCCCGGTCTCGGCGGCGAGCGCCGGAGGGCAGGGGAAGCGGTCCAGGGTGACGAGGGCACGGCCGGGGGTACGGCCCTGCCGGCGCACGCCCTCCGTGTAGCTGGCCAGCGACAGCGGCTGCGCCAGCTTGGGCCCCGCGACGACGGTGCCGCGCCCCTGCCGGCGCAGCTTGCCCTCCAGCACCAGCTCGCGCAGGGCCTGCCTCACCGTCTCGCGGGCCACGTCGTAGCGCTCGGCGAGGTCGCGTTCGGTGGGGATGACGCCGCCCTCGCCGAGTTCGGCGACGAGAGAGTCGATACGGGCCTTGACCGCGTAGTACTTCGGGATGCGCCCGTGCTCCGGGATGCCGGAGCGGACGGGGGCGCCGGGGGCCTGGTCGTTCGGGTAGTCCACGCGAGGATCGTCGCAGACGGGGCCGGCCCGAACGGCGGCGCCTCCGCTCGTGCTCGTGCTTGTGCTCGTGCTCGTGCTCGTGCTCGTGCTCGTCAGCGGAGTCTGCGGACCACGAGCAGCGCGGCGCCGCCCAGCAGCAGGGCCACGGCGGCGGCGAGCGCGCCGTCGGTGATGCCGGTGCGGGCGAGTTCGTCGGCGGCGAGCGCGCCGGTGGGGGCGGGCGTGGGGGCCGGGGTGGGGTCGGGGGTGGGCCTCGCGGTGGCGGGGGTGCGGGCGGGGCCGGGAGGTGTGGCGCCCGGGTCGGTTCCCGGGCTCGGCGGGGGCGGGGGTCCGTCCGCGTTCCGTACCGTGAAGCGGTAGTCGTCGGACTGGCCCACCCAGTCGCCGTCGTCGTCGTGCCGGCGTACGACCGCCGCCTCGGCGGTGACCTCGTTGGGTACGGCGTCGGCGGTGAACGCCAGCCGCACGCGCACTGTCAGGGTGCGGCGCGGCCCGACGCTGAACCCGGGGAAGCCGTCCGTCTCCCCGAACGCGCCGACCAGTTCGTCCTCGTCGGTCGTCTCGAACCGCACGGTGCGGGTGCGCGGGCCGTCGTCGAACTCCAGCAGCGGCTGAGCCGCCGTCAGCGCTCGCCGCTCGTCGACGAGGACGACGACCGGGTGGATGGCGGTGCAGGTGCCGGGGGTGGTGTTCGTCAGGTCCAGATACCAGACGCCGTATCCGCCACCGGCGTCGTACGCCGCCGGGCCACCGCGGATACGGGCCCGCAGGGGGAAGTCGGAGGAGCCGGTGGCGGTGGCACAGGTGGGGTCGGAGGCGAGGGCGGGGGTGGCGTGCGCCGGGAGCGCGTGGGCCGGTAACGGCAGCAGGGGCAGCAGCGTGGCGGCTGCCGCCGCGGGGACACGGGCGAGCGGGAACAGTCGCATGATCACATGAGTTTGCGGGGGCGGGCGGTCGCTGCGGCGGAGGCGTACCGGGCGGGCCCCTCGAACGGCCGACGGATCCCACCCGGCCGGGCCCCACTGCCCCTGCGCGTCGGGTGTACGTCCCTGCGCGTGCCCGTGCGTCCCTACGCGTCGTGCCCGTGCGTCCCTACGCGTCCCGGATCGCTGCCGCCTCTGCCTCCGTCTTCCTCGCCTATGCGTCCCGCCCCACTTCCCCGCCCGCGCGTCCCGCCGCGTCCCCGTCTAAGCGTCCCGCCTCCCGAACAGCCGCCCCAGGACCAGGTGCCCCGCGCCCGCCGCGACCCCCCACTCCCCGCCCCCGGCGATCCGCACCGGCACCGCGCCGCCCGGCGTTCCCTCGCGGTGCGCTCGCTCCCGGAGGACCGCCGCGACCCCGCGCACGAAGGTCTCCGGTGCCCCCGCGACGACCCGCCCCCCGAGCAGCACCCCGTCGATGTCCAGCAGCCCGACCAGATTGGCCGCCCCGGCGCCGAGCACCCGCGCGGCCTCCGCCGTGTCCCCGCGCCGTACCGCCCCCAGGCACAGCACCTCGATGCAGCCGCGGTCGCCGCACCCGCACACCGGGCCGTCCAGCTGGATCACCTGGTGCCCGAACTCCCCCGCCCCGGTCCGCGCCCCCCGGTGCACGGCCCCGCCGACGACCAGTCCGGCCCCCAGGCCCGTACCGAGATGGAGGTAGGCGAAGGAGCCGCCCTCCCCGGCGACGGCGAGACCGAGCGCGGCGGCGTTGGTGTCCTTGTCGACGACGACCGGCAGGCCGAGGCGCCCGGCGAGCGCGTCCCGCAGCGGGAAGCCGTCCCACTCGGGGAAACCGGTCACCCGGTGCAGCACGCCCCGCACATGGTCGAGCGGCCCGGGCAGCGCGACGCCCACGCCCAGCACCGACGCGGCCGGCACCGACCCGGCGAGCGGCCGCACGGCCCGCTCCACACCGCCCAGCACCGCCTCCGCTCCCGCTCCGAGGTCGAGCGGCGCCCGCTCCTGCCCGACGACCGCGCCGGTGAGGTCGACCAGCACCGCCCGCAGCTCGTCGCGGTCCAGGTGCACTCCGACGGCGTGCCCGGCGTCCGGCACCAGGCGCAGCACCGTGCGCGGCTTGCCGCCGGTGGACGCCCGGCGCCCGGCCTCGACGGCCAGGCCCTGCTCCCGCAGCCGTGCGGTGATCTTGCTGACGGCCTGCGGGGTCAGCCCGGTGCGCTCGGCGAGTTCGAGGCGGCTGATGCCCTCGGCGCCGGCCGTGCGCAGCAGCTCCAGCACGAGCGCGGTGTTGTGGCTGCGCAGCCCCAGCAGGTTGACACCGGCTCCGCTGGTGCCGCCGTCACCGCCGATCGCGCCGCCGTCAGCGCCGACCGGGCCCCTGGCGCCCCCGACCGTGGCGCCGCCTCCGATCGCGCCGCCGTCACCGCCGACCGGGCTCCCGGCGCCGTCGCCTGTGATTCCACCGTTCGTACCGCTCACAGCACCCATTGTCCCCGCCGCTTGCACTTTGGCAACAGCGTTGCGAAAGTGGGTGGCATGACAGGTACGACAGGAACCCCCCTCCGCGTGGGCCTCATCGGCTACGGCCTCGCGGGCTCCGTCTTCCACGCCCCGCTGATCGCCGGCACCGACGGCCTGACCCTCGACACGGTCGTCACCTCCCGCCCCGAGCGGCAGGCGCAGGCCCGCGCCGAGCACCCCGGGGTGACGACCGTGGCCGGCGCGGACGAGCTGCTGGAGCGGGCCGGCGACCTCGACCTGGTCGTCATCGCCTCCCCGAACAAGACCCACGTCCCGCTCGCCACCGCCGCCCTGGAGGCGGGGCTGCCGGTCGTCGTGGACAAGCCGGTCGCCGGGACCGCCGCGGAGGCCCGCGAGCTGGCGGCGCTCGCCGAGCAGCGCGGGCTGCTGCTGTCGGTGTTCCAGAACCGCCGCTGGGACAACGACTTCCTCACCCTGCGGCACCTGCTCGAGACGGGCGCGCTGGGCGACGTATGGCGCTTCGAGTCCCGCTTCGAGCGGTGGCGGCCCAAGCCCAAGGGCGGCTGGCGGGAGTCCGGCGACCCGGCGGAGATCGGCGGCCTGCTGTACGACCTCGGCAGCCACGTCGTCGACCAGGCGCTGGTGCTCTTCGGCCCGGTCACCCAGGTCTACGCCGAGTCGCTGGTCCGGCGCGCGGGCGCGGAGGCCGACGACGACACCTTCCTCGCGCTGACGCACGCGGGCGGGGTCCGCTCCCACCTGTACGTCTCCTCCACCACCGCCCAGCTCGGCCCGCGCTTCCGGGTGCTCGGCTCGCAGGCCGGCTACGTCAAGTACGGCCTGGACCCGCAGGAGGCGGCGCTGCGCGACGGCCACCGCCCGGGCCCCGGCTGGGGCGTGGAGCCGGAGGAGCTGTGGGGCCGCGTCGGCGCCGGGGAGTCCCCGCTGACCGGCGGCGGCCGCCCCGAACCCACCCTGCCCGGCGACTACCCGGCCTACTATGCGGCCGTGGCGAAGGCCCTCACCGGCGCCGGACCCAACCCGGTGACCGCGCTGGAGGCGGCCGACGCCCTCGACGTACTGGAAGCGGCCCGCCGGTCGGCCCGCGACGGAGTGGTGGTGACCCTGCGATGAGCGGACTGACCCCGAAGTTCACGCCCGAACTCACCCCGAGCATCGAGGAGCTGGAGGCCCAGGAACGCCGCCTGGTGTTCCGGCAGTTCACCTACGACGACGCGTGGGCGCTCGGCTCGCTGCTGGTCGGCCTGGCCCGCGAACGGCAGGCCCCGGTCGCCATCGACATCCACCGGGCCGGTCAGCAGCTCTTCCACGCCGCCCTGCCCGGCTCCACGCCCGACAACGACGGCTGGATCGCCCGCAAGCGCCGGGTCGTCGAACGCTACGGCAGCGCCTCCTACCTGGTCGGCGCCCGCTTCCGCGCCAAGGGCACCACCTTCGAGGAGTCCTCCCGCCTCGACCCGGACGCGTACGCGGCCCACGGCGGTTCCTTCCCGATCACCGTGGAGGGCGTCGGCGTGATCGGCGCGGTCACCGTCTCGGGGCTGCCCCAGTTGCAGGACCACCGGTTCGTGGTGGAGGCGCTGGAGGAGTTCCTGAAGGTCTGACGCGCGCCGGGACCGACCCGCGGACCCCTGCGGCCGGGACCGGACGTTCGTCGCGAGCAGCCCCGCACGGCCCGCGTGACGAAGACAGGCCGGTCCCCGCCCCCGGCGGAGCGCTCAGGCGTCCTTGAGCTCCTGCCGCTGCCGGCCCAGTCCCTCGACCTCCAGCTCCACCACATCCCCGGACCGCAGGTACGGCTTCGGCTCGGGCTGCCCCATGGCAACCCCGGCCGGGGTCCCCGTGTTGATGACGTCTCCGGGGTAGAGCGTCATGAACTGGCTGACGTACCGCACGACCTCTCCCACCGGGAAGATCTGGTCGGCCGTGGTCCCGTCCTGCTTCAGCTCGCCGTTGACCCACAGCTTGAGGGAGAGCGCCTGCGGGTCGGGCACCTCGTCGGCGGTCACCAGCCACGGCCCCAGCGGGTTGAACGTCTCGCAGTTCTTGCCCTTGTCCCAGGTCCCGCCGCGCTCGATCTGCCATTCCCGCTCGGACACGTCGTGCGCGACGGCGTACCCGGCGACGTGCGCGAGCCCCTCCTCCGCCGAGCCGAGGTAGCGGGCGGTGCGGCCGATGACGACCGCCAGCTCGACCTCCCAGTCGGTCTTCACCGAGCGCCTCGGTACGAGCACCGTGTCGTTCGGGCCGACGACCGTGTCCGCGGCCTTGAAGAAGACCACCGGCTCGGCGGGCGGCTCGGCCCCGATCTCGCGGGCGTGGTCGAAGTAGTTCAGCCCGATGCACACGACTTTGCCGATGCGGCCCAGCGGCGGGCCGACGCGCAGCCCGGTCGCGTCCAGCGCGGGCAGCTCCCCGGCCTCGGCCGCGGCGCGGATACGGCCGAGGGCCGCGTCGTCGGCGAGCAGCGCGCCGTCGATGTCCTCGACGAGACCCGACAGATCCCGCAGGGTCCCGTCGGCGTCGAGCAGCGCCGGGCGCTCGGCCCCGGCCGTACCGACTCGCAGCAGCTTCATGGTCGTCACCATCTTCCTCGATCGCGGGCGCCCGGCCGATGGCGCCGCCGGGTGCGGCCGTGGCGCGACAGCCATCGGAGGACTGGTCGATCCTCCAAGAGGGGGGTCCACTCTGCAAGACCCCGTTCACGTACTGGACCGTAGGGGGCGGGCCCGGGGAAGCGGGGGCGCGGGACCGGGCCGGGCGCGGTCGCGGCTCAGCGGTAGAGCGCCGCCCGTTCCACCGCGCTCCACGCCGTGCTGGTGACGACGTACAGCGCGGCGGCCAGCGGCACGACGGCGACGGTGACGAGGGTGAAGAAGGACATGAACGGCATGACCTTCGTGACGGCTCCGAGGCCCGGAACCTGCTCCCCGGACGCGGCCGCCGGCAGGGGCGCGTTCTCGGCCATCGTCCGCCGGGTGCGCCGGAAGTTGACCGCGGCGACGACCGCGACCAGGGCGAACAGGACGAGGTAGACGAGTCCGGCGCCCCCCAGCGGCCCGCCGGCGGCGAGGGCGTCCGCCCAGCGGTCACCGAGCGGTGCGGCGAGCAGCTGGTGCCCGAGCAGCCCGTTGGCCTCACCGCCGATGCTGGTGCTGGAGAACAGGTGGTAGAGCAGGAAGAAGGCGGGTGCCTGCAACAGGCTGGGCAGGCAACCGGACAGCGGTGAGACCTTCTCCTCGGCGTGCAGCTCCATGATCGCCTTCTGCATCTTCTGCGGGTCCTTGGCGTGCTTGCGGCGCAGCTCGGCGATCTGCGGCTGCAGCGCGGCCTTGGCCTTCTGCCCGCGGGCGGCGGCCCGGGACAGGGGGTGGACCAGCAGCCGCACGAGCATGGTGAACAGCACGATCGCCGCGGCGGCGGCGGAGGCGTGGAACAGGGGCTGGAGCAGCTCGGCGAGCCGCTCGACGAGGTGGGCGAAAACGGACATGGGTGAGTGGCCCTCCGGGGTCACGTCGTGCCGGAACGATGGGGATCGATGAGATCGGCATGACGACCCGCGCGGAGATCCCGTCCGTCCGGGGACGGCGGTGGTGCCCGTGGGGAGGAGCGGAGGCGGGATGCCCTACGCGGTGGTCGCCGGGAGGGCGTGTCCGGGTGCCCTGGGCCGGCGGCGGCCGGGCGCGTCGGGGTCGCGCTGGGGCAGGAAAGCCGTACGACGGGCGCGGTCCCGTATCGCGGTGCGGACCCGGGTGGGCGGCACCGCGGGCACGCAGAGCGCCGTGACCAGCGCGCACAGCGCGAGCGCGGAGCCGACGGCGGCGGTCGCGGCGAGGGCGACGGTGGCGGAGAGACTGCCGGTGTCGAGCAGGGCGACCTGGAGGACGAGGAGCAGCAGCGCGGCGGCGGGACGCAGCCCGGCCCGGTCACGGTTCATCGGCTTCTCCCCCCCGCCCTGCTCGTCGTACGCCCGTGTTCCTGCGGGCTGTCCGTCGACGCCCGCGGTCGTGCGGGCCCTTCGTCGGACGCCCGTGATCGTGCGGGCCGTTCATCGGACGCCCGTGGTCGTGCGGGCTGCTCTTCGCACCCCTGCCGTATGTCGTACGGAACGTCCGTACAGCCGTTATACAGGATCCGGCTCGAGCGGCTGCAGCAGCCTCCGCGGCTGGAGCAGGGCCCGGCTGACCGGATCCGCCGGGTCGGGGTCGAGTCCCGGCCCCGGCAGCATCAGAACGTCCGGGACCGGCGCGATGGTTCCGCAGTCGGGGCATTCGCCGTAGGGGCCGAGCTCGCGCTCGGTGCCGCAGGTGGCGTGCCGCAGGATGCGCAGCGGCTGCTCGCCGAAGTGCTCGCGGCCCCACAGGCCGAGGGAGCGCAGGGTGGGCCACAGGGCGATACCGCGCTCGGTGAGGACGTACTCGTCGCGCGGCGGCGACTGCTGGTACCGGCGCTTGTACAGGATTCCCTGCTCGGTGAGGCTCTGCAGACGGGCGGCGAGGACGGCGCGCGGGATGCACAGGTGGACGAGGAAGTCGTTGTAACGCCGGACGCCGAAGAACGCGTCGCGGACGACGAGCAGGGTCCACCGCTCGCCGACGACCTCCAGCGCCCGGGCGATCGAGCACTCCTGCGTCGCGTAGTCCTTGCCCAGTGCCATGAGGTCACTGTACCTATTTCCCCGCGCTAGGTTCAATCACCGAACCAACCCTGCTACGGTGGCGTCGTCCTCGTAGGTTCAATGAATGAACCATCAGCCCGGCGGGCCGACGCCACAGCCCGCCGGCCACCGGAGACCCGTCCGGAAGGGAACCCGCCATGCCCAGCTCCGACCTCCCCGGCAGCGTCGAGGCGGCCTCCGCACCACCGGGGCCCGCGGCAGCCGGCCGGAGGACGGCCGCCGCACCCACCGCCGTCCGCCCCCGCGCCACGCTCGCCCTGACCAGCGCGGCCACGGCCATCGCGCTGATGACGTACACCGCGCCGATGGTCACCCTCCCCGACACGGCCGCCGACCTGCACACCCCGCTGTCCGCGCAGGCCTGGCTGCTCAACGGCACCCCGCTCGGCCTCGCCGCCCTCCTGCTGGTCGCCGGAAGCCTCGCCGACGACTACGGCCGCCGCCGGATCTTCACCGCCGGCACCCTGGCCCTCGGCCTGACCACGGCCCTCGGCGCGCTGACCACCTCCACCTGGCTGTTCACGCTGGCCCGCATCGCCCAGGGCGCGGCCAGCGCGGCCCTGCTGGCGAGCAGCCTCGGGTTGATCGTGCACGCCTACCCGACCCCGCGTGGCCGGCTGCACGCGACCGGCGTGTGGGGCGCGTTCGTCTCCGGCGGCATCGCCGTCGGCCCGCTTCTCGCCGGCTCACTGCCCGACTGGCGGGTGGCGTACGGCGTCCTCGGCGCGGCCGCCGTGGTGACGGCGGCCCTGGCGGCACGCGTCCTGACGGAGTCCCGCGCCCCGCGCGGCGGACGCCCCGACCTGCTCGGCGCGCTCACCTTCGGTCCGGCGCTGGTCTGCCTGGTCGCCGCGCTGACCCTGGGCCGGGACGGCTGGCTGCGCGCCCCGGTGGGCCTGCTGCTCCTGGCGACGCTGGCCCTGCTCGCTCTCTTCGCCGTGGCCGAACGCCGAACGGCCACCCCGATGATCGACCTGAGCCTGCTGCGCCGCCCCCGCTTCCTCGCGTCCTCGGCGGGCGGCCTGTTCACCGGCCTGGCGGTGATCGGCCTGTTCAGCTATCTGCCGGCGCTGCTCCAGCGGACGCTCGGCATGTCGGCGATGGCGACGGCGTGGCTGTTCCTGCTCTGGTCCGGTCTGTCCTTCGTCGTGGCGTTGCAGGCGCGGCGCCTGGCGGGCCGCGTCGCGCCCCGTCTCCAGCTGGCGGCGGGCTTCGTCCTGCACGCGGTGGCCGCGCTGACGATGCTCGGCGCGCTGTCGGCCCACTCCTGGCCGCGTCTGCTGCCGGGCCTGCTGATCGGCGGGATCGGCAGCGGCCTGCTGAACGCCGCGCTGCCGCTGGTCTCGGTCGAGTCCGTGCCGCCCGAGCGCGCGGCGATGGGCTCCGGCGCCCAGCAGACCTTCCGCTACATCGGCTCCTGCGCGGGCGTCGCCCTCACCATCGCGCTGGCGACCTCCACCAAGAGCCTGCCCGACGGCGCGGACGTCGCCCTGCTGGTCTCGGCGGCCCTGGCGGCCGTGGGCGCGGCCGGAGTGGGGGTGCTGCGGGAGCGGGCGTAAGGACGTGAGCACCCCCTGCCGGGCGTACGGCACCGGCCGGCGGATCCCTGACGTTTGTCATTCATCGGCAGTACGGTGTCCCCCATGCGCTCCGACACGCCTGCCGAGAACGTCGACCACACCGCCGAAGCGGCACGCCTGGAGCGGACCGCCGGCCTGTATCCCGAGGACGCGGAAGCCCTGCTGCTGCGGGCCGCGGCCCACCTGGAACTCGCCGGCGACCGCCCCGCCGCGACGACCCTCTACGACCGCCTGCTCGCGACGGGGAACACCCTGGAGCACCCCCACCTGGTCCGCGCCCGCAAGGCCGCGAACCTCTGGGAGTACGACCACGAGGCCGAGGCCCGCGCGATCATCGAGGGCATCCGCGTGGCCGCGCCCCGCGACCCGCTGCCCTGGGTGATCGTCGCGGAGGCCCTGGAGTCCCACGACGAACTGGAGGCGGCACAGGACACGTTCACGCAGGCCGCGCACCGCCTGCTCCCCGCGAAGGGCGAGCCCCCCTACTCCGTGCGCCCCCTCCTCTTCGGCCGCCACCGGGTCCGCCGCATGCTGGGCCTGCCCCACGACGACTGGGACGCCCTCGCGGACACCCTGAACACGGCGCCGGTCCCCCTGGACGAACTCCACGACCCGAAACGGGTCTGGGCCCTGGGCTCCTCCAACCCGGCGGAACTCCAGGCGGAGATCTCCCGCCTCCAGGCGGAACTGGGCACCTACCGAGAGGCCCTCTCCCGCCCGTTCCCCGTGGCCGTCCTCCACTGGCCGGCCCCGGAACTGGCCGAACTCGTCTCCGACTACCCGGCCCTCGCCGAGGAGTACCCCTCCTACGAGGCCCACGTGGCGACGATAGAGACGTCCCTGCGCGAACTGTCCGCCTCCGGCACCCCCAACCTGGGCATCGTCACCGGCACGGTCCCCTCCTACGAAGCCTTCGCAGCCTCGGAGGGCACGTCCCCCGCAGACCCGACCCTCCTCCCCCAGTACGCGACGACCCTGGCAGCACGCGGCCGCGCGGCGGCCTGGCCGCCGGAGCGGGGGGAGGACTGCTGGTGCGGGTCGGGGGCGGTTTATGGGGAGTGTCACGGCACGCAGGCCTGACCGCCCTACCAGCCGAAGATCACAAGCCCTCGATCCACTCCGGATGGACGGGTGGGCGGCTGGTGTAGGGATCCCTGACGGGCTTGGTCCCTGACGCCGCTCCAGTGTGGGTGTCCAGAGCGATGACACATGCGAGTGGCCTCGCGGTCAGCCGATGGCCGCTCGGTTCGCCCCCTCGAGCAGACTGAGTTCAGTCTCGGCAAAGGCCGCCCACCCGCACCCGCCACGCTGCTCGGCGTGCATGCGAGACGCCTTCGCGCCCCGGCCCCGGCCGGCCGCTCAACCCACGGCACGATGGCCCACCCGGGCGCCCGCTCTCCTCCGGCCGCTCGCTCGCTTCCTCCCCGCGTTGGAGCGGTCTGGGTCAAGGGTGGGCCGGAGGGCCATCGCCGAAGGCGACGCGCAGCGCCCTTGACGCGGACCGCGGAAGCGCGACACTGGCCAAGAAGCGAGTGGCCCGACGGCGCCGGCAGGCACTGGCCGACGATGACATACCCAACGCCAACGATCCGCCGGCAGAATGCTTATGTGTCGCACGCCGTCCCTTCGTCAGCCGCCGTATCCGCCCGTATGAGCCGCCAGGGCTCCCGGGACACGGCTCCTGAGGTCGCGGTCCGTAGGCTGCTGCACGCCTCGGGGCTGCGCTACCGCGTCAACGTATCGGTGCCGGGCATGCCGCGCCGGACCATCGACATCGTGTTCCCCAGGACGAAGATCGCCGTCTTCCTCGACGGCTGCTTCTGGCACGGCTGCCCCCAGCACGCGACGCATCCCAAGGCCAACGCGGAATGGTGGCGAGCCAAGCTCGACAAGAACATGGCCCGCGACACCGAGACGACCTCGCATCTGACCGCAGAAGGGTGGACGGTGCTGCGTTTCTGGGAGCACGAATCCGTCGACGAGGTCGCACACAGAATCAAGGCAGTCGTGGCCTCCAAGCGCGCGACCGCCACCGACTCGTGACGCCAGAGACAGGAGAAACAGCACCTAAATGTCCATTTCTGCTAGCCATTGGATTAATTTATCCCGGCTGATTCCGGCAGGAAACCCTCCCCCAGGGCCCCAACAAGGTTGTTGTTTCATCTACCAACGACCCTCGACACCGAATAATGTGTAGGAGTCGTGAATGGCGGGGGGCCGGTCGGCGTCCCGTGCCGCTGACCCATGCGTCGACGCAGTCGGCTGCTGGAATCTGCGGGCAGTTGACTGGACGAACGAGAGCGGGGGGCTGTCGACCCAATGACCGACGATTTCGACGCTATGTACGAGACCTTCCAGGCGTTGCTGGAGTCGTTCCCCCCTTCGGAAGCGGTCAAGCGACTGGAGTTGCTCGGCGTCGAACAACAGGTTATTGACAAAATCCGCGAGCGCCACGAGCAGCAGACCCTCCGCATCAAAGAACTCGAAGAGCCGCATGCGGTGGTCCTCGGCAACCGCGACACCTGGTACACCGGTCCCCAGGCCAAGGACAAGTGCTGGCCGGCGATCGCGAGCCTGCTCCGTAAGGACGGATGGCCGGAAGAGCCCGCCATCCGCGAACTCGACGAGTCCTCCACTCGCGTCGTCTCTCTGCTCAACCATCCGAAGGAGAAGACTTTCTCCACCCGGGGCTTGGTCGTCGGATACGTGCAGTCCGGCAAGACGACCAACTTCACGTCGGTGATGGCCAAGGCAGCAGACCGCGGCTACAAGCTCTTCATCGTGCTGGCCGGCATCCACAACGGCCTGCGGCGTCAGACCCAAGCCCGTCTGGTGCAGCAGCTGGTGGAGCCCAACCCGTCGCTCTGGTCGCAACTTACTGGTCTGGACAAGGACTTCACGCCGCAGGAAAACCCTGCCGCGTACTTCGGTAAGAACAACAAGACGCACGTCCTGTGCGTGGTGAAGAAGAACGCGACCGTTCTCCGCAAGCTTGCCCGGTGGCTGAACCAGGCGTCGGACTACCTCAGGGACTGCCCCGCCCTGATCATCGACGACGAGGCGGACCAGGCCACCGTGGCCACGAAGTCGATCAATCCCCTGATCCTCAGCCTCATGAGCAGCCTGCCGCGGTCGGCCTACGTCGGATACACGGCTTCCCCGTTCGCCAACCTGCTGATCGACCCGAGCGCGGAGGACCTGTATCCGCGCGACTTCGTCGTCAACCTGCCCAAGCCCAACGGTCATTTCGGAACCGAGGTCCTCTTCGGACGCTACGCCCTCGACGGCGAGGACGAAGACGACGTCGATGACGGCTATGACATGATCCGCTCGGTCCCGCTCGACGACGTGCCGTGCGTTCGTCCCGAGACGAAGGCCGACGTGGAGGGGTTCGAGCCCGTCATCACCGACACTCTGCGCAAGGCGATCGAGTACTTCTGGTTGGTGACGGCAGCCCGCCGTATCCGCGGGACGGGTAACCCGCACAGCACGATGCTGATACACACCAGCGTCAACACGTCGGTCCACAACAGCTTCCGACGACCGCTCGAACACCTTCGGAATCGCACAGTCCGCGCGCTCGACGACCAAGCGGTTCTCACACGCCTCCGCACTCTGTGGGACCAGGAGACCGCTCGTGTGCCTGCCGACGACTTCGGCGAAACCAAGGTTCCGTTCGACTCGCTTCTGACCGTGCTGCCGGAAGTGCTTCGCGACTGCCGGGTCATCATGGACAACTCCAGCAGCGAGGACCGCCTCGACTACGAGAGCGGCCCAGTGGTCGCGATCGCGGTCGGTGGCAACACGCTGTCTCGAGGCTTGACTCTCGAAGGACTGGCGGTCAGCTACTTCGTGCGCGCGGTTTCGGCATACGACACTCTGCTACAGATGGGGCGCTGGTTCGGCTTCCGAAACGGGTACGCGGATCTTCCCAGGATCTGGATGACTGACGAGCTGGCTGAATGGTTCCGTCACCTCGCAACGGTCGAGACCGAGATGCGTCGAGACATCGACCTCTACATGACCGAGGACGAGACACCTCTCACCTTCGCCGTTCGTCTGCGCACACATCCCGCCCTGCGGGTCACCGCTGCTGCCAAGATGCGTTCTGCTGTCACTGCGGCATCCTCCTACGGTGGCAGGCGCATTCAGACTCACTACTTCCGAACGGATGCAGAATGGTTGCGGGGCAACATCGCGGCAGCCAAGAATCTGGTCGGCTCCTGCATCAAGAGCGCCGTGCGCCTGGAGGAACGTCCTGCTGAAGGTCGTTACGTGTTTCGTGACGTGCCGTACGACGTGATCACCGAATTCTTGGGCTCCTACAATTTTCATGACAAATCACCGGAGAACGATCCCGACCTGATGAGCGCATACATCAGGAAGCGGGTCTCCGTAGCGGGTTCCCTGCGCCGCTGGAACGTCGCCATCGTCGGCAACCCTGCCGGAGAAGACTTCTCCTTCGCACCCAATGTCACGGTGGGACGCGCGGTTCGCGCTCGCCTCGACACCAACTCGGGTCCCGGGACTGTCGACATCAAGACTCTGATGAGCCGCCGTGACGCGGCTGTCGACCTGGACGGCGACACGGCGAAGCTCAAGGAGGAGGACATCATGGCGGCCCGTCAGAAGCATTGTCCTGACACGGGTCTCCTGGTCCTGTACCCCATCGACAAAACGTCGGAGCCCAAGCCTCCCAAGAAGACGCGTAAGCCCTTGAACGCGGAGGAGCACGTCATTGGCGTGGGTCTCGTCTTCCCGGAGCCGCAGCAACAGGACAGCACCGTGGAAAAGTACATCTCCGCCGACCTGTCGGGTGTCCGCATCGAAGATGAAGACCTCAGCCTCCTCGAAGGTGAGGACGCGTGAGCAACGAGGCTCTTCGGGTGGTCGTCGAGGAACTCTGGACTGCTCTTGAAGCCCGGGCGACCACCGGTGAACATCGTCTGCGTGTGGCCCACCTCCCTGTCGTAACGAACGACGGTCCGCTGGCTGCGGCCGTTGACCACGAGGGCAATCGACACCTTCTTGTTCCCATGGACACGCATCGCAAGGTGCGTTCCGGTCTCGACGGTCCTGTGCTGCAGTTGCGCAAGAGGCCGTTGGAGGACGAGGAGACCTATCAGACGTATGCAGATCTGGGATGCCTGCGCGAGGACTTCAATGATCTCTTTACGGGTCTCTGCCTGGACGTGTTGAGCGCGGCCACGGAATTGCCCGGCAACCCGGTCAAGGCCCTCTACAAGGTGCTTGACCGATGGAAGGCACTCTTCCAGACACACGGTCCGACGTTGGGCCCTGAACAGCTCGCCGGCCTCTTCGCCGAGTTGCTGATTCTCAGCGAGCTGCTAAAACGGGATCCCAGTGCTCACCGCCTGTGGCTCGGTCCGAAGGGACACCGTCACGACTTCTCGACCGGTAGCACTGCCGTCGAGGTCAAGGCCGGAACGGAAAGCAGCGGCAGGAAAGCCCGCATACACGGGCTGGACCAGCTTGAGATACCGGTAGACGGAAGCCTCTGCCTGGTGTGGTTCCGTCTACACCGTCTGACCACGGCAACAGCCAACGGGCTCGGTTTCGTGGAGCTTGTCGAGCGGGTGCTCGACCAGTGCGACGACGAAACGGCGCTGCTGACGCTTCTCGCAGAGACCGGCTACCGCCACTTCGAGGCCGAACGCTACCGGGAGACACGCTTCGCGGTTGCCGAACAGACTTGGTACCAAGTGGGATCCGATTTCCCCGGGCTCACCCGAGGCGCGCTTGTTTCTGCAGGAGTCCCCGTCTCTGTCCTGGACGTGGAGTACACCATCGACCTCTCTGGGGACACCCCCGTGCCGATGAGCCCCGACGAGGTGCCGCAGGCGATCGACCACATGCTCGAGGAGTCAGCGTGACACAACCCCGCTGGTACTCCCAGCCCTACCCGCCCGAGGGCGCGAGCGCTGCCGAAGGCATTCGCAACCAGCTCGGGCGCCCCGAGCTGGACCTGCTCACCATCCTGGTCCGCGAGTCGGCCCAGAACAGTTGGGATGCTCGCTCTGCCGCCGCGGTCGAGCCGGTCGATTACCGCATCGACATGTGGACGGTCGGTCCTGCACACGCCGCGGCCTGGAGGGAACTCCTCCAGGCAGGCGCTCCGACGGGCTCCGATCGATTCCCGCTCAACGACACCTTGAGACGAGGAGCCATCCAGGTCCTGGCCGTCTCCGATCGGGGCACTCGTGGACTCGGTGGTCCGACACGGGCCGACAACGCGGTCGGACCGGAACGGGATTTCGTTTCGTTCATCCGCAACATCGGCGAGCCGCGGGACACGGCACTCGGTGGCGGCACATACGGGTTCGGCAAGGGAATCTTCTACTTGCTGTCCAAGGCCGGGACCGTGCTGGTGCACTCCCGCTGCCGCACACCACAGGGTGGCTACGAGACCCGCCTCATTGGCTGTGCGCTCTGGAAGAGCTACGTGCCCGAGACCGGAGGCCGCTACACCGGCCGGCACTGGTGGGGTGACACCTCCGGTGATGTTGTGGAGCCGCTGATCGGGCGCGATGCGGAATCTGTGGCCCAGCGTCTGGGCCTGCGCCCGTTCGCCTCTGACGAGACCGGGACGACCGTCGTCGTCATTGACCCCAATCTCGACGAAATGGCGGCAGGCCAAGCGGCCGGCTATCTGGCCGACACAATCGCATGGCATCTGTGGCCCAAGATGATCTCGGTTGAGGGCAGGCCACCGGCCATGCGCTTCTCCGTCACGTGCGACGGCGTCAGCCATCCGGTGCCCGATCCCCGCACCACGCGGCCTCTCAACATGTTCGTCGCGGCCTACGAGGCTATGGCCGGCCCCGACGGTCAGGACCTCGCATGTCTCAAGCCCCGCAAGCATCTGGGGCGGCTGGGCCTGGTCAAGCGAATAGTGCCGCCGCTCGAGACGACCCGTGCCCAGCGCATGCTGAATATCGAGGAGCTGGTGCACCACGTGTGTCTCATGCGCCCGGCGGAGCTGGTCGTGACCTACCGCCCCGGCCCCAAACCGCCGAGCTCCAATCAGGGCTACGCAGGCGTCTTCCGGGCCGACGAAGTCATGGACGAGGTGTACGCGGCAGCCGAGCCGCCCACTCACGACGCCTGGAACCCTCACTCACTCGATCGTCCGGAGAGCACATACGTGCACAGCACGTTCCGTCGCATCGACGAGGCCCTGAACGGCCTGCTGTCGTTGACGGGGAACACGCGCCCCGGGTCCAGCAACGTCGCGCTCGGTGCTGCCAGCTCTCTCTTCTCCGGTTTGGTCGGCGGTGCTTGGGGAATCGGCGGAGCCACCGACTACTCCAAGCCCGGCAGCACTGCCAATCGGCGGTCGGTGAACGACGACGGTGAAGAGGTCGTACCCGTGCCGCGCGGCCGTGGGCGGGCGGCGCTGACCTCCGGCGCGCCGTCGGGCGGGCCGGACCGCCACTCGACCGGCGACGCCGGCAGGTTCGGCACGGCATCGGGCGAGAGTTCGACACCCCGCCGACGCCCGCGTGTGCAATACATCGGCGACCCCTATTACGACGACCGGGGAGGCACCTCCGTACTGGTCCAAGAGTTCCGACTGCCTGCTCCCGGCCCCCAGCGGATCCGCATAGACCTCGCCGTCACCCTGCCCGGCACGAGTGGACGGGAGACGGATCCCCCCATCGGGGCGAGCATGCCGGAACTCGTTGGTTGGGAGGACGAGGCGGGGCTTCTTCACACCGGCGACCCGTACGTCGTCGAGGGCGGGGAATCGGTCTGGCGCGCCCTCGTCCAGCCGGCCCCCGACACGATGACGGAAATCGGCATCAAGGTCGAGGCGGTGAAGGCCTCGTGACCCGGCGGGTTCTTCCCTACCGTGTTCCGGCTGAGGATGTCGTCACCGCCGAGCCGTGGCGCCTGGTGATCGACGACGCCGAAATAGGACTACCCGAGGCGCTGCCCGACTGGGACTACCAAATGGACCTGCATATCCGCAGGACCGTCCACGTCGACCTCGACCGCGCCCGACGGGAATCGGGTCTCCCGGCGGGCGCGGCTCTCACGCTGGCCGCCGTGTGGACGGCCACCGGTTCCAACCTGAGCGGCCCGGCACAACAGGTCGGACTGGACGAATCAGGCACGACAACGGTTCAACTCGAAGTGCGGTTGATCGGCGCCGACCTGGGCGGCCTTCTCCTGCTCGACACCGCACTCATGCTCGCCGAGCGCAGGACCGACGGCCAGCCTTCCTCGCCCCGTCGCGCCGGATCCGTTCTGTGGAGCGACCGCCAGGCGCTGCGCCTACAAGGGGACGCCCCGCAGTTCCCCATGGCATTGATCGACTTCTCGAAGACGTCATTTCCCGACAGTGCGGCCTGGCATCTCCAGATCAGCGGTGGTCTCGAGAGCGCAACCATGGGATCGCTGCTTCTTCTCGTCAACGAACAGAACGTCGCCACCGCGACGGCCTTTCAGAATGCGGCGAAGCCACGTCCGATCGATCGGATCGTACTTTCCGCGGTCTACGCGGATGCCGCTCGGATCATGATCGAGCATGCTCTGGCCCACGACGACTTCTCGGAAGACGCGGACTTTCCGGACGGCTCACTGGGCGCCACGCTGCTGAGCCTTTTCGACCAACTCTTCCCCGGCCAATCGATTACTGACATTCGACTGCGCCACAGGCAGTCACCTGCCCTGTTCTCATCGGATCTGCAAGGTGCTGTCAAGATCTTCGAGGTGTCTGCATGAGCTTCCTCTACCCGCGGCTGCTCGCTGAGCAGGCTGGCCCGCTCTTCGATGAGTACCGGACGCTCACCGCCGCCGAGCTGTCCCAACGCGTCGCCCTGACCCACGAATCATCGGTATACGTGGCCACGGGGGGTGATCGGGTGCCCGTCAACCGGCTGCGAGAGCTTCGCGAGGGCGTCCTCGACCTCGCAAAAAAGGGGGGGTTCCCCGACAACTCGGACCGAACTCGCAACGCAGAATTCGATTTGCAGTTGGCTGCCATGCTCCACGGAGAAATGGGCATGGTCCCAGCCGAAGCGGCATCGAGAGATGTCTGGGCATTTCTTGCCCTGATTCTGCTTCCGGACGTCGCTTTTTGGCGTTACCCCAGCCCTCCGAAGGACCGAATCCTCGGCACGGATCTGACCCGACACGTCTTCGGCCGGCTCTGGTGGCGCGCGCAGCTCGTGCGCTCCCCCGGGCAACCGGAGCCCTACAGCGCACTCAAGATCCTCGGCGAGGCGGCGTTCGACCAGATCTACGCCCGGCGCACGGCACTGGGTGGGAGCCCTCACCTGGTTCGCGCGATTCTGCGGGTCTGGAAGGATCTCGACCTGTCGGGGCTCAACGAGCGCGACACTCTCCGTGACTTCCTCAAGCGGCTCCTCCGCCTTGCTCCGTTCGTGCTGTTCGACGGCGTCGACGAGCGCGCCCTGGACTGCGAACTGCGGGCGGTGGCCCAAGAGTCCATCGATGCCCAGCGCGGTGGGGCATCGGTCTCGTCAGCGCCTTCCACGGATCCCCCGAAGCCTCAGAGTTCTCCACCGGAGCGCACAAGCAACGTGTCCGGAGTCAATGCTGGTGGGCACCCCGCGCCCCTGAACCGCGAGGCGGAGCCCGACACCGCGCGCCGTTTCAAGTCCCTTGAGATTTGCGCCGGTGCTGGGGGACAAGCGCTCGGACTCGAACGTGCCGGCTTCGACCCCGTGCTGCTGATCGACAGCAAGGCGGATGCCTGCTTCACCATCGATCGCAACCGGCCCCACTGGGACGTTGTATGCATCGACCTCCTCCGCTTCCGTCCGGACATGCGCCCGGAGGTGATGGATGTCGATCTCCTCAGTGGGGGCCTGCCTCGAGTGAAGTCGTTGGCCACGGCAACCCGCACCGAGGACGCCGCCGAGCGAATGGTGCTGCGAGCGGCAATCAGCCTCGCCTGCGAAATAAGGCCGAAGGCGCTGCTGTTCGAAAACATGCCGGACCTCGTCGCAAGTCCGGAATTCGAAGCGGATCGTGCCTGGATCGAGGAAGAATTGAGTCGAGCTGGTTTCCGCTCGACCTGGAAGGTACTCAACGCGGTTGATTTCGGCGTACCGCAAAACCGAAGCAGCGGCTTCCTCGTAGCCCTGCAGACGCCGTATTTCGATGCCTTCTCATGGCCGCGCCCCAATGGCGACCCGGCACCGACCGTGGGCCAGGCTCTCGGCCCCTCCATGTCTTCTTGCGGCTGGCCTGGGGCCGAGCAGTGGATCAAGGACGCGGATCGGGCGGCGCCGGCGCTGGTCGGAGGATCGGACCGGCGAGGAGGCGCCGATCTGGGCCCAACCGGCAGCAAGAAGGCCTGGGCCGCACTGGGCGTCAACGGAAACAGCCTGGGCGACGAGCCGCCCGGTGCTGACTTCCCAGCAGACGGCCAGCCCAAGTTGACTGTCGAGCAGGCGGCCATGATCCAGGCCTTCCCGCCGGACTGGGAGTTCGCCGGCGGTAAGACGTCCCGGTACCGTCAAGTGGGCCACGCGATGCCCCCACCCTTGGCCACCGCTGTGGGACACGCTGTAGCAGCCGCTCTGCGCGGCTAAGATCTAGCCATGCGTACGCCCCGCCCCGTTGCCTCTGATCCCATCACGGTCGTCGATCTCTTCAGCGGCTGCGGGGGCTTCACCCAGGGATTTCACGAGTTCCGTCCGGCGGACGCAGTGGACAACGTCCCCGTCTTCCACAGCATCGCAGCCGTCGAGCACAACCAGGCTGCGGCCGCGACGTATGCGGCAAACTTCGGGGAACTCCGACCGGACGGGCGGCTTCCATCCGCCCGCATCCACGTCGGCGACATTGAGAACTGGGAACCGACCGCAGAGGCCCGGGAGGCCGAGCTCGTGGTCGGAGGTCCGCCCTGCCAGGGCTTCTCGGCACTGAACCGCCTCAAGAAGGGCAGCGAGCGCAACCGGCTGTGGGAAGAGTACGTTCGTATCGTCGCGGACATTCGGCCCAAGGTTTTCGTCATCGAGAACGTCGACCGCTTCCTCAAGTCGGACGAGTTCAGGAATCTGCTGAGTGAGGTGGCGCCCGGCGGGCGACTCGCCGAGTACCAGCTCGTCGATCCGCCGGGCCATCTGCCAACCGACACTCCGGAAGAGAAGACCAAGCGCTACCTGCTCAACTCGGCGGATTACGGCGCGAAACAGGCTAGACGCCGAGCCATCGTCATCGGTGTTCGCCGCGACGTCGACAACGGGCGGACCATGACGTACCCGACCCGGACACACATCCGACGGTCCAGGAAGAGCCTGCCAGTTCCCGCCCAGGCCCTCGACGGTTTGGATGCAGGCATCCAGTACTGGGAAGCCGTCGACACCATCTTCGCCGAGTCGGGTCGACGCGAGATCCGTGGCACTGAGCTTCCAGACAGCAAGGAATTCATCCCGGAAGTCAATGCGGTCCTCCCCGGAATTTTCACCACAGGCGACCTGCACTTCCGACGCAACCCGGAGGCTCTTTCAAGGGCCCGCTATCGCGCCATCCCCGAAGGCGGAAACCGTAAGGATCTCCGGAACAAGTGGTACACGGTGGATGAGGCCGGTGAAATCCGTCTCTTTGACACACCAAACCCACCACGCGTCAGAACGCGGGTGGACTATCTTTCCACGGAGAGCTGGGACAATCACAACACCGGCACCGGCGACGTAATGGGGCGCCTTCGTCTCGGCGAACCCTCCGTGACCATCCGCACCGAGTTCTACAAGCCGGAGAAGGGCCGCTACCTCCATCCGAGAGAGAATCGGCCGATCACTCACTTCGAAGCCGCCCGCATACAGGGTTTCCCCTTGGAATTCCGCTGGTGCGGGACCAAGACGGAGATCGCCACGCAGATCGGCAACGCGGTGCCCATTCCCCTCGGCAAGGCGCTCGCAGCGGCGATTCACTCGTTCCTTCGAGGCTGAGCCTCGACGACGGCCAGTCGGACGGACAACGAGGTGGCTCGGCAGACTCCGATACTCTCCCCCCATGATTCACGCAGTCGTCTTCGACGTAGGTGAGTGTCTCGTGGACGAGACGCGGGAGTACGGCACTTGGGCCGACTGGCTCGGCGTCCCGCGGCACACCTTCCACGCGATGTTCGGGGCTGTGATCGCGCAGGGGCGGGACTACCGGGAGACGTTCCAGGAGTTCCGTCCGGGTTTCGACCTGTACGACGAGCGGGAGAAGCGGGCCGCCGCCGGGCAGCCGGAGACGTTCGGGGAAGAAGACCTGTACTCCGACGTCCGGCCTGCGCTGCGGCGGCTCCGGGACGACGGGCTGTGGCTCGGCATCGCCGGCAACCAGACGGTGCGTGCCGGTCGGATCCTGAGGGAGCTGTTCGCGGACGACGTCGACCTGATCGGCACCTCGGACGACTGGGGGGCGAGCAAGCCGGACCCGGAGTTCTTCAAGCGGGTCGCCGACGCCGTCCCATACGAGGCCGACGAGATTCTGTACGTCGGAGACCGTTGCGACAACGACATCCTCCCCGCCGGCGAGGCCGGGATGCTCACTGCGCTTGTGCATCGCGGGCCGTGGGCCACGATCCAGTGGAACAGCGCTCCAGCCAGGGAGCTGCCGACTTTCCGCGTCGAAAGCCTCGCAGAATTGCCCAGCCTGATCCGCGCGTTCAACGGCTGAGGGCACTCACCGTGGTGGACCAGCTGTAGAGGCGGTCGTCGAGGTCACGGACGCAGCGTTCGTGCTGGTGCGGGGCGAGGGCGCGGCGAACCTCCCGTACGCGGTCCATGCCGGTGGCGTACCAGGTGGCGGCCAATTGGTCGAGGGCCCGGCCCGCGTAAGCACAGGCCTCCTCCGGCCTACCGGCCGCCGCCTCCACCGCTGCGAGGTCGCCGTAGATCACCGACCGCTGCTTGCCCTCCGCCTGCATCAGCGCGTCAAGAGCGGACAGCAGGCTCTCACGGGCCTGCGGAAGGTGGCCGGCGATCAACTGCGTGTTGCCTTTGAAGGCCGCCAGGCGGGCCGGGGAGAACCAGTCCATCCACTCCGGTGACGGATGCTCTGTGCCGGCCGCCAGGACGTCCTCCGCGTGCCCGATCAGGTTGAGTGCCGTGCGGGTGTTGCCGCACCGCGTCTCGCACTCGGCTTCCACCGCGTCCAGCCACGCCAGGAACTCCGCCGAGGCTGGGGCACGGCGGGCGTAGGTGCGGGACGCGATCATGCGCTCGACGACCGCTTCGCGGTCGCCCACCCAGCCCGGGACGAACGCCATGTGCGCGATGATCGCCGCGCCGAGCAGCGGGTCGTCGGCCTCCCCGGCGGCCTGCAAGGCCAGGACGAGTGTGTGGTTGGCCGTGTCGGGGTCACTGAGGTCGAAGAACTCGATACGACCCGCGAGGAGGTAGGTCTCCGCGAGCGCAGTCGCGATCGTACGGCGGGTACCGTCCGCTGACTCCGGGAGCAAGCGGCAACCGAGCGTCGCGTGGGCGAGGACGGCGGGATGCAGCATGGTCGGAGTCACCGACCAGTAGAGACGACGGTGGGAACGGGTCACCGCCAGGTAGTCGGCACCGGCGGTTGCCGGTTGCAGTGCCGCCACGCCCCGACCCGATGCCACGGGCGGAACGGCGACGACCGCGGCGCCCGGCACGCGTGCGCGGGGTGAACGGTCCACGTTCGGCCCTTCAGCTCCCCAGGGGGGCGTGAAGCCCAGGCTTTCCATGCTCTGCCCCAACAAATGGACAAGGACGCGCTGACAGTCCGGCTGCGGCCAGGGCGGATTGTCGGATTCCCAGCGCCGGACCTGCCGGACCCCGACGGAGAGCCCCCGGATGCCCAGGTGCCTCGCGTGCTCGGTGAGCGCGTCGGCCAGATGCTGTTGCGAGTTGAAGCCGGCTGCCACGCGTGCAGCCTTCAGCCGGATGTTTCCTGCCGGTCGGGACACGGCGCACCTCCTGATGACGGCTGCTCTTAACGCTCCCACAGAACGTCCGCTCTGCGTCGGCATTTCACTCTCTGGGAGTCAACTCCGTCCTCTGTGTGTCCTCTTGACGTCCTTCAAAGGTCCTCGTAACGACGTGTCCTTTGCTCGACGCTAAGTGCTGTCACTGAACGCGGCAGCGACGGGAGGCATCCTCGTGTACATCCAGAGCGCATTGGACAGGTCGATTGCAGAGTGGTTCGCCAGGGCCGATCCTGCGCCGGAGCGGGCCCGAAGGGAGTGGGAGACTCAGGGCATGGCCCTGCTCCCCCTCGGCGAGCGGTTCGCTGCCGTGCGCATGCCGGCCGACATCGTTCACGCCGGTGTGGGAAGTCGGCGACACGACGAGGTAACCGTGGCGCTGGGCGAGTTATTGGGTGGGGCGATCATTCACGACACCAGGTGCTCGGGCGGGACCTACTACGCCCTCATTCATGCCCGTGCGGCCCTCACCTGGCCTCATGACCGCGTCGCCGGATGCCTGGGCAGTGGCACCTATCTCGGCGTACCGCGGCTGGATCGACAGCGGCCTCCCGGAGCCCACTGGGTGGTTCCGCCCCGCCATGAAGGCGACTTGTGCGCCCCTGAGGCGGTCATCGCCCTCGTGCAGACCGGGCGGTCCCGCCTGGACGAGCCCCTCGGCGGTCACCCCGGCTCCGGTGAAGCGGATGGCGCAGACATGCCGGCCGGCCCAGCGAAGGCGCCGTGGGCCCTGCTCCTCGTCTCCGACCGGCTTCCGGTGTCTCCGCCCTCGTACACCACGGTGGTACTGGACCCGGTCACCCAGACCGCCCGCTATACGAACGCTTCGGGTGACGTCGTGGAGATGGGGAAGCACGGAACGTCTCGGACGACCGGTACCGCATCGGTGTCCGGTGGCGGTGACGGGCAGACGCCTCAGCCGCAGACGCAGGACGACAACACGACGGACTACGAGTCGGACTGATCGATGAACTCGACCGTACTCGTTCTCACATCGCTCGAGGACGTCACTGCCGACCGGGTTGTCGAGGTCCTGAACGCGCGAGCAGCACCGGTCGTACGCGCTGATCCGGCGGACATCGGGCACGAGCTCGACTTCGGGTTTCACATCGGACCGGGCAGGCATCAGTGGAGCGGATGGTTGCGAACGGCGACCCGGAAAGTGGAACCCACGGAGGTTGGTGCGGTCTACTGGCGTCGACCCACCCCCTATGCGACCCGCTTCCGCCATTTACCGGCCCAGCAGCGGGACTTCGCGTCTGCCGAGGCACGACATGGGCTCGGCGGTGTGCTCAACAACCTGAGCACCGCTCTGTACGTCAATCATCCTCACGCTGTGGCACGGGCCGACTTCAAGCCGGCCCAGTTGCAAAGGTTCACCGAGCTCGGGCTTCGGATCCCGCCGACCTTCATCACCAACGACGTGCGCGCCGCGCGGGAGTTCGCCGACCGCCATGAGCGAGTGGTCTACAAGACCTTCCGTGGGCTTCCTCGGGCTGAAGAAGGGCAAGCCGGCGCCATCTGGACCCAGCGCATCGATCCCGAAGCCTTCGACGACTCGCTCAGGGTGACCGCGCATCTGTTCCAGGCCGAAATTCCCAAGACCGGTGACGTCCGGGTGACGGTCGTCGGCGACCGCATCTTCGCTCAGCGCATCACGACCCCGAAGCGGGACCTCGACTGGCGGCGTGGTGACTGGAACGAACTCATTCACTGCCCTGTTGTAGTGCCCGCCTCGATCGAGGGGGCGCTGCACGACTATCTGGCCTCCTTCGGCCTCGTCTTCGGCTGCTTCGACTTCGCGATCACCGGGGAAGGGGAGGACGTCACGGACTGGTGGGCCATCGAATGCAACCCGAACGGGCAGTGGGGGTGGCTCCCGGACGCCCCCGCCATCGCCGAGACGTTCGCAGACATTCTGACCTTGAAAGGAGGCGGTGGCAGTGACCTTGCCCACCGATCCTGAAACCGACGCGGTGCCCTTGCGGGTAGCAATGACGAAGACCCTGGCCCAGGACGGTCTTCTGGACGACACCGGCTGGCGGGCCGCAGTGGCCACCGTCCCCCGGCACCGTTTCGTGCCGGGCTTCTATCTCCCCGCCGAAGGTCGGGACGGGAACGGACTGACGGTCTGGGAGCCCATCACAGCGGATCGCGCCTACGGACGCTGGCTGTCCGCCGCCTACTCCGACACAACGCTGATCACGCAGTTCGACGGTGAGGAGCCCGACTGGCGGAACCCCACTGCCCGCCACGGCGGGGCACCCACTTCCTCGTCCACGATGCCATCGCTCGTCGTACGCATGTGGGTGGATGCCGAGGTCGAGGAAGGGCACACGGTACTGGAGATCGGCACCGGGACCGGCTACTCCACTGCGCTCGCCTGCGAACGTCTCGGCTCCTCCCACGTCACCAGCATCGAAGTCGACCCCCGGCGGCTGCAGGCTGCCGCCGACGCGCTGCACGACTGCGGGTACGCCCCGACACTGGCCGCCGCCGACGGACTCCACGGGTACTGGCCGGAAGCCTGGTTCGACCGGGTCGTCACCGCCTGCTCCTTCCGTGGGGTGCCGCCGACTCTGGTGAGGCAGACCCGGCCCGGCGGGAAGATCCTTCTCAACCTGTCCGGCTGGCTCTACGGCCACGCCCGTGCCCTGCTCACGGTTGCCGTGGACGGCAGCGCTGAAGGCCCGCTCCTGCCGGGCACGATCTCCTTCATGTCCGTGCGGTCGCACGCGGCACCGGCGTTCGGGAATCCCGGTGACTGGGCCGCGGGTCTCTCCCAGGAGCCGCGCCGTGCTCGGCACGCTCCCGTGTTCATCACGGATGCGACCGCGGATGCCTTTCATCTGCGCTTCCTCGCCCAGTGCGCTGTTCCGGACGCCCAGATGACCGTTCTCAATGGCGTGCACTACCTGATTGACGTCGTCAGTGGCTCCGCCGCCGCATTGTCGTCGTCCGGCGGCGCGTGGGACGTACGGCAAGGCGGACCTGTGAAGTTGTGGGAGCGCGTGGAACGCCTCATCGACCTTTTCGAGGCTGCCGGCCGTCCCGGGCCGGAGGAGTTCAATCTTCGTGTCGACAGTGCCGGGCGGCAGTTTTTGCTTCACCCGCGGATGCCCGACCTCCCGCTACCGGGGACCTGATCCGGGGATGAACGCCGTTACCGCCTCGTACACCGCCCCCGGCGCCTCCAGATGCACGTCATGCCCCGCCCCCGTCACCACTTCCACCCGCGTCCCCGGGCGGCGGGTCTGCATTTCCTCGGCTTCCTCGGGGCGCATCGTGCTCTTTTCGCCGCGGAGGAGCAGGGTCGGGCAGGTGATCCGGGACCAGTCCGGCCAGTAGTTCTGCGTCGCCAGTTCGGTCACCGCTGCGATCATCGTGTCGCGGTCAACGCGGGCGTGGAGGCCGTCCTCCCGCCTCTCCAAGCCGCGGGCCCACGCCTCGTGGCCGAAGAAGGACGTTGCCGCGGAGAAGGTCGGGAACGGGGTCGGCCAGCTGTCCAGCCAGCCGGCTATGTCGGCCGGGAGAGACGGGCCGGCGCACGCCGGGCCCGCCTCGATCAGGGTCAGGTCCGCGACCAGGGCGGGGTGGCGGGACGCCACGAGGAGGGCTGTCAGGCCGCCCAGGGACTGGCCGATCAGGGAGACACGGGGCAGCGACAGGTGGTCGGTCAAGGTCACCGCGTCCGCGACGGCCGCCGCTCGGGTCATGTCCGCGGGGGTGCGGGTGCTCGCGCCGTGGCCTCGGGCGTCGTAGCGGATCACGCGGTGGCCGTCGGACAGGAGGCGGGCGGTCAGGTCGTCCCATTCGCCCAGGTGGCCCGCCAGGCCGTGGAGGAGGACGAGCGGCGGGCCCGGCGGGTCTGCCGGGCCCTGGTCGTCGTAGGCGATGTCGATGCCGTCAGGGGTGGTCACGTAGCGCACACCGCAGTGTTGGCCGGGGGGCCCGGTCGGCGCCAGTCCGTTTGGTCGCGGCTGCGGCGGCGTTGCGTGCGGGCCCGTGTGCCCGGGGGCCTGTCCGGCGGGTCGGGTCGGAGGCTGGTCGTGCCGGGGGGCGCGGAGGCCGGGGCACGCCCGTCCGCGGGGTCGCCGTCGCCCGCGCCGGCCGGATGCCGTTCCTCGCGGCCGGCGCGATCCTGCGGACAGGCCCTAGTGGTGGTGCGGTGCCAGGTCCGCCCGGCCGAACAGCAGGGCGTAGCCCGGCGGGAGTTCGGCGAGGATACGGGTCGTCAGGTCCTCCCCTATCAGGGGCGGCAGGACGCTCAGCACCGAGCTGACGTCCCAGCGGGCCGTCGCCGGGGTCGCGCCCTCGATGCGGGCCGCCACCGAGTCGACGAACTCCGCGGCCGTCAGCCGGCGCGTGACCGGGATCTGGGAGGCGACCACACAGGCCGCCTCGGGCGGCAGGGACTGGGCGAGGGCGACGCGTTCCTCGCCTATCACGTGGCCACCGAGTGCCGACAGGACGACGCGGGTGACCGTCTCGGCCTGCCCTCTCGTCGGATACTGGCCCATCTCCATCACCGCATCGGTCAACGCCCACCAGCCGTCGTCTCCGGCCACGGCCTTGCGGGGCTGCGGCGGCGCGGGGGTGGCGGTCCTCAACGGCGTCGTGTTCGGCAGCAGTGTCGTCGTGTTCGGCACCGTCGTCGTCATGTGCGGCGTCCTCCTCCGGATCCATCGTTCGCGGGCGCTGTCGGCGTCGAGCCGTAGCGCCCGTAACCGAATCCCCTGCCGGGCGGTTCGTACACGTCTCACATCTCAGATATGGCGTGAAACCCTCGGTGCGGGCGAACGAGAGCCCGTGGCGGGCCGGGGCCGGGGGACGGCCCGTCCGCCACGGGTCTCGGTCGGCGCGCGGTCAGCCGTTGAGTTGCCTGCGCTGTCCGCCGCTTCCGCTGATCTGGATACGGCGCGGCTTCGCCTGTTCCGCCACCGGGATACGCAGGGTCAGGACGCCGGCCTCGTACGACGCGTCGATGCGTTCGGTGTCGAGCGTCTCGCCGAGGAAGAGCTGGCGCGTGAAGGTGCCGGTGGGCCGCTCGGCGACGATGACCTCGGCGTCCTGGGGCGCGGGCGACCTGCGCTCGGCGCGGACGTTGAGGACGTTGCGCTCGACGTCGAGTTCGATCGACTCGGGGTCGATGCCGGGGAGGTCGAAGTGGACCAGGAAGTCGTCCCCGGACCGGTAGGCGTCCATCGCCATCGCCGTCGGGCGGGCCATGGCGCCGAAGACCTGCTGCGTGACCCTGTCGAGCTCACGGAACGGGTCGGTACGCATGAGCATCACTGGTCACTCCCTTCGATGCCTACGTGTTCAACGTGGTGCCTCATGCGGGGGCTTCCCTTTTTATATAACTCCGGGGAGGAAAGTTGACAAGGGGGGACTCAGGAACGGCCCGTGGCGGTGCCGGGTTTAGCCTCGGGAGCAGACCGAACACAGGAGGCAGGCATGGCGAAGGTTCCCAGCTCGGTGATCGCCGCGGGCGGACTCGTCGGCGGCTACGGCGTCGCCCGCTGGACCAGGAAGCGGCAGCTCGGCGGGGCCGTCCTGGCCGTCGCCGGTGCCGCCGCCGCTCAGCAGTGGCGCACGCGGGCCGGCGGGAAGGCCGCGGGTGCGCTGACCGCCGCGTATGTCGCCGCGTTCGCCGGGTCGCACCCGCTCGCCAAGAAGGTGGGTGCCTGGCCGGCCGTCTTCGGTGTCGCGGGCGCCGTCGCCCTCGCCTCCTGGGCCGTCGCCGACCGGGGCGCCGCCGGCGAACGGTGAGCGGACGGAGGACACCTGCGACGGCCCCGGCGACCGGTGAGCAGACGGACGACGCCCGCGACGGCCCCGAGGGCCCGTGAGCAGACGGGCGACGCCCGCGGCGGTCACAGGCCGTCGCGGGCGTCGTCCACCCTCATGCCGTCGCCGGCCGGGGCGCCGGGTGCCCTCGCCCCGTGGCGGACGTGAGTGTCACGCCGTCGCCGGCTTGGAGCCCGGACCTCCCGGCCCCGTACCCGACGCACCCGCGGCGCCCGACGTCCCCGTCGCGCCCGCCGCCTTCTTCGCCACCGCCGTCAGCGGCTGCGCGATGTCCTCCAGCGAGCGGCGCTCCGCGTTCACCGCGAGGAACGCCGCCACCAGTCCGGCCACGCACATCAGCGCCGCGCCGATGGAGAAGGCGAGAACCGTGTCGCCGACCTTGCCGGTGCCGGTGAGGTCGGCGAACAGCATGGGGCCGCTGATGCCGCCGGCGGCCGTGCCGAGGGCGTAGAAGAAGGCGATGGACATCGCCCGGGTCTCCATCGGGAAGATCTCCGACACCGTCAGGTACGCGCTGCTCGCACCCGCCGAGGCGAAGAACAGCACCGCGCACCAGCAGGCGGTCAGCGTCGTCGCGTTCAGATGGCCCTGGTCGAACAGGAACGCCGTGCCGAACAGCAGCAGGCCGGACAGCAGGTAGGTGGAGGCGATCATCACCCGGCGGCCGACCGTGTCGAAGAGCTTGCCGAGCAGCAGCGGGCCGCAGAAGTTGCCGACCGCGATGACCGCGAAGTAGTAGCCGGTGTGGTCGGACGGCACGTCGAAGAACGTCGTCAGGATCGCACCGAAGCCGAACGTGATCGCGTTGTACAGGAACGCCTGGCCGATGAAGAGGGCGAAGCCGAGGATCGCGCGGCGGCGGTAGCGGGAGAAGACCGTGCGGGCGATCTCCACGAACGTGACGCTGCGGCGCTGGTGGATGGTGATCTCACCCTCGGGCTGCGGCAGCCGCGCGCCGCTGTTCTCCGACTCCACCGTGCGTTCGATGGAGGAGACGATCTCCTCCGCCTCCTGGTCCCTGCCGTGGATCAGCAGCCAGCGCGGGCTCTCCGGGACGTGACGCCGTACGAGGAGGATGACCAGGGCGAGGACGGCGCCGAGTGCGAAGGTCAGCCGCCAGCCGACGTCCGCGGGCAGGATCGCGGTGTTCAGCGCGAGGATCGACAGCAGGGAACCGCCGACCGCGCCCAGCCAGAAACTGCCGTTGATCATCAGGTCGACACGGCCGCGGTAGTTCGCCGGGATCAGTTCGTCGATCGCGGAGTTGATGGCCGCGTACTCGCCTCCGATGCCGAAGCCGGTGAGGAAGCGGAAGAGGAAGAACCACCAGGCGTCGAAGGAGACCGCGGTCAGGGCGGTGGCGGCCAGATACACCGCCAGGGTGATCATGAAGAGTTTTTTGCGGCCCCAGCGGTCGGTCAGGCGGCCCCAGAACAGGGCGCCCACGCAGGCACCGGCCACGTAGAGGGCCGCGGCGGTGCCGGTGACCTGGCCGGAACTGATGTCCAGTCCGCTGCCGGACTCCGACAGCCGGCTGGCGATGTTCCCGACGACGGTGACCTCGAGGCCGTCCAGGATCCATACGGTGCCGAGGCCGATGACGATCGTCCAGTGCCAGCGTGACCACGGCAGCCGGTCGAGACGGGCGGGGATGTTCGTGGTGACGGTACGGCCGGTCCCGGCCTCCGCGGTGGTCATGGGCACCCTCCTCCTTGAGCGAACCGCTCGATCGGGTGCCCGGCCTGCGCCTCTTTACGCTCCCAGTACCTGCGTCACGACGTAGATCAGCAGGCCGGCCAGGGAGCCCACGACGGTGCCGTTGATGCGGATGAACTGCAGGTCGCGGCCGATGTGGGCCTCGATCTTGCGGGTGGTGTGCTCGGCGTCCCAGCCGGCGACGGTGTCCGTGATGAGGGAGGTGATCTCCGTGCGGTAGGTGGTGACGACGTGCACGGCCGCGCCCTCCACCCAGCGGTCGACCTTGCCCTGCGTGGCCGGGTCGGACGCCATCCGGGCGCCGAGGGAGAGCAGGGAGGAGCGCACCCGCAGCCGCAGTTCGCTGCGCTCGTCCTCCGCCGCGGAGACGATCATGGAGCGGACGGCGGTCCACGCGGACGCGATGAGGTCCTGGACCTCGCCCCGGCCCAGCACGTCGCTCTTGAGCCGCTCCACCCGGGAGCGGGTGTCGGTGTCGGACTGCAGATCGCCGGCGAAGTCGGTGAGGAAGCGGTCCAGGGCGCCGCGCGCGGGATGCGAGGGCATGTCGCGCATCTCGGCGCAGAAGCGCAGCAGCTCCTTGTAGACGCGCTCGCCGACCTTGCGGTCCACGAACCGTGGGGTCCAGCCGGGCGCCCCGCCCTGGACGGCGTCCATCACGGAGTCGCCGTGCAGCACCAGCCAGTCGTGGGCGCGGCTGACGATCAGGTCGACGACACGTTTGTGACCGCCGTCGGCGACGATCTTCTCCAGCATCTTGCCGAGGCCGGGGCCGATGTCCTGGGCGTTGGCGCGCCGGGTGATGGCCTCGCCGACCACCGCCTGCACATCGGAGTCGCGCAGCACGGTCAGCGCGCCGCGCAGCGCGGTGGACAGCTCGGCGGTCACCCGGTCGGCGTTGGCGGGTTCGGCGAGCCAGGAGCCGAGCCGGCTGCCGATGCCGACGGCGCGCAGCCGCTGCCGTACGACGTCCTCGGAGAGGAAGTTCTCGCCGACGAACTCGCCGAGGGAGACGCCCAGCTGGTCCTTCTTGTTGGGGATGATCGCGGTGTGCGGGATGGGCAGGCCGAGGGGATGGCGGAAGAGAGCGGTGACGGCGAACCAGTCGGCGAGCGCGCCGACCATGCCGGCCTCGGCGGCCGCGGCGACGTACGCCGCCCAGGCGCCCGCGCCGGAGTCGTCGGCCCACTTGGCGAGGACGTAGACGACGGCGACGAGGAGCAGCAGACCGGTCGCGGTCAGTTTCATCCGGCGCACGCCGCGGCGGCGCTCCTCGTCGGCGGGGCCGAAGGCGGTCATGGCGCGCGTGGGCGCCTCGCCGGCCTTTATCTCCGAGTCCATCCGCTCCGTCCGCTCCCTTAGGTCCGTTCGGTCCGTCCGATCATGGATCCTTCACCATTGTCTCTTTCCCGATCTGTCCCGCCCCGTAGGAGCGACTCCCGGGCGCGGTGAAAGGTTCCCGGCCGGACGGCGAGCCGGGTGGGGCGGCCGGGGCGGCAGCGTGGGCCGCCGGGGCCGTGTGCGGTCGTTCCTTCCTCATGTCGCATCATGAGGTGATCCTTTCGGAGTACCGGGCACCCGACCCGGGCTCCCGCTGTCCGAGGAGACACATACCCCCATGGCCAGGCGTCACGGTTATGCCCTGCTCTGCGCGATCGTCGCACTCATCACGGTCGCGTCCGTCGGCATCTACCTGGCCGTGAACGACGGCTTCCCCGGCCGGGGAAGGGCCGCCTCCACGCCGTACGACTCCGCCCACCCCGCCTCCACCGGCACATGGGTCGGCTCCTGGGCCGCCTCACCGTCCGGTCACGAACCCGGCACCGAGGTCCGGGGCGTGGCGGGCTTGTCGGTCCGCAACGTGGTGCACACCGGCGTCGGCGGTACGAGTGCCCGGATCACGCTGTCCAACCTCTACGGCCGGAGTCCGCTCACCCTGACCGACGCCTCCCTCGCCGTCGCCGCCGGATCCGGCACGGCAGCGGCGCGGCCCGGCAACGTACGGCGGCTGACCTTCGGCGGGGCCACGCGGGTCGTCGTCCCGGCCGGCGGCCAGGTGGTCAGCGACCCCGCGCGGATCGTGCTCCCGCCGGACAGCGACGTGCTGGTCAGCACCTTCTCCCCCACCCCGTCCGGACCTGTCACCGTCCACCGGGTGGCACGGCAGATCTCCTACGCCGCCGCGGGCGACCACGCGCGGAGCGAGAGCCCCGACCCCTACACCAGGCGCGTGCCGTACTGGCGTTACCTCACCGCCCTGGACGTGCTCAGCGACGACGCCGACGGCACCGTCGTCCTGCTCGGCGACTCGATCACGGACGGCTCGGGGTCGACGCAGGGCGCCAACCGGCGCTGGCCGGACGTGCTGTCGGACCGGCTGCGGACCGCCGCACACGACGGCGAGAACGTGCCGCGCTACGCCGTGGTCAACGCCGGCATCAGCGGCAACCGCCTGCTCGTCGACGGTGACGGCCTGTCCACGGACAACCCCAGCGCGCCGCACCGCTTCCGGCGCGACGTACTCGGCCGCCCCCACGTGAAGGCCGTCGTCATCGACCTCGGCGTCAACGACATCCTGCGCCCGCCCCGGCCCGCCGCCCCCGAGCGCATCGTCGAGGGGCTGCGCGACCTGGTACGGCAGGCCCACGCCCACGGGCTGAAGGTGATCGGGGCGACGCTCACGCCGTTCGGCGGGCACACCTGGGACACGAAGGAGCGGGAGACCGTACGCCGGCAGGTCAACGCGCAGATCCGGGCGGGCCGCGTGTTCGACGCGGTCGTCGACTTCGACAAGGCGCTGCGCGACCCGTACGACCCGCGGCGGCTGTCGGCGCCGTACGACTGCGGGGACCATCTGCATCCCAGCGACCGGGGGTACCGGCGGATGGCGGAGGTGTTCGACCTGCGGGAGCTGACGGGCGGGTCCGCGACGCCGCAGCGGGCGGCGGCCTGAGCGGAAGACGCCCTCCCGCCCCGCAGGCGCCGGCCGGCTAGTACTCCCCGCGCCTCCCGCGCTCCCGGTCCTCCCGGCGTTCACGGTGCAGGTCGCGGTGGGCGTCGCGGGAGCGGCGGTGGGCCTCACGGACGTCCTCGTGGAAGCCGGACCGGATCTCGCGCGGCGACTTCCCGCGCTCGAGCTTCTCGCGGCGGCGCTCCTCCTTCAGCCGCAGCCGCTCCGCGCGGGGCAGCTTGCGTTCGACGCCGACGCCGCCCCAGAAGGCGAAGCCGGTGACGATCACGCGGGGGCCGCCGGGGTCGCCGACGACGTCCGCCTCCGACTGGTCGAAGCCGCCCATGACGCCGATGCCGCGGACGACGACTTCGACACCGGGCGGTACGACGATGTTCACACCGCCCATGATCGCCACGCAGTTGATCACGACCTCGCGGTCCGCGAAGAGGGCGTCGCGCAGGTCCAGTTCGCCGCCGCCCCAGAAGGCCACGCAGTCCATGCGGCGGGGCACCGTCCAGCGGCCCTTGCGCTGGAAGCCGGACATGACGGCCACGGCCCACTGCGAGGCGCCGTCGCCGCCGACGATCCGCTCCCGCCAACTCCCGCCGACCTCCGGCTCCTTGGTCAGGGAGACGGCCGGGGCCGGCACGCCCGGGGACGGCAGGTCACGGGTGATCGGGGCCAGTTCGCCGTAGGTACGCGCCTGGTACGTGGCGTCGAGCCGTTCCTCGAACTCGGCCATGTCCAGGCGCCCCTCGGCGAGGGCGTCCCGCAGGATCTCGGCGACCCGCTCGCGATCGGCGTCGGACGCGCGAAGGTCCGGGACTGCGTCGTCGGTCATGCCAGCAGCCTACGAGAAGCACCGGTCGGCGGCTACGAAACCGACTCCTCGGCGGGACGGGGCGGCTGACCGGCGGGAGGGGACGGCTGACCGGCGGCACGGGGCGGCTGACCGGCGGAAGGAGACGGCGGACCGGGAGGGGACGGCTGACCGGCCGGAGGAGACGGCTGCTCCACGTACATCCGCGCGATCACGGCCTCGATGTCCGGCTCGCGCACCGACAGATCCACCAGCGGGTACCGCGTCGCGAGCCGCGCCACCAGCGGCGCCGCCGACTCCGACGCCGGGAACGCCAGCCACTGGCGCGGCCCCTCCACCCGGACCACCCGCGCCGGAGCGGGCGCGTCGATCGGCGGGAGCTCGCGTTCCAGGTCGATCACGAGGGTGCGCTCGCTCTCGCCCGCCTCGTGCAGCCCGGCGAGCGGGCCGTCGTACATCAGACGGCCGTGGTCGATGACCATCACGCGGGAGCACAGCTGCTCGATGTCCTGAAGGTCGTGCGTGGTCAGCAGGACCGTCGTGCCGCGTTCGGCGTTCAGATCCCGCAGGAAGGCGCGGACCTTCGCCTTCGACACGACGTCCAGGCCGATCGTCGGCTCGTCCAGGTACAGCACCTCCGGGTCGTGCAGCAGCGCCGCCGCGATGTCGCCGCGCATCCGCTGGCCCAGCGACAGCTGACGCACCGGCACGTCCAACAGGTCACCGAGTTCGAGCAGTTCGACACAGCGCTCGAGGTTCTCCCGGTAACGGGCGTCCGGCACCCGGTACATGCGGTGCACCAGCCGGTAGGAGTCGATCAGCGGCAGGTCCCACCACAGCGTGGTGCGCTGCCCGAACACCACACCGATGCGGTGCGCGAGCCGGGTGCGCTCACGGGAGGGATCGATACCGGCGACGCGCAGCCGGCCGCCGCTCGGAGTGAGGATGCCGGTCAGCATCTTGATCGTGGTCGACTTCCCGGCACCGTTCGGCCCGATGTAGCCGACCATCTCGCCACGCGCGACCGTGAACGACAGCGCGTCGACGGCCCGCACCTGCCGCCGCTCCCGGGTGAGGAAGCCGGTCCTGCGGCGCACGTCGAAGACCTTCTCCACCCGGTCGACCTCGATGAACGCTTCCGTCATGCCCACTCGCCCTCAGCTCCCCGTACTCCGGTACGCCCGCAGCCCCGACCGCCAGGCGGCCGCGGCCAGGGCACAGCACGCCACCGCCACCAGCGGCGGCGCGAACGCCACCCAGCGGGGCAGGTCCAGCGGCATCGGCAGGCCGAGGACATAGGCCGCCGGCAGCCAGTTCACGAACGCCAGCGGCAGCACGAACACCACCCCGCGCACCAGCTCCGTGCCGAACACCGTCGGCGGGTACTGCAACAGCGTCGTCCCGCCGTAGGTGAAGGCGTTCTGCACCTCCGACGCGTCCTGCGCGACGAACTGGAACGCCGCGCCCGCCACGAACACCGCGCAGAAGATCACCAGGCCGCTGAGCAGCATCACCGGCATCAGCAGCAGCCGCGACGGCGTCCAGTCGATGTCCAGCCGCGCCAGCGCCCAGCCCAGCACCAGCGTGCCCTGGGTGATGCGGCCCAGCCGGCGCAGACCGAAACGGTCGGCGGCGATCTGCGCCAGCACCGGCGCCGGACGCACCAGCAGGATGTCCAGCGTGCCGTCGCGCACCCGCCGCCCGAGCCGGTCCATCGAGCCGATCGCGAGGTCGGCCCCGCCGAACGCGACGGACGACGCCCCGTAGAGGAAGGCGACCTGGGCGAGCGAGTAGCCGCCGAGGGCGTCCACGCGGGAGAACATCAGCAGGATCGCGACGAAGTCCAGGCCGGTCAGCGCGAAGTTGCCGAGCGTGGTCAGCGCGAAGGAGGTGCGGTAGGCGAGGGTGGAGCGGATCCACATCCCGGCGACCAGCCGGTACGCCCGCGCCGCCTCCCGCGCACGGCCCATCTCAGCCACCCTGGACCACCACCCTGCGCGTCGCCACCGACTGCACGGCCCGTCCGGCCGCGAGCAGCACCACGGCCCAGCCGGCCTGGAACGCGTACGTCGGCCACGGATCGGCGTGTCCCAGCAGCACATCGGCCGGGGCCTGGAGCAGCGACGACCAGGGCAGCGCGCGCACCACGTCGCCGAGCGCGCCCGGGAAGAGGTTCAGCGGCAGCATCATGCCGGAGCAGAACGTGCCGGTGATCATCAGCATCTGCATCACGCCGGTGCCGTCCAGCAGCCAGAACGCGGTGAGCGCGATCAGATAGCGGATGCCGAAGCCGACCACCATCGCCAGCGCCACGGCGACGAGGAACGCGGCCCAGGTCGCGGCGTGTGCGGGCAGGGCCACCGGGAAGAACAGCGCGCCGAAGGTGAAAGGAATCACGCCGCGGCCGAGCAGCTGGAAACAGGCCCGGCCCAGGTCGGCGGCCAGCCACCACAGTTGCAGGTCGGCCGGGCGGTACAGGTCGATCGCGATGTCGCCGGTGCGGATGCGCTCCATCAGCTCGTCCTCGACGCCCCCGCCGCCGAGCGCGAGCGTCGACAGCAGCGCCTGACCGAGCCATACGTACGTCGTCGCCTGGGCCTGGTCGTACCCGCCGAGGTGCGGTTTTTCGTCCCACAGGGCCAAGTAGGTGTATACCAAGATCAACCCGAAGACGGTGTTCGTGAACACCCCGGCGACCGTGGCCGCCCGATACGTCGCGTACCGTCTGAAACCGCCCACCGCGACGGCCGCGTACAACCGCCCCGCTCCCACGCCGACGACCTCCCGGCTCGTCCCGGCACCGAAGCGCAGGAGCCTAGTGCGTGTCCGCCGCGGTCCGCCACGCGTTTTCCGGCCGGAGGCGGAGCGGGGCGGGGCCACCGGGAACGAAACGCCCGCTGCGAGAGTCTTCAATGGGGGCGCCGGTGGCGTAAGCGGGCGCAGACGGCGCATGTGGGCGCCGGCAGGCGTAGTAGGCCGTACGGGAACGTACGACGCGAAAACAGGAGTCCGTGCACGAGATGAGCGACGAGCCGCAGCAGCCGAACCCGGGCTCGGCGAAGCAGGAGCCCGGGCCGGGCGCCGACCCCAAGGCCGCCCGAGCCGCCAGGGCCGCGCGGGCGGCGGCGGCCGCGCGAGCGGCGGGGCCCGCGGGGTCCGACCGGCAGAGCGCCGGCACCGACCGGCAGGGCCCCGGCGCGGACCGGCAGGCCGCCGACGCGGACCGGCAGGCCGCCCGGGGCGGGCGGGACGCCACGGGCCCGGGGGCCGGGCCCGACAGCGCGGGCAGCGGAACCGGGCGGGACGCCAAGGGTGCCGGGGCTGGACGTGACGCCGCCGGCAGTGGAACCGGACGTAACACCGCGGGCAGCGAAGTCGGGCGGGACGCCAGGCGCGCCGGGTCCGGGCAGGACGCCAGGAGTGCCGGGTCCGGGCGGGACGCCAAGGGCGGCGGGGCTGCACGGGTCTCCGGCGCCCCGGTCGCCGGGACGGACGCCGCTGGACCGGCCGACGGGGCGGCGCGTGCCGACGAGGCCGGACGAGCCGACGGAGCCGGACGGGCCGGTGACGCCGGGGCCGTCGGGGCCACCGGGGCCGTCGGCAAGAGCACCGGCGTGGGGCCGGTCTCCCAGGCACGGGCCGCCAGGGCCGCCAGGGCCGAGCGCGCGACCGTGGCTGCACAGGACGCGGCGCCGGAGCGCGACTCCGACACCACCCAGGTCCTCCGTGCCGTCGACGCCGGGCGGCAGCCCAAGGGCAGCCGGACTCCCGGAGCCGAGTCCGCCACGCCGGGACCGGCCACCCGCGACGCCGGAGACGGCGGCGACGCACAGGCCGGCCCGTCCACCGGCAGCCGGCCCACCGGCGGCACGGGCCGCAAGTCCCGGGCCGGGCAGTCCGCGGCGCGCGGTGCGGGTGCCGTTGCGGCCGCGAGCGCAGCGGGGGCCGGGGCGGCACAGGGCGCCGCAGCGGCCGTACCGTCGGCGAACGCGGCGGGTGGCGCGGCGGCCGCGGGCGTCCCGTCGTCCCCCGGCACCACCGGTTCCCCGCGTGCCGCCGCACCCGGCCGTGGTGCCCGCAGCACGCCCACGACCACCGCGCACACCACCACCCCGACCGCCGCGACCGGAGCCACCGCGCACGCGACCGGCACCGGCCGCGCCCCGCACTCCCCCGCGGCCCCGCGCGACACCGGAGCCACGGGCCCCGCCGCGGCCACCACCGCGACCGCGGCCATGCACGCCACCGGCGCCGGCGGTACCGGAGGCACCGGTGGCGACGGCGGAACCGGCGGAGGCGGAGGCGCCGGCGGCGGCGGAAAGAAGGGCAAGCGCCCCCGCCGTACCGGATGGCGGCGGCTCTTCCCCACCTGGCGCATGGTCGTCGGGACCTTCGTCATCGGCGTGCTGCTCGTCGTCGGGGCCTTCTTCCTCGGCTACTCCATGGTCAAGATCCCCTCGGCGAACGCGGTCGCGACCAAGCAGGCCAACGTGTACCTGTACGCCGACGGCACCGAGATCGCCCGCGACGGCGACATCAACCGCGAGAACGTCTCCCTCGCCCAGGTCTCCAAGGCCGCCCAGCACTCCGTGCTCGCCGCCGAGGACCGCGACTTCTACACCGAGTCCGCCGTCGACCCCAAGGCCATGGTCCGCGCCGCCTGGAACACCGCCACCGGCAAGGGCAAGCAGTCCGGCTCCACCATCACCCAGCAGTACGTGAAGAACTACTACCTCGGCCAGGAGCAGACCGTCACCCGCAAGGTGAAGGAGTTCTTCATCTCGATCAAGCTCGACCGCGAGAAGAGCAAGGACGACATCCTCGAGGGCTACCTCAACACCAGCTTCTTCGGCCGCAACGCCTACGGCATCCAGGCCGCCGCCCGCGCCTACTACGGCGTCGACGCCGTCGACCTGAACGCCGCACAGGGCGCCTACCTCGCCTCCCTGCTCAACGCCCCCAGCGAGTACGACGTCGTCGCCCACCCGGAGAACCGCCGCGCCGCCGAAGCCCGCTGGAACTACGTCCTCGACGGCATGGTCAAGAAGGGCTGGCTGCCGCAGGCCGAACGCGCCGGGATGAAGTTCCCCGCGCCCAAGCAGGCCACCGCCTCCACCAGCATGTCCGGCCAGCGCGGCTACATCGTCGACGCCATCAAGGACTACCTGCGCGACAACAAGATCGTCGACCCCGACGACCTCGAACGCGGCGGCTACCGCATCACCACCACCCTGCAGAAGGACAAGCAGGACGCCTTCGTCGAAGCGGTCAACGACAAACTGATCAGCAAGCTCGACAAGAAGAACAACAAGGCCGACCGGTACGTCCGCGCCGGCGGCGCCTCCGTCGACCCCAGGACCGGCAAGGTCGTCGCCATGTACGGCGGCATCGACTACGTCAAGCAGTACACCAACGGCGCCACCCGCGGAGACTTCCAGGTCGGCTCCACCTTCAAGCCGTTCGTCTTCACCTCCGCCGTCGAGAACGGCGCCACCACCCAGGACGGCCGCCCCCTCACCCCGAACACCATCTACGACGGCACCAACAAGCGCCCCGTCCAGGGCTGGGACGGCGACAGCTACGCCCCCGAGAACGAGGACCAGCGCTCCTACGGCCCCATCACCGTCCGCGAGGCCACCGACAAGTCCGTCAACGCCGTCTACGCGCAGATGGCCGTCGACGTCGGCCCCTCCAAGGTCAAGCAGACCGCGATCGACCTGGGCCTGCCCAAGGACACCAAGGAGCTGTACGCATCCCCGTCGATCGCACTCGGCGTGGCCAACGCCAGCGTGCTCGACATGGCCGAGGCCTACGCCACGCTCGCCAACCACGGCAAGCACGGCACGTACACCCTGATCGACAAGATCACCAAGGACGGTGACGCCCTCCCGCTGCCCGCGCAGCAGACCCGCCAGGCCGTCAGCCGCGAGGCCGCCGACACCACCACGGCGATCCTGCAGAGCGTCGTCGACAACGGCACCGCGACCGCCGCGCAGGCCGCCGACCGCCCCGCCGCCGGCAAGACGGGCACCGCCGAGAAGGACACCGCCGCCTGGTTCGCCGGGTACACCCCCGACCTCGCCACCGTCGTGTCCGTCATGGGCCAGGACCCCGACACCGCCGCGCACAAGCCGCTGTACGGCGCGCTGGGCCTCGACCGCATCAACGGCGGCGGCGCGCCCACCGAGATCTGGGCGCAGTACACCAGGGAGGCGCTGAAGGACACGCCCGCCGCCGACTTCGACCTGGAGCTCGAGGACGGCGCGGACACGCCGCAGGCCCCGCCCAGCGACCCCGGCCAGGACCCGACCGGCACGATCGGCGGCACCGACGGCGGCGCGACCGGCGACACGACCACGACCGGCGGTCAGGGCATCCAGGGCCAGACCCAGGGACAGACGCAGGGCCAGACCGGCGGCACCCCGACCACCGGCGGCAACACCAGCGGATCCACCTCGGGCGACACCCCCACCACCGGCGGGGGCGGCACCAACGGATCCACCTCGGGCGGCACGCCGACCACCGGCGGGGGCGGCACCAACGGCGGCGGGAACACCACCGGCGGCGGAGGCACCACGGGCGACACGACCGGCGGCGGGCCGGCCACCACCGGAGGCGGCAACACCACCGGCGGTGGCGGCACGGACACCGGCACGACCGACGGCGGCGCGGTCCCGTAGGCCGCGGCTTCCGGCTCGGCCCTGGCGTCGGACCGGCCCCGGCCGGTCGGCGTCAGTGGCCGGACGTCGCCTTCAGCCCCACGACGGCGACCAGCAGCAGACAGATGAAGAAGATCCGGGCGGCGGTGGCCGGCTCACCGAGCACCACCATGCCGAGCACCGCCGCACCGGCCGCACCGATCCCCACCCACACGCCGTAGGCGGTACCGATGGGCAGCGAACGGGCGGCGTACGACAGCAGCACCATGCTCGCGACGATGCCGGCACCGGTGAACACACTCGGCCACAGCCGGGTGAACCCCTCGCTGTACTTCATCCCGATCGACCAGCCCACCTCGAGCAGACCGGCGACGACCAGCAGAACCCACGCCATGACGACACCTCCGGAAGATCACTTCTGAACGGGGGTGCGTCGTCTTTGCGCTTGGCCCGGTACGGCGCGTCTCGTCGGGCGTGTCCTACGACCGTAGCAAACAACGGCAAAAGGGGCCGGTGACCTTGGCCACCAGCCCCTTTTCCGAACTTTCGGTCACAGATACAGACCCGTGGAGTCCTCCGAACCCTCGAACCGGTCGGCGGCCACGGCATGCAGGTCACGCTCACGCATCAGCACGTACGCGATGCCCCGCACCTCCACCTCCGCCCGGTCCTCGGGGTCGTACAGGACCCGGTCACCCGGCTCCACGGTCCGCACGTTCTGCCCCACCGCGACGACCTCCGCCCACGCCAGCCGGCGACCCACCGCCGCCGTGGCCGGAATCAGGATGCCGCCGCCGGAACGCCGCTCGCCCTCGCTGGTGTCCTGCCGCACGAGGACGCGGTCGTGCAGCATGCGGATGGGCAGCTTGTCGTGCTGGGTGCTGTCGTTTCTGTTGGCGCTCACGCCACTGAACCTACCTGCCTGAACCTGAGCCTTGCGCGGGTGGGTGGGGTCAGTCCTTACGGCGCCGGGTGCCCAGCGTGAGCAGCCCGACGACGCCGACCACGACCAGTGCGACGGGCACGACACGCTCCAGGCGCGGCGCCCCCTCCTCGTCCGTGAACTGCGCCTTCACCTCACTGACCACCCGGTTGACCTGGACATAGGCCCGGCCCACCGTGTGGTCGAGGTTGGCGACGACCTTGGCCTTCGCGTCCCCGACGATCGTCTTCGGGTGCACCCGCACGCCGATCTCGTCCAGCGTGGCAGCCAGCACCTGACGACGGTGCCTGATGTCCGCCTCGATCTGCGCCGGGGTTCTCGTGTCCGACGTGTCCGCCACCGTACGGCCTCCGAAGTAAGACGATGCTGTTCTGGACAGTCTGTCAGTTCCTGCTGCCGCCGCACTGTCAGGACCCCCGGTTACGCTAGTCCGATGAGCGAGCGACTCCAGCCGGGGGACGTGGCCCCCGCCTTCACCCTGCCCGACGCCGACGGCAACGAGGTGTCCCTGGCGGACCACAAGGGCCGCAAGACCATCGTCTACTTCTACCCCGCCGCGCTCACGCCAGGCTGCACCAAGCAGGCGTGCGACTTCACGGACAACCTCTCGCTGCTGGCCGGCGCGGGCTACGACGTGATCGGCATCTCCCCCGACAAGCCGGAGAAGCTGGCGAAGTTCCGCGAGCAGGAGTCCCTGAAGGTCACCCTCCTCGCCGACCCCGACAAGAAGGTCCTGGAGGCGTACGGCGCGTTCGGCGAGAAGAAGCTCTACGGCAAGACGGTCGTCGGCGTCATCCGCTCCACGGTCGTCGTCGACGAGGAGGGCAAGGTCGAACGCGCCCTGTACAACGTCAAGGCGACGGGCCACGTGGCCAAGATCATCAAGGACCTCGGCATCTGAGAAACGTCGCAGCAGCCAAGCGGCCCGCCCGGGAACCCCCCGACGCGGGCCGCTTGGCATTGCCCCAACTGCCATGCCGTCACCAGCGGGTGGTGCAGAGGAGGTCAGCGAGGCCGCAGCGCAGCCCAGTAGAGTAGGCACCGCGCTGCGCGCGGCCGTGGCGGAACGGCAGACGCGAGGGCCTTAGGAGCCCTTGGGCGAAAGCTCGTGTGGGTTCGAATCCCACCGGCCGCACCGCCCCGCACCTTTGAATCGAAGATGCGGGGCGTTTTGCATCACTTCACCCCAGCAGCTCCCGCACCACCGGTACCAGCGCCCTGAACGCCTTTCCCCGGTGGCTGATCGCGTTCTTCTCGTCGGCGGTGAGTTCCGCGCAGGTGCGGGTCTCGCCGTCCGGCTGGAGGATCGGGTCGTAGCCGAAGCCGCCCGTGCCGGCGGGGGTGTGGCGCAGTACGCCGCGGAGTTGGCCCTCGACGACGCGTTCCGTGCCGTCGGGCAGGGCGAGGGCGGCGGCGCAGGCGAAGTGGGCACCGCGGTGTGCGTCGGCGATGTCGGAGAGCTGGGCGAGGAGGAGGTCGAGGTTGGCCTGGTCGTCGCCGTGGCGGCCGGCCCAGCGGGCGGAGAAGATTCCGGGGGCGCCGTTCATGACGTCGACGCAGAGGCCGGAGTCGTCGGCGACGGCGGGCAGTCCGGTGGCCTGGGCGAGGGCGTGGGCTTTGAGCAGGGCGTTCTCGGCGAAGGTGACGCCGGTTTCCTTGACGTCGGGGATGTCGGGGTAGGCGTCGGCGCCGACGAGTTCGTGGGGCAGTCCGGCTTCGGCGAGGATGGCCTTGAGCTCGGTGATCTTTCCGGCGTTGCGGGTGGCGAGGATCAGGCGGGTCATGGCGTTCAGTATCCCGGGCTGTGCCGGTCCGCTCTCACGGTGTGCATACCTTCGTCAGTTCGCCGGCGGCGTCGGTGACGGGGGTGAGGTCGGGGGTGGTGTCGCCGTTCTTGACGGTGGTGCGGATGGTGTCGACGGCTTTGCGGAGGTCGTCGACGGCTTTGTTGACGTCGGTGTTGTCGGTGTGGTCGCCGATCTGGTCGAGGTTTTTGTCGATGGCGGCGAGGGCCTGGTCGGTCCGGGTGGGGTCGTTGGCGGCGTTTTCGACGGCTTGCTGGAGGTCGGTGACGCTGTCGGCGATGGAGTCGGCGGTCTGGACGCAGTCCAGGGCTTTGCCGATGGCGTCGCATCCGGTGGTGAGGCCCGTGGTGAGGGCGACGGCGGCGATGGCTGCGGCGATGGTCGTGGTGGTGCGGTGGCCTCGGCTCGCGGCCATGTGCGGTGTCCCTCCCCTGGTGGCCTCCCCGGCCCCCGTCGGCTGCTTGCGTTTCGGTATTCGTTCTGACGCGGCGGCGGGCGGCTCGGTTGCCCGGGCCGCCCGCCTTTCTTGGCGCGTTGTTTACTTTTCGGTGTGTTGATTACTTTTCGGCGGTGTCGGCGAGTGCCGCCTTCTGGAGTGCGGTGAGTTCGGTGCAGCCGGCGAGGGCGAGGTCGAGGAGGGCGTTGAGTTCGTCGCGGGCGAAGGGTTCGGCTTCGGCGGTGCCCTGGACTTCGACGAAGCGGCCGTCGCCGGTGCAGACGACGTTCATGTCGGTGTCGGCGCGGACGTCTTCCTCGTAGGCGAGGTCGAGCATGGGGACGCCGCCGATGATGCCGACGGAGACGGCGCTGACGGTGCCGGTGAGGGGCCGGCGGCCGGGCTTGATGAGTTTCTTGCCCTGGGCCCAGGTGATGGCGTCGGCGAGGGCGACGAAGGCGCCGGTGATCGCGGCGGTGCGGGTGCCGCCGTCGGCCTGGAGGACGTCGCAGTCGAGGACGACGGTGTTCTCGCCGAGGGCTTTGTAGTCGACGACGGAGCGCAGGGAGCGGCCGATGAGGCGGCTGATCTCGTGGGTGCGGCCGCCGATGCGGCCCTTGACGGACTCGCGGTCGCCGCGGGTGTTGGTGGCGCGGGGGAGCATGGCGTATTCGGCGGTGACCCAGCCTTCGCCGCTGCCTTTGCGCCAGCGGGGGACGCCTTCGGTGACGGAGGCGGTGCACAGGACCTTGGTGTCGCCGAAGGAGACGAGGACGGAGCCTTCGGCGTGCTTGCTCCAGGCGCGTTCGATGGTGACGGGGCGGAGCTGTTCGGGGGTGCGGCCGTCGATGCGAGACATGGCGCTGAGCCTATCCGGAGCGGCGTGAGGGGCTCCCCTCGTGTGTGGGGGGGAGCCCCTCGGGGGTGACCGGCCGGGGTCACATCATGTCTTCGATCTCCGCGGCGATGGGGTCGGCGTCGGTGCCGATGACGACCTGGATGGCGGTGCCCATCTTGACGACGCCGTGGGCGCCGGCGGCTTTCAGGGCGGCTTCGTCGACCAGCGCGGCATCGTGCACCTCGGTGCGCAGGCGGGTGATGCAGCCCTCGATCTCGTCGATGTTGTCGATGCCGCCGAGCCCGGCGACGATCTTCTCTGCCTTGCTGGCCATGTTCCGTCTCCCTGAACTACCTGTTCCGAACCGCTATGTCGCAGTAACCCACAGTTGGCTCAGCTTCGCGAGCGGTCATGCCGTTTGTATCGAATGATGGCGATCACGACAGCGGAACCGAACCGTACGCGACTGGTCTACACCAGCTGACGGACGGTCGCCAAACCGCCCCCGGGGTGAGGGGGCCGGAAGGACACCGCCATGAGTGCCGAGAGCGCCGCCGCCGCACCGCGCCCGGTGAGTCCCGTGCGCGAGCGCTGGAACCGTTTCTTCCAGGGTCTGCAGAAGATGGGGCGCAGCCTTCAGCTGCCCATCGCCGTGCTGCCGGCGGCGGGCATCCTGAACCGGCTGGGGCAGCCGGACGTGTTCGGTGACCAGGGTCTGGGCTGGACGAACGTGTCGAAGGTGATGAAGGGCGCGGGGGGCGCGCTGCTCGACGGCTCGCTCGGCCTGCCGTTGTTGTTCTGCATCGGTGTGGCGATCGGGATGGCGAAGAAGTCGGACGGTTCGACGGCTCTGGCGGCGGTGGTGGGCTTCCTCGTCTACTACCAGGTGCTGCATCAGTTCCCGGAGAGCTGTCCGGGCGGGTCGACGGCGGTTCCGGACGTCGGCTGTCAGGTGAGTGTGGGGGCGGGGGCCGGTTCGGTGACGCCGTTCACGTTCCAGAATCCGGGGGTGTTCGGCGGGATCGTGATGGGGCTGCTGGCGGCGTTCTTCTGGGTGCGTTTCCATCGCACGAAGCTGGTGGACTGGCTGGGCTTCTTCAACGGGCGGCGGCTGGTGCCGATCATCATGGCGTTCGTGGCGATCGCGTTCGCGGCGCTGTGTCTGTGGGTGTGGCCGCCGATCGGTGACGGGCTGGAGAGTTTCAGCAAGTGGCTGCGGGACGCGGGGTCGTGGGGTGCGGGTGTGTTCGGTGTGGCGAACCGGGCGCTGCTGGTGATCGGGCTGCATCAGTTCCTGAACGTGCCCATCTGGTTCCAGTTCGGCACATACACGCCGCCGGGGGGTAAGCCGGTGCACGGTGACATCAACATGTTCCTGGCCGGTGACCCGCATGCGGGCCAGTTCACGTCGGGGTTCTTCCCGATCATGATGTTCGCGCTGCCGGCGGCGGCGCTGGCGATCGCGCACACGGCGAAGCCTCATCGCCGCAAAGAGGTGAGCGGGCTGATGCTGTCGGTGGCGTTGACGTCGTTCGTGACGGGGATCACGGAGCCGATCGAGTACTCGTTCTTGTTCATCGCGCCGTTGTTGTACGCGGTGCACGCGGTGCTGACGGGTGTGTCGATGGCGGTGACGTGGGCGTTGGGGGTGCACGACGGTTTCAGTTTCTCGGCGGGGTTGATCGACTACGTCATCAACTGGAATCTGGCGACGAAACCGTGGGCGATCATTCCGATCGGTCTGTGCTTCGCGGTCGTGTATTACGTGGTGTTCCGGTTCGCGATCACGAAGTTCGATCTGAAGACGCCGGGGCGGGAGCCGGAGGACGAGGTGGAGGACGCCACGAAGGCCTGAGGGCGCCGCCGTCTTTCGCCAGGGGCCCCTGAACCGTGCCGGTTCGGGGGCCTTTTCGTCGTGACCTGGGTCCGGTACGCGCCGTGATGTCACGGTCGCGGAATCGCGGGTTCCTTACGCCGCCTTCATCGTGCTACAACAGGTCTACACCACTGAGTGGTGTAGACCATGCGTCGGTTCGCCGCGCATTTCCCGAAGACGCCGCCGTCCTCATCTGTCCCCTGGCGGCGCCTTGCCCAATGGAGGAAGTTGATGACCACGGCGAGCGCGGCACCCGCCGCACAGAAGAAGGGCGCCGGGCCGATGGCGGTCCTGCAGCGCATCGGCCGCAGCCTGATGCTGCCGGTCGCTGTGCTCCCCGCGGCGGCCCTCCTGGTCCGTCTCGGCAACCCGGACATGCTGGGACGGGACTCCTTCCCCACGTTCGTCACCAAGATCGCCGGCTTCATGGCGGCGGGCGGCAACGCGATCCTGGACAACATGGCGCTGCTGTTCGCCGTGGGCATCGCGATCGGCTTCGCCAAGAAGTCCGACGGCTCGACGGCCCTCGCGGCGGTCACCGGCTACCTGGTCTTCAAGAACGTGCTGGGCACGTTCACCGACAAGAACCTGCCCAAGGTGGCCACGGCGGTCGACGGCAAGGTCGTCATGGTGGACGCGCCGGTGGACGCCAAGGTCCTCGGCGGCGTGGTCATGGGCATCGTCGTGGCGCTGATCTACCAGCGCTTCTACCGCACCAAGCTGCCCGACTGGGCGGGCTTCTTCGGCGGCCGCCGGCTGGTGCCGATCCTGTCGGCGTTCGCGGGCCTGATCCTCGGCATCGTCTTCGGCTACATCTGGCCGGTCCTCGGCACGGGTCTGCACAACTTCGGTGAGTGGCTGGTGGGGTCGGGCGCCGTCGGCGCCGGCATCTTCGGTGTCGCCAACCGGGCGCTGATCCCGATCGGCATGCACCACCTGCTGAACTCCTTCCCCTGGTTCCAGGCCGGCGAGTACCACGGCAAGAGCGGCGACATCGGGCGGTTCCTGGCCGGCGACCCGCACGCGGGCCAGTTCATGACCGGCTTCTTCCCGATCATGATGTTCGCCCTCCCGGCCGCCTGCCTGGCGATCGTGCACTGCGCCCGTCCGGAGCGCCGCAAGGTCGTCGGCGGCATGATGTTCTCCCTCGCGCTGACCTCGTTCGTCACGGGTGTCACGGAGCCGATCGAGTTCACCTTCATGTTCATCGCGCCGGTGCTGTACGCCATCCACGCGGTCCTCACCGGTGTGTCCATGGCGCTGACCTGGGCGCTCGGTATGAGGGACGGCTTCGGCTTCTCGGCGGGCGCGGTCGACTTCGGGCTGAACCTGGGCATCGCGAGCAACCCGTGGGGCCTGGCGCTGGTGGGCCTGTGCTTCGCGGCGGTCTACTACGTCGTCTTCCGCTTCGCGATCACCAAGTGGAACCTGCCGACCCCGGGCCGGGAGTCGGACGAGGAACTGGCGGAGCTGCAGAAGGCCGAGGCGAAGTAGCCTCCCCCACTGCCCGCACACGAAGGCCCCCCGGCGCACTGGGCGCACCGGGGGGCCTTTCCGCATGCCCGGGTCCGCGGGCCCGGGATCGTTTCTGCCGGGGCGCGGGAGCGGGGTCAGATGTCGTACGACGTCCTCGGCGCCGCCAGGTCCACGGGGCCGGGGTACACCGCGCGGGCGTCGGTGAGGTTGGCCTGGGGGTCCGTCCACGGGGGGATGTGGGTGAGGACCAGGCGGCGGGCGCCGGCGCGGGCCGCGGTCTCGCCGGCCTCGCGGCCGTTGAGGTGCAGGTTCGGGATGGCTTCCTTGCCGTGGGTGAACGCGGCCTCGCACAGGAACAGGTCGGCGTCCCGGGCGAGTTCGTCCAGGGCGGGGGTGACGCCGGTGTCCCCGGAGTACGTCAGGACCTTCCCGCCGTGCTCGATGCGGATGCCGTACGCCTCGACCGGGTGGGCCACGCGTTCGGTGTGCACGGTGAAGGGGCCGAGCTCGAAGGTGGACGGCTTGACCGTGTGGAAGTCGAAGACCTCGCTCATGGACGAGGCCGACGGGGTGTCGGCGTAGGCCGTGGTGAGGCGGTGCTCGGTGCCTTCGGGGCCGTAGACCGGCAGGGGCTCGCAGCGGCCGCCGTCGTGGCGGTAGTAGCGCGCGACGAAGTAGCCGAGCATGTCGATGCAGTGATCGGCGTGCAGATGGCTGAGGAAGATCGCGTCGAGGTCGTAGAGACCGCAGTGGCGCTGCAGCTCGCCGAGGGCGCCGTTGCCCATGTCGAGGAGCAGCCGGAAGCCGTCGGCCTCGACGAGGTAGCTCGAGCAGGCCGAATCCGCGGACGGGAACGACCCCGAGCAGCCGACGACGGTGAGCTTCATGAAGCAGAAACCTCCGCTGGCGGGGAACCGGTGAAAGGGGGGCGACGAAGGTCGTGCGGTCCGTCGAGCGTAAGGCGCAAAAGTCCCGGTCGCTCCTCCGCCAAGGGCTGTTGTGGGCGAACTCACCTGCGCTGTCACCGGTTCGGATGGAAGTTGCGGGTTCCGGGCGCGTCCGGGCGGCCGATCGGTGTGACCGTGAGGGCGCGCTGTGTGAGGTACGCCGGTAACGTCGTCGGTATGGACACGTCCTGGTGGCTGGCGCTCGCGGCGGTGGTGCTGCTGGCGCTGGTCGCCGTGCTCGTGGACGGCTGGGGGCGCGGGCGGCGCGAGGCGCGGCGGGCGCGGGCGGCCACCGCGGCGCTGCGCCCGCGGCCGGCGGAGATCTGGTGGGCGCAGGTGCCGTACGAGGACGGGCCGCAGAGCAAGGACCGGCCGTGTCTGGTGCTGTCGGTGCGCCGGCGCCGGGTGCGGGTGGCGAAGATCAGCACGAAGTTTCACGACGAGCGGTCCGGGGTGATCCCGCTGCCGCCGGGTTCGGTGGGGGACGCGCAGGGCCGGGCGAGTTTCCTGCAGACGGACGAGCTGCGGGAGGTGCCGGTGGGTGACTTCCGCCGCCGGGTGGGCGTGGTGGACCCGGTCCTGTGGGACCAGGTCCGTCACCTGGCGGGTTAGCGCCCGGGGCTCACGCCCAGAGCTGGCCCTGCAGTGTCTCGATGGCTTCCTCGGTCGTCGCCGCCGTGTACACGCCGGTGGACAGGTACTTCCAGCCGCCGTCGGCCACGACGAAGACGATGTCGGCGGACTCGCCCGCCTTGAGGGCCTTCTTGCCCACGCCGATCGCCGCGTGCAGGGCGGCGCCGGTGGAGACGCCCGCGAAGATGCCCTCCTGCTGGAGGAGTTCCCGGGTGCGGGTGACGGCGTCGGCGGAGCCGACGGAGAAGCGGGTGGTGAGGACGGAGGCGTCGTACAGCTCGGGGACGAAGCCCTCATCGAGGTTGCGCAGGCCGTAGACGAGGTCGTCGTAGCGCGGCTCGGCGGCGACGATCTTGACGTCGGGCTTGTGTTCGCGCAGGTAGCGGCCGACGCCCATGAGGGTGCCGGTCGTCCCGAGGCCGGCCACGAAGTGGGTGACCGAGGGCAGGTCGGCGAGGATCTCCGGGCCGGTCGTCGCGTAGTGCGCGCCGGCGTTGTCGGGGTTGCCGTACTGGTAGAGCATCACCCAGTCGGGGTGTTCGGCGGCCAGCTCCTTGGCGACGCGTACGGCGGTGTTGGAGCCGCCCGCGGCCGGGGAGGAGATGATCTGCGCGCCCCACATGCCGAGCAGGTCACGGCGTTCCTGCGAGGTGTTCTCGGGCATCACGCAGACCATGCGGTAGCCCTTGAGCTTGGCGGCCATGGCGAGCGAGATGCCGGTGTTGCCGCTGGTGGGTTCGAGGATCGTGCAGCCCGGTGTGAGGCGGCCGTCCTTCTCCGCCTGCTCGATCATGTGCAGGGCCGGGCGGTCCTTGACGGAGCCGGTGGGGTTGCGGTCCTCCAGCTTCGCCCAGATGCGCACGTCCTCGGACGGCGACAGCCGCGGCAGGCGCACCAGGGGGGTGTTGCCGACCGCGGCGAGCGGGGAGTCGTAGCGCATCGCGGGTCAGGCCATGCCGCCGGCCACGGCCGGCAGGATCGTGACGTTGTCGCCGTCGGTCAGCTTGGTGTCGATGCCGTCGAGGAAGCGGACGTCCTCGTCGTTGAGGTAGACGTTGACGAAGCGGCGCAGCTGATCGCCGTCCACGATGCGGGCCTGGATGCCCGCGTGCCGGGTCTCGAGGTCGGCGAACAGCTCGGCGAGGGTGTCCCCCTTGCCCTGCACCGCCTTCTGGCCGTCGGTGTAGGTGCGGAGGATGGTCGGGATGCGGACCTCGATGGCCATGGCTCAGGGCTCCTGTCGGAAGGTGTCGTCGGTTCGGTCAGGCGCGCGCACCCGGGGATGCCCCCGGGATTTCGGCACTGCGGGAGCGCCGCGGCCACGGTCGGACGGCGGCAGCAGAAGATCAACAGATGGCGCTGTTCAGCCTGCACAGGTCGACGTGCAGCCGCGCCACGAGCAGCGTGCCCGGCGCCTTGTCGCTCACGTCGAGAAGAACCATGGGCTCATCGTATCGATTCCCGTGCCCGGTCCCGGAGTGTGATTCCGCATGCCGGACGCTATTCGTCCGGCGAGTGAGACGGGGTTCGGCTCAGTAGGACTCCACGACCCTGACCTCCTCCTCCGTGACCTCGCCGTCCACGATCCGGAAGGAGCGGAACTGGAATTCGCCGAGGCCGTCGGTGTCGGCGGTGGAGACGAGGACGTAGTGGGCGCCGGGTTCGTTGGCGTAGGAGATGTCGGTGCGCGAGGGGTGCGCCTCGGTGGCGGTGTGGGAGTGGTAGATGACCACCGGTTCCTCGTCGCGGTCGTCCATCTCGCGGTAGAGCTTGAGCAGGTCGCCGGAGTCGAACTCGTAGAACGTCGGCGACATGGCCGCGTTCAGCATGGGGACGAAGCGCTCGGGGCGGTCCGAGCCCGCCGGGCCCGCGACGACGCCGCACGCCTCGTCGGGGTGGTCCTTGCGGGCGTGGGCGACGATCTGGTCGTAGAGGGCCTGGGTGATGGTCAGCATGGGGCTCAGGATAAGCAGAAGGGCCGTTCCGTACCGAGGGTTGGTACGGAACGGCCCGTATGCCGGACGTCCTGAGCGGCGGCCGCAGCGGGGCGCCACGAGAGCTCCCTGCGGCGGGACGTCCCGGGGTGGCTCAGCCGACCCGGTCCAGCTCCGGCTCGCGGCGCTGGGTGACCTCCGGGTTGCGCGCCTTGAGCACGGCCCAGCCGATGCCGAGGGCGACGGCCCAGCCGGCCATGACGTACAGGCAGATGCGCGACTCGCTGTCGTAGGCGATCAGGCCGGTGACGAAGAGGAGGAACGCTATGGCGACGTAGGAGCACTTCGCGCCGCCCGGGGCGGGGAAGGCGGAGGCGGGCAGCCGGCCGGCGACCACCGCGCGGCGGTAGAGCACGTGGCTGACGAGGATCATCAGCCAGGTCCAGATGCCGGCCGCGGTGGCGACGGAGGTGACGTAGCCGAAGGCCTTCTCCGGGACGATGTAGTTCAGCACCACGCCGATGGCCATGAAGCCGACGGAGACGGTGATGCCGAACGCCGGCGTCTTGGTGGAGGACAGCTTCTGGAAGGCGCGCGGCGCCTCGCCGTTGTCGGCCAGGGTGCGCAGCATGCGGCCCGTGGAGTACATGCCGGAGTTGCAGGACGACAGGGCGGCGGTGAGCACCACGAAGTTCACGATGCCCGCGCCGGCCGGGATGCCGATCTCCGCGAACGCCTTCACGAAGGGGCTGACGCCGGCGGCGAACTCGGTCCACTTCACCACGCACAGGATGACGGTGAGGGCGCCGACGTAGAACAGGGCGATGCGCCAGGGCAGGGTGTTGATCGCCTTCGGGAGGGTCTTCTCCGGGTCCTCCGACTCGCCGGCGGTGACGCCGACCAGCTCGACGGCGAGGTAGGCGAACATCACGCCCTGCAGGGTCATCAGGGACGAGCCGATGCCCTTGGGGAAGAAGCCGTCGAAGGCCCACAGGTTGGAGACGGCGGCGGTGTCACCGGCGGAGGAGAAGCCGAAGGTGAGCACGCCGAGACCGATCACGATCATGCCGATCAGGGCGGTGACCTTGACCATCGAGAACCAGAACTCCAGCTCACCGAAGAGCTTCACGGAGATCAGGTTCACCCCGAACAGGATCACCAGGAACACCAGCGCCGTGACCCACTGCGGAACGGCCGGGAACCAGTAGTTGACGTAGATCGCGGCGGCCGTGAGCTCGGCCATGCCGGTGACGACCCACATCAGCCAGTACGTCCAGCCGGTGAAGTAACCGAAGAACGGGCCGAGGAATTCGCGCGAGTACTCGGCGAACGAGCCCGAGACGGGACGGTAGAGCAGGAGCTCGCCGAGCGCCCGCATGATGAAGAAGATGATCACGCCCGCGAGGGCGTACATCAGGATGAGGCTGGGACCGGCCTTGGCGATGTTGGCCCCGGCCCCCAGGAACAGACCCACGCCGACGGCTCCGCCGATCGCGATCATCTGGACCTGCCGGCTGCCGAGCCCGCGCTCGTACCCCTCCTCGGGGGCAGTGCCCTTGTCGACCTGCTCAGAGGTCATGTGTGGTGCGCCTTTCTCCATGCCGACCCGGGCCTCTCGTCGGCCTCGGATCGGGTCTCGATCCCCCCGGATGATGGAGCTGAGCGGGCTTCACTCGCCTGCTCGTGCCTGGCCGGCGGTTGCCGGCTCGGTGGCGCACCCGGCTGAACATGGGTGGTGTTCGCCGGGCGGTCGTGAAGATTTATCACGGCCGCAACAGAGATCACAGATGCGCCCTGTGACGCATCACACAGGGAGAACCGGACAAATGCCATCCGAAAGGGGCGAACGGGGATGGCGATTTCACAGGATCGTTATCCGGATTTGAGCGTCCTCTGAGCGAACACCGTCCGGGGGCGGATCAGGGCATAAGGGTCGTGACGAGCGTCTCCTGGAGGCCGCCCAGCCACAGGTACGCCATCACCATCGGCTTGCGCGGGTCCTCGTCGGGCAGCCGGTAGAGCAGATCGGTGTCGTCCTCGTCGGTGATCTCCAGCCGGGAGCCGATCGCCAGGCGCAGATCGTTCAGCGCCCCCAGCCACTGCTGGGACTCCTCCGGGGAGAGCTTGAGGACCGCGCCGCCGTCGCCCGCGGAGTTCAGGGCGTCCAGCGAGCGGATCACCGCCAGCGCGTTCTCGCGCTTGCCGGCCCGCAGGTCGTTCTCGGTGTAGCGGCGGAACTCGGCGGAGTGCGCCGCGCGCTCCTCCGCCTCGCGCGTACTGGCCGGCTGTTCCTCGGGATCGGTGTAGGCGTCGGGGAACAGACGCCTGAGGACCGGGTCGGAGGGCGGCTCGCTCGGACCCTCGGCGAACAGCTCGGCGAGCGGGTCGGCCGGGGCGTCCTCGGCGGGGCCGGGGCCGATCAGCTCCAGGAGCTGCACCGCGAGGGAGCGGATGATGGAGATCTCGACGTCGTCGAGCGCGACGGCCGCGCCGCCGCCGGGGAGCGGTTCGAAGGTTCCTGGCATGGAGGAGGTTCGCTACTTCCGGTCCTGCTGGAGGGTGGCCCACAGACCGTAGCCGTGCATGGCCTGCACGTCGCGTTCCATCTCCTCGCGGCTCCCGCTGGAGACGACCGCCCTGCCCTTGTGGTGGACGTCGAGCATGAGCTTGGTGGCCTTGTCCTTGGAGTACCCGAAGTACGTCTGGAAGACGTAGGTCACATAGCTCATGAGGTTGACGGGGTCGTTGTGGACGATCGTCACCCAGGGAACGTCGGGCTCGGGTACGGCGGACACCTCTTCCGCCGACTCGGTCTTCTCGATCTCGATGGGTGCGGCTGCCGTCACAGTGCCCATGCTGCCACCTGAGGGGGGTACTCGCACAAACCGCCCCCCGGCGGTGCGGAATTCGGGCGGGCGCAGATCACACGCGCCTGAAATCGTCAGAGTGACGAAATGGGGGTAGCATCCTGCCCATGAACACAGCGGACCTTGGGCTGCCGGTGGACGTTCCCTCGACGGCGCTCTTCACGGACCACTACGAGCTGACGATGCTGCAGGCCGCCCTGAAGGCGGGTACGGCCGGGCGGCGGAGCGTGTTCGAGGTCTTCACCCGGCGGCTGCCGGACGGACGGCGCTACGGCGTCGTCGCCGGCACCGGACGCGTCCTGGACGCGGTGGAGAACTTCCGCTTCGACGCCGATGTGCTCGGCTTCCTGCGCGAACGCGCGATCGTCGACGACGAGACGCTGGACTGGCTCGCCGGCTACCGCTTCACCGGGGACATCTGGGGCTACCCCGAGGGCGAGGTGTACTTCCCGGGCTCGCCGATCCTGCGGGTGGAGGGCTCCTTCGCCGAGTGCGTGCTGCTGGAGACGGTGATCCTCTCCATCCTCAACCACGACTCCGCGATCGCCGCGGCCGCGTCCCGGATGTCGTCGGCGGCCGGCGGGCGCCCGCTGATCGAGATGGGCGCCCGGCGCACCCACGAGCTGTCCGCGGTGGCCGCGGCCCGCGCCGCGTACGTCGGCGGCTTCACCTCCACCTCCGACCTGGCGGCCGGCTTCCGCTACAACATCCCCACCGTCGGCACCTCCGCGCACGCCTTCACCCTGCTGCACGACCGGGAGCGGGACGCCTTCCAGGCCCAGGTGGACTCCATGGGCCGGGGCACCACGCTGCTGGTGGACACCTACGACGTCGCCGAGGCCGTACGGACCGCGGTGGAGATCGCCGGGCCCGAGCTGGGCGCGGTGCGCATCGACTCCGGCGACCTGCTGCTGGTGGCGCACCGGGTGCGGCAGCAGCTGGACGAGCTGGGCGCACGGAACACCAAGATCATCGTGACCTCGGACCTCGACGAGTACGCCATCGCCTCGCTGGCGGCGGCGCCGGTGGACGCCTACGGCGTGGGCACGCAGCTGGTGACCGGCTCCGGGCACCCGACGTCGTCCATGGTGTACAAGCTGGTCGCCCGGGCCGAGACCGCTGACCCGCGCTCGCCGCTGAAGGCGGTGGCGAAGAAGTCCTCCGGAGGGAAGACGTCCGTCGGGGGCCGCAAGTGGGCCGCGCGGCGGCTGGACGCGTACGGCGTCGCCGAGGCCGAGGTCGTGGGCACCGGGGCGGTGCCGACCGAGCTGGCGGACCGGCAGCTGCTGGTGGAGCTGGTGAAGCAGGGCCAGGTCGTGGGACGCGAACCCCTCGACGTCGCCCGGGACCGTCACACGGCGGTGCGCGCGAACCTCCCGCTGTCCGCGACACAGCTCTCCCGCGGCGAGCCGGTGCTCCCCACGGAGTACGCGTAGGCGGGGCCGAGCACACGGCCGACGCGACCGGAGCCCGTGCAGGGGCGCGGGGAACCGGCGACCAGCCACCCGCCGCCCCGCCCCCGGCACCCGGCCGCCCCGAACCCGGCACCCGCTCCCTGCCCGCGCCGCGGGCACCCGGGCCGGCCCCGCGACTGGCCCCCGCCAGGGACGGGCCGCGACTGGCCCCCGCCGAGGACGGGTAGACAGCCCCTGTCGTGACTCCCTGTAGATCCCATAGCCCGAAGGACACCGCATGCGTCGCGCCTTGATCGTCGTCGATGTGCAGAACGACTTCTGCGAGGGGGGCAGCCTCGCGGTGGCCGGCGGTGCCGACGTCGCCGCCGCCATCACCGAGCTGATCGGGCAGGCGCCCGCCGGCTACCGGCATGTGGTGGCCACCCGGGACCACCACATCGCGCCCGGCGGCCACTTCGCGGACGAGCCCGACTACGTCCGCTCCTGGCCGGCGCACTGTGTCGCCGGCACCGAGGGCGTCGGCTTCCACCCGAACTTCGCGCCCGCCGTCGCCTCCGGCGCGATCGACGCCGTCTTCGACAAGGGCGCCTACACGGCCGCGTACAGCGGCTTCGAGGGCGCCGACGAGAACGGCGTCCCGCTCGCCGACTGGCTGCGGGCCCGGGAGATCGACGAGGTCGACGTCGTCGGGATCGCCACCGACCACTGTGTGCGGGCCACCGCGCTGGACGCGGCACGGGAGGGCTTCCGCACCCAGGTCCTGCTCGACCTGACCGCCGGCGTGGCCCAGGAGACCACCGACCGGGCGCTGGAGGAGCTGCGCGAGGCGGGCGTGGAGCTGACCGGCAAGCCGGTCGTGGCCCGCGGCTGACCGGGCCCCGGGGCGCCCGTCCTCAGGTCTGGGGCGTGGGGCGGCGCAGCAGGGAGCGGATCGGGTGCCACAGCTCGGTCACCAGGTCCGGCGAGCCGACACCGTTGTCCGGTGCGGTACGCCACACCAGGCCGTCGGGGTGGTGCAGCACGGCCGTGATCTCGTCCGGGGTCGGCGGGGCCGCGTTGCCGCGCAGGTAGACCGCCCGCAGTCCGAGGTTGCGCAGCCGGGTCAGGGCGCGTGCCCGGTTCTGGGCGTGGACCAGGACCCGCACGCCGGCGGGGCCGTCGCCGGCGGGGCTGGGCAGGTTCAGCGCCACCACCACCGTGCCGTTCGGCAGCTTGCAGAAACCTCCTGCGGCCATCTGGTCACATCCCCGTTCCGGTCGGCCCGGGCGCCGGTATCGACGCCGGTGTCAATAAGACAGTCACAGCACGCACCTAAACACGATCGGCGGCAACCCGCCAGGGGGTTGCCGCCGATACGCGTCTGACCTGCGGAAACAGTGACTACTTCACCGCGGGGCCGACCAGGAGGTTCATCGTGGAACCGTCCTTGGCCTCCTTGACGATCTGGATCCGGGTGTTCGTGTCAGTGACCTTGACACCGGACGCCGGGTCCGAGGCGTCCCAGTAGGTGTTCGCGTGGTCGTTGAAGACCGAGACGCCCGAGGACGGCCAGATCTTCGTCGCGACGTCCGCCTTGTGCAGCGTGATGCCGTCCGTCGGGTACAGGCTGAAGGGCGCGTCGTAGGACTGGACGCGGCCGCGCATCAGCGTGCCGTCCTTCCAGCGCAGCGCCTCCGGGTGGGAGTCGATCGGCAGGATCAGACCGGCGCCGGGGTGGGTGCCGGTGTTGTTGTCCGCCTGCGAGGTGTCCCACTTCCAGATCAGCAGACCGTTCTGGTACGGGTAGTGCTCCACCCAGTCCGGGCGGGACGCGAAGCCGAAGTTGTACGGGCCGGTCTTCAGCGTCTTGTCGTACGACACGTACTGCCGGTTCTCGGCGATGTAGTACTGCGCGTAGTCCTTGGTGAAGGACGCGCCGATGCGGGAGAAGCCGGCCGCCGTCCACGCGGCGTCCGCGCTCTCGGCGTTGTCGGAGAACAGGGTGGCGCCGTCGGCGGTCACCGCGATCTCGTCCGCCGCGAAGCCCTTGAGGGCGACGCCGCCGTCCGTCTGGTAGCGGAAGCGCAGGTCGATCTTCTTGCCCGCGTAGGCGTCGAGCGAGTACGCCAGCTTCTTGTAGCCGTCGACCGAACCGGTCAGGGCCGGCTTGTCGCTGCCGTCGCGCGGGATCGGCTGACCGTTCACCGTGCCGTCGAGGGCGGTCCAGTTGGCGCCGCCGTCGGTGGACACCTCGGTGTACAGGTAGTCGTAGCCCGCCTCGATGTCGTACCAGCCGTCGAGGGTGAGGACGGCCGACTTCTTGCCGGTGAGGTCCACGCTGCGGGTCAGCGTGTTCTTCAGGTCGTCACCGCTGCCGCTCCACCACTGGGTGGCGCCCTGGGCGGGCTGGACGACCGTGGTGGTGACCGCCTTGTCGGGCAGGTTCACCACGAGCGCCTGCTTGTTCCAGGTGTTGTACTCGGCGACGCCCAGCTTGTGGCTGGACTGCTTGCCGGCCTTGGCGGTGTCGTAGTTGAGCCAGCCGAGCTGCAGCTTGTCCCAGGCGTTCATGTCACCCGGCAGGTCGCCGATGGCGTCCTTGCCGCGGCCGAGCCAGGAACCGGAGGACATCAGCGTCCAGAAGCCGGTGGAGTTCTCGCCGCCCGCGGTGTCGTACTCGTCGGGCAGACCGAGATCGTGGCCGTACTCGTGCGCGTAGACCCCGAGGCCGCCGTTCTCCGGCTGGATGGTGTAGTCGCCGACCCAGACGCCGGTGGAGCCGATCTGCGCGCCGCCCAGCTTGTTGTTGGCGGGGCCGGTGGCGCCGGCGTCGGTGCCGTAGGCGTACCAGCGGTGGGCCCAGATCGCGTCCTTGCCCTGCGCGCCGCCGCCCGCGGACTCGTCCTCGCCGGCGTGCACGATCTGGAAGTGGTCGATGTAGCCGTCGGGCTCGTTGAAGTTGCCGTCGCCGTCGTAGTCGTACCGGTCCCACTGGTCGAACTGGGCGACGTCCGCCTTGATCTGGGCGTCGGTGCGGCCGGCGGCCTTCTGCTGCGCGACCCAGGCGTTCAGGCCGTCGCTGACGACGTTCCACACGCTCGGGCAGTTGGTGGAGCCGCAGGCGTTGTTGCCGTAGCGGGCCTCGTTGTAGGGCACCTTGACCCAGTCGGCGACCTCGCCGTCGACCGAGTAGCGGCCCGAGGACTGCTTCTCGTAGTACTTCTTGACCGACTCGGTGTTCTTGCCGGTGCCGAAGTAGAGGTCCTGGAAGTGCTGGCGGTTGTAGTCCGCCTGCCAGGCCGTGGAGTTGTCCTTGGTGCGGTCGGGGGCCGCGATCGTGTTGTGCAGCGGGCCGGGCGTGCCACCGAACTTGGGGTCCGTCTGGTCGCCGAACTCCACCAGGATGGTGAAGATCTTGTCGGTCTTCTCGCGGCCCAGCTCGACGTACTTGCTGTCGCCCTTTTTGCTCTTGAGCTGGACGACCTTGGAGCCGTTCTTGTCCTTCACCTGGGCCTTGCCCGATATGACCTGGTCGAGCGCCTCCTGGCGCTGCGCTTCCTGGGTCTTGCTGAGCGGGCCGTCCAGGTCGTGCTTCTGCTGCTTCACCGGCGCCGGGTCGTGCCGGTCCACGTTCGTGGCACCGGCGGTCGTGGCCGCCTCGGCCACCGCGAAGGTGGTGAAACCGGCGGAGGCCGCCGCGAGCGCGACACCGATGGCCGCCGCTCTGTACGTCCAGGATCTACTGGTCACTTGAGTTCCTCCCCCGCGTGAGCGCACGCGGAAGGGGGCCCTGGTCATGGCGGGGGACCGCGCGCGGTGATCAACGCGTGTAATCAAGTGACGACATTTGACTAGAGGTTTGAGAGAAAAGACAGATCTTGACTTGGACAAGTCAAGTGCACTATGCGGAGCAGGGGTTCGCTTTGCGGACACCGGGCGCTCATCCTGTCGTCGCTCGGACACGCTTCGACGGTGACTCGGTGCGCCCCCCGTGCACCGGCACTGTTGGTCAGGTCACGCTTACCGTTCGTTCCCCTCGGGCATGCACGCGAATAGAGTCGAGCACATCCCCGCTTCCGAGGACACGATTGCCATGCCCCGTCCGACCGTCGCACAGCTCGTCTACGGGTCGACCACCGTGATCTTCTCGACGCTCGCCATGCTGCTGCTGTCCCAGACCAGTTCGGGACCGGCGATCGCGGTCATAGCCGTCGCGGCACTCGCGCTCGGGTTGCTCGTCGCGGTGACCGTGCCGACGCCCACGCCCTCCCGGGCGGCACCGGCGTCCGGTGCCGCCGAGGAGGCGGTGCCGCAGCCGACGGCGTCCGTGCGCTGAGCACACCGACGGGGCGTCAGCGGGTGGACACCACGACCGTCTTGGCCGCTTTGTCGTGCAGACCCTGTTTGTAGGGTTTGTCGAAGTAGCTCCAGCCACCGCAGATCGCCGTCCAGATGCAGGCGCAGCAGAAGGCGAACGGGATCCACAGCACGGCCGCCCGGATCAGCGACGTCTGCACGGAGGGGTTCTGGCCGTTGTCGAGGACCGCGACCCGCATGTTCAGCCACTTCTTGCCGAGCGTCTGTCCCGATCTGTTGATCATGAAGGTGTCGTAGGCGATGTAGAGGACGGCGGCGACGAAGGACTCCCCGATCGACTTGCCGGCGTCGATCTTGGTGTCGTTCATCGTGTACTCGTTGACGCCGAAGCCCCAGGAGAGCAGCCAGACGACGATCCCGACGAGGATCATGTCGATGATCCTGGCCAGCGTGCGCTTGCCGCTCTCGGCGAGCGGCGGCATGCCGGCCAGCGGGTCGCCGGGATGGCCGCCCCCGCCGTAGGGAGAGCCGTAGGGCGGAGGCGGGGCCTGACCGCCGCCGTAGGGGGTGTCGTAGGGCGAGCCCTGTCCCGGGCCGGGCGGGGGCGGGCTGTCGTACGGCGAGCCCTGCCCCGGGCCGGGCGGGGGCTGCTTCCGGAACGGGTCGTCGTCGGGCGGCGGGCCGGAGCCGTGGGGCGGTTCGCTGCTCATGGCCCGAGTGGACCGCGAAGCCGGGTGCTGTGCACCCGGCGGACGGCCGGACGGAGTAGCGCAGCCCGGACGCCGGGTGACAACCCCTCAGCCGACGGCCCCTCAGCCCGCGACGAAGGTGTGCGCCGCCTTGTCGTGCCAGCACTGGTGCCACGGCCGGTCGAACAGGCACCACAGGACACCGATCACCCCTACGGCCAGCAGGCCGGGGATGCTGTAGACCAGCCAGCGGCGCAGCGCGGCCCCGAACGCCGGGGCCTCGTGCGCCTCGATGTCCCGCACCTCCAGGCCGAGCAGCTTCTTGCCGAGCGTGCGGCCCCAGCGCGCGGTCGGCAGCGCCTCGTAGAGCACGCCGGCCACGAGCAGGACCGCGAGGACGATGCCGAGGTAGACGCCCGTGGTGCCGTCCACCAGCCAGACGGTGACCTCGCGGCCGGACAGCCTGGCCGTGTCGATCTTCTCGTTGATGTGGTCGGCGGCCTTCGTCCCGAGGGGTACGGCGGCAGCGGAGGTGACGGCGCCGAGCACCAGCGTGTCGATCAGCCGGGCGGCCAGCCGCTTGCCCAGCGCCGCGGGGCGCGCCGCCGCCTGGCGCCTCGCGGCAGCCTGGAACACGTCCTCGACGGGCGGCTTCCAGGGCGCCACGGGCTGCTCGCCGTCGGCGGCGCCGGCCAGGTGATGGACCTGCTGTGCCCAGGACGCCTGCCCGCCCCCGGGGCCGGTGGTGACCGGCGTGGCGAGCGGGGCGGGGGCACCGGCGGCGGCGTGCTGGGGGGCCGGGGCGGGCTGGTGGCCCGCTGACGGCTGGTGGCCGGACGCGGGCTGAGGCGCGGCTCCCTGGTGCGGGACGCCGGGGGCGGTGGAGGTGGGCGCGGCCGCGGCGGGGGTGGAGCGCTGGGGGCCGGACAGCGGGGTGGCGGCAACTCCCGCGCCCGCGCCGGGCGTCCGCGTCCCGGCCGCACCGGGGCCGGCCTGCGGGCCCTGGGCGGAGGGAGCGGTCGCTGCCTGCGGGCCCTGAGCGGCCGGGGCGGTGCCCGCCTGCGGGCCCCGGGCGGATGCGGTGGTGCCCGCCTGCGGGCCCTGGGCGGCGGGGGCGGACGGCGTCCCTGCGCGTGGGGAGACCGCGCGGAACGTCATCGTGCCCTCGTCGGAGCGGCGGCCCGCGCCGGGCCGGGCACCGCCGCCCGCGGAGGGTGCCGGGGCGGCCTGGCCCGCGCCCGCTCCACCGGTCGGACGCCGGAAGACGAACGTGCCGTCGGCGGGCACGTCGGCCGCGGCCGGGGCGGAGCCCGGCGTACCGGCCGCGCCGGACGCCCCAGCGGGGCCTGGGGTACCCGCCGCAGCGGGGGTGCCTGCCGCGCCCGGGGTGCCGGCCGAGCCGGGGGTGCCGGCCGAGCCCGAGGTGCCGGCCGGGGCCGGGGTGCCTGCCGCACCCGGCGTCCCGGCCGCAACCGGAGTACCGGCGGAGCCCGGAGTACCGGCAGAGCCGGGAGTACCGGCTGGTCCGGTGGAGTCCGCAGAACCGGTGGGGCCCGTGGCCGGTCGGCCGTCGGCCGGGAGGCGGGGGTCGGCGCCCGGTGCCGCGCCCCACGACACGCGCCGGTCGGGCTCGCCACCGAAGCCGGACTGCCGGGACCGGTCGGCGCCCCACGAGGACGCCGGCTCCGGCCACGGCCACGGCCGCGCAGCGCCCTGCCCGGCACCGGCCTGCACCGCGCCAGCGCCGTGCCCACCGCCGCCCTGGGCCGAACCGGCCGCACCGCCCTGGGCCGTACCCGGACCGCCGGCTTGCGCGAAGCCGCCTGCCGCAGGCCCCTGCGGGCCGCCGGGCCCGGCGCCTTGCGCCACGGGTCCCTGGGCCGGGCCCCCTTGTGCCGCGCCACCGCCGTGTCCGGCGCCGCCCGGCGTCGGTGCCGAGGCGGGGCCGCCCGGTGCCGCCGCGCCCCGGTCCCCGGAGAACGCGGCCGGCTGCGGGTCCTCGTCGAAGAAGTGCGGGCCGGTCTCCTCGACCGCGGGGGCGGCCGGGCGGACGCCCGGTGGAGGGGCGAGCAGTTCGCCGTCCGTCGGCGCCGGACGGCTGGTGCCCGGTACCCAGGCGGCACCGTTCCAGTACCGGACGTATCCGGGGATGGACGGGTCCGGGTAATAGCCTTCGCGGGGCCGGTCGTCGCCGGGGGCCGGGGTTGGGGCGCTCATGTCCGTCGTCCCGTATCTGTCGAGGGGGTCGTATGACGGCCTCCACATCTATCAGACGAGCGCAAGCGCCACTGCCTCTCCGGCCGTACCCGCCCCTTTCCGGGCAACGCCGCACCCCTTCCTTCACCACCCGGGAAAAAAATCCCCGGAACCCGCGTAATGCTCGCGGCGCCGCGCCCTCTCCCTCGTGCGGGCCCCTCGCAGGGCCCCCCGACACGAGAGGAAGGTCGACCATGCACACCGTCGTGGAGCGCGAACTGGAGCTGCGGCTGATCCTGTCGCCGGAGCGCGCCGTCCCCGTCCCGGCCCGCCTGGCCTACCGCACCGACGACCCCTACGCCGTCCACATCACCTTCCACATCAACTCCGACCATCCGGTGTACTGGACGTTCGCCAGGGAGCTGCTGGTGGAGGGCGTGTTCCGGCCGTGCGGGCACGGGGACGTGCGGGTGTGGCCGACGAAGACCGACGGGCACAGTGTCGTCCTGATGGCGCTCAGCTCCCCGGACGGGGACGCCCTGCTGGAGGCGCCGGCCGCCCAGGTGTCCGCGTGGCTGGAGCGCACGCTGCGGGTGGTGCCGCCGGGCAGCGAGAGCGAGCAGCTCGGGATCGACGACGCGCTCGACCAGTTGCTCGCCCGGTGACCGGCGACGGCTCAGAAGAGTTTCCCGGGGTTGAGGATGCCCAGCGGGTCGAAGACCTGCTTGACGGCCCGCTGCATCTCCACGCCGACGGGCCCGATCTCGCGGGCCAGCCACTCCTTCTTCAGCACGCCCACGCCGTGCTCGCCGGTGATCGTGCCGCCCAGTTCCAGGCCGAGGGCCATGATCTCGTCGAAGGACTCGCGGGCGCGCCGCGACTCGTCGGGGTCGGCGGCGTCGAAGCAGACGGTCGGGTGGGTGTTGCCGTCACCGGCGTGCGCGCACACGCCGATCGTCAGGTCGTACTTCTCGGCGATGCGCTCGACGCCGGCGAGCATGTCGCCGAGCCGGGTCCGGGGCACGCACACGTCGTCGATCATCGTCGTGCCCTTCACCGCTTCCAGGGCCGTCAGGGACAGCCGGCGGGCCTGGAGCAGCAGTTCCGACTCGGCCGCGTCGTCGGCGGGGACGACCTGGGTGGCGCCGGCCGCCTCGCACAGCGCGCCGACGGCGGCGAGGTCGGCGGCCGGGTCGGCGGTGTCGAAGGCGGCGAGCAGGAGGGCCTCGGTGGTCTCGGGCAGGCCCATGTGGGCCAGGCCGTTGACGGCCCGGACCGTCGTCGAGTCCATCAGTTCGAGGAGTGACGGGACGTGCCCGGCCTCCATGATCGTGCAGACGGCGTCGCAGGCGGCGGTCACCGAGGCGAACTCCGCCGCCAGCACCAGCTGCTCGGGCGGCTTCGGCTTGAGCGCGAGGACGGCCTTGACGACGATGCCGAGGGAGCCCTCGGCGCCCACGAACAGCCGGGTCAGGTCGTATCCGGCGACACCCTTCGCGGTGCGCCGGCCGGTGGACATGAGGCGGCCGTCGGCGAGGACGACGTCGAGTCCGAGGACGTACTCCGCGGTCACCCCGTACTTCACGCAGCACAGGCCGCCGGCGGCGGTGCCGATGTTCCCGCCGACGGTGCACATCTCCCAGCTGGAGGGGTCGGGCGGGTAGTACAGGCCGTGTTCGTTCACCGCGCGGGAGAGCGTCGCGTTGATCACGCCCGGTTCGACGACGGCGACGCGGTCGACGGGGTTGATCTCCAGGATGCGGTCCATCTTGGTCAGGGACAGCGCGATGCAGCCGTCGGTGGCGTTGGCGCCTCCGGACAGTCCCGTGCGGGCGCCCTGCGGGACGACCGGGACGCGCAGCTCGGTGGCGACGCGCATCACGTGCTGCACCTGCTCGACCGTGCGCGGCAGGACCACCACGGCCGGGACGCCGGCCGGGCAGAAGCTCGCCATGTCGTGGGCGTAGGAGGCCGTGACGTCGGCGTCGGTGAGGACCGCCTCGGCCGGCAGGACGGCGCGCAGCCGGTCGACGAGGTTGCCGGTCTGCTCGTCGCGGGGCGCTTCGATACGGCTCATGATCACAGGTTCGCACCCGGGGCCATCGGTGTGAACCCCGTGTACGGCGGTCGCGGTATGCCCGGGGGCGGGCGGGGCGGCGACGCACAGTGAGCGTCATGGAGAACCAGGAGAGTGCCGTGGAAGCCGCCGCGCCCGTGCGTCGCCGGTGGCCCGTCCGGGTCCTTCTCGCCTCGCTCGCGGGGTCCCTCGTGCTCGGCGGGGCGCTGGCGCTGTGGCCCGCCGACGGGCCCGCCGGGCAGCCACCGGCGCCGGCCCCGGGGGCGCAGGCGCAGGCCGCGGTGCGCGCCGGGGTGCCGGCGGCGCTGCCCGGTCTGGACGCGCTGATCGGCGACCGGGAGGCGTATGTGCGCACGCATCCCAAGGACGCGACGGCGTGGGCGGTGCTGGGCGCGGCCTATGTGGAGCGGGGGCGCCGGACGGCTGACGCGGCCGGGGCGTTCCCGAAGGCGGAGCGGGCGCTGCGGACCTCGCTGTCGGTGCGGGCGCGGGGCAACGCCGGGGCGCTGGAGGGGCTCGCGGTGCTGGCGGACGCGCGGCGGGACTTCCGGGCGGCGCGCGGCTTCGCGGAGCAGGCGCTGACGGCGCAGCCGAAGCGGTGGACGGCGTATGCGCCGCTGATCGACGCGTGCACCGGGCTCGGCGACTACAAGGCGGCGGGGCGCGCCCTGGACTCACTGACGGCGGCGCCCTCGTCCCCGGCGGTGCGGGCGTGGGCGGCGAGCGTGTACCGGGAGCAGGGGCGGCGGGAGGACGCGGCGGCGGCGCTGGCGGACGCGGCGGCCGCCGCGCAGGGGCCGGCCGAACAGGCGGCGTATCTGGAGCAGGCCGGGCAGCTGGCGTTCGAGCGCGGCGAGCCCGACGCGGCGATGCGGCACTTCGAGGAGGCGGTGCGGCTGGACCCGGACCAGCGGGCGGCGCAGGCCGGGCAGGGCCGGGCGCTGGCGGCGCTGGGGCGTACCTCGGAGGCGCTGAGCGCGTACCGGGTGGCGCTGCAACGGCAGCCGCTGCCCCAGTACGCCCTGGAGCTGGGCGAGTTGTACGAGTCGCTGGGGATGGCGCAGCCGGCCCGGGTCACCTACGACCTGCTGCATGAGCGGGTGCGGCTGGACGCGCAGGGCGGTGTCGACGACACGCTGGTCCTCGGCCGTCTGGAGGCCGACCACGGGGACCCGGCTGAGGCGGTACGGCTGCTGCGCACGGAGTGGCAGCGCCGGCCGGGCATCGAGGCGGCCGACGCGCTGGGCTGGGCGCTGCACCGGGCGGGGCAGGACACGGAGGCGCTGCGGTACGCGGCGACCGCGACGGACCGGGAGCACGGCGGCACGGTGCGCAGCGCGCCGTACGCCTATCACCGGGGCATGATCGAGAAGTCCCTGGGACAGGCGGCGCCGGCGCGCCGGCACCTTCAGGAGGCCCTGCGCATCAACCCGTACTTCTCACCCCTGGCCGTCCGCGAGGCGCGCACGGCACTGGCGGCACTCGGCGAGCCGCCGGAGGCCGCGCTGCCGCGCTGACCTCCGGCGGAGCCGTCGGCTAGAGGTTCCCGCGCTTCTCCTGCTCCCGCTCGATCGCCTCGAACAGGGCCTTGAAGTTGCCCTTGCCGAAGCCCATGGAGCCGTGGCGTTCGATGATCTCGAAGAAGACGGTCGGCTTGTCCTGGACCGGCTTGGTGAAGATCTGCAGCAGGTAGCCGTCCTCGTCTCGGTCGGCGAGGATCTTCAGCTCGCGCAGGGTGTCCACCGGCACGCGGGTCTCGCCGACCCACTCCCCCAGCGTGTCGTAGTAGGAGTCCGGGGTGTCGAGGAACTCGACGCCGGCCGCGCGCATGGTGCGTACGGTCTCGACGATGTCGCCGCTGTTCAGCGCGATGTGCTGGCAGCCGGGGCCGTTGTAGAACTCGAGGTACTCGTCGATCTGGGACTTCTTCTTGGCGATGGCCGGCTCGTTGAGCGGGAACTTCACCTTCAGCGTGCCGTCGGCCACGACCTTGGACATCAGCGCCGAGTACTCGGTGGCGATGTCGTCGCCGACGAACTCCTTCATGTTCGTGAAGCCCATGACCTTGTTGTAGAAGGCCACCCACTCGTCCATCTTGCCGAGTTCGACGTTGCCGACGCAGTGGTCGATGGCCTGGAAGGTGCGCTGCGCGGGCGGCGCGACGATCGGCTTGGCGGCGGCGTAACCGGGCAGGTAGGGGCCGTCGTAGCCGGTGCGCTCGACCAGGGTGTGCCGGGTCTCGCCGTAGGTGGCGATCGCGGCGATGACGACCGTGCCGTGCTCGTCCTTCAGCTCGTACGGCTCGGCGACGCTCTTCGCGCCCTGCTCGACGGCGTAGGCGTGGGCGGCGCGCGCGTCCGGCACCTCGATGGCGAGGTCGACGACGCCGTCGCCGTGCTCGGCCACGTGCCGGGCCAGGAAGTGGCCCCAGGCGGTGGCGGGCTTGATCACCGAGGTGAACACGAACCGGGCGGAGCCGTTCTCGAGCACATAGCTCGCGGTCTCGCGGCTGCCGTTCTCCGGTCCGGAGTAGGCGACCAGCGTCATGCCGAAGGCGGTGGAGTAGTAGTGCGCGGCCTGCTTGGCGTTGCCCACGGCGAAGACGACCGCGTCCATTCCCTTGACCGGGAAGGGGTCGGCCTGCCGGGCGGTGTCGGGAGTGTGGTGTGTGGTCTGCGTCATAGCCGAAGCCTGGCCCTGCTCTGCAAGGTGCGCAATAGTTCGCGTATTCACTGGGCATTCTGCTCAGCGACACGGCCGCCTCGGCGGCCTTTCTGTACAGGATGACCACCCGGGGAGGCTGCTGTGGCGATCGATCACCTGGACGGCCGGATCATCGTGCTGCTCGCACAGGAACCGCGCATCGGGGTGCTGGAGATGTCCCGGCGGCTGGGGGTGGCACGCGGGACCGCGCAGGCGCGCCTGGACCGGCTTCAGTCGAACGGAGTCATCCGCGGATTTGGTCCCGAGGTGGATCCCGCGGCCCTCGGATACCCGGTCACCGCGTTCGCCACGCTGCAGATCCGGCAGGGCCAAGGGGCGGACGTACGCGCCCACTTGGCGTCCGTTCCGGAGGTGCTGGAGCTGCACACCACGACCGGCACCGGGGACATGCTGTGCCGGCTGGTGGCCCGGTCCAACGCCGATCTCCAGCGGGTGATCGACCGGGTCGTCGGTTTTGATGGCATTGTCCGGGCCTCCACCGCGATCGTGATGGAGAACCCCGTGCCGCTGCGGGTCATCCCGCTGGTGCAGCAGGCGGCGGAGGACCGGGAGCGGACCATGTGACCCGACGGGGGTGAGGCCGGTGACCTTCTGGGAGTACCTCGGCAACCGCCATCAGCAGTTGCTCACCGACGCCTACCAGCACGCCAGCGCCGTCTTCCAGTGCATGGTCCTGGCGACCGCGCTGGGCGTGCTCATCGCGGTGGCGACCTACCGCAGCGAGTGGGCGGGCAACCTGGCGACGCTGACCACGTCCACCATCCTCACCATCCCCTCGCTCGCCATGATCGGCCTGCTCGTGCCCATCGTGGGGCTCGGTGTGCCGCCGACGGTGGTGGCCCTGACCCTGTACGGGCTGCTGCCGGTCGTGCGCAACGCGATCGTCGGTCTGCGCGGCGTCGATCCGGCGCTGGTGGACGCGGCGCGCGGCATCGGCATGTCGGGGCCGGCGCGGCTGATGCGGGTGGAGCTGCCGCTGGCATGGCCGCCGATCCTGACCGGCATCCGCGTCTCCACCCAGATGCTGATGGGGATCGCCGCCATCGCCGCCTACGCCTCCGGGCCCGGCCTGGGCAACGAGATCTTCCGCGGGCTGGCCTCGCTGGGCAGCAAGAACGCGCTCAACCAGGTGCTCGCGGGCACCCTCGGGATCATCGTGCTGGCCCTGCTGTTCGACGCCGCGTACGTCCTGATCGGACGGCTGACCATCCCCAGGGGGATCCGTGCCTGACGCACCCGACGTGTCCGACCGCTCCGGCGCGCCCGCGGCGTCCCGCTCCGATGTGCCCGCGGCGTCCCGCTCCGGCGCGCCTGGGGCGTCCGTCGCCGGGGCGGCCATCGAGCTGGAGAACCTGACCAAGCGGTACCCGGGCAACCCGCACCCGGCCGTCGACAACGTCAGCATGGAGATCAAGGCCGGCGAGACGGTGATCTTCGTCGGTCCGTCGGGCTGCGGGAAGTCGACCACCCTGAAGATGATCAACCGGCTGATCGAGCCGACCGGGGGCCGCATCCGGATCGGCGGCGAGGACGTCACCGACATGGACCCGGTGAAGCTGCGCCGCAAGGTCGGGTACGCCATCCAGTCGGCCGGGCTCTTCCCGCACATGACCGTCGCCCAGAACATCGCGCTCGTGCCGAAGATGGTCGGCTGGTCCAAGTCCCGCATCCGCGCCCGGGTGGAGGAACTGCTGGACCTGGTCGGCCTCGACCCCGGCGAGTTCCACGGCCGCTATCCGCGCCAGCTCTCCGGCGGGCAGCAGCAGCGCGTCGGCGTGGCCCGGGCGCTGGCCGCCGATCCGCCGGTGCTGCTGATGGACGAGCCGTTCGGCGCGGTCGACCCGATCACCCGCGACCACCTCCAGGACGAGCTGATCCGTCTGCAGCGCGAGCTGCACAAGACGATCGTCTTCGTCACCCACGACTTCGACGAGGCCATCAAGCTGGGCGACCGCATCGCGGTGCTGCGGGAGCGCTCGCACATCGCGCAGTTCGACACCCCGGAGGCCATCCTCACCAACCCCGCCGACGACTTCGTCTCCGGCTTCGTCGGCGCCGGGGCGGCCCTGAAACGGCTGAACCTCACCCGCGTACGGGACGTGGAGATCACCGACTATCCGACGGTCACCGTGGACACCCCGCTGCAGCAGATCTTCGGGCTGCTGCGCTCGAGCGGCACCAACGAGATCCTGCTGCTCGACCGGCGCCGGCGCCCCTACAAGTGGCTCCGGCGCGGCGACCTGATGCGGGCCCGGGGCTCGCTGGCGCGGGCGGGCACGCTGGTCAGCGACACGGTGACGCGGGACGCGACCCTGCGCGACGCGCTGGAGGCCGTCCTCACCGACAGCGCCGGTCGGGTCGCGGTGACCGGGCGGCACGGCGCGTACACCGGCGTCGTGGACATGGAGACGCTGATGAACTCCGTGCACGAACTGCTGGAGGCCGACCGGCTGGAGGCGATGGAGCACCAGCACGAACTGGCGGTGGCGCGCTCGGCGCAGACCCAAGCGGAGCAGGAGGGCGAGGGCGGGGGACGCAAGGCATGAGCGACGCCGAGGAGCTGAGGGACGACCGGGTCGACGAGGAGGAGCCGCCGCCCCCGGCCCGGCCCGCCGCACGGCGGCGGGTGAGCTGGCAGAAGCTGACCTTCCTGCCCGCCGTGCTGGTCGCCGTGCTGCTGGCGACCTGGCTGTGGTTCCGGCAGGCCGACCTGGACCAGATCTCGCAGAACGCCCTGTCCGGCGGCCAGGTGTCCAAGGCGCTGTGGCAGCACGTGCAGCTGACGGTGATCTCGACGTTCTTCGTGCTGATCATCGCGATCCCGCTCGGCATCCTGCTGACCCGCCCCGCGTTCCGGCGGGCCACCCCGGTGGCGATGGCGTTCGCCAACATGGGGCAGGCGACGCCGGCGATCGGTCTGCTGGCACTGCTGGTGATCTGGCTGGGCATCGGCCGCCGGGCCGCCCTGATCGGCATCATCGCCTACGCCATCCTGCCGGTGCTGTCCAACACCATCGCCGGCCTGCGCGCCAACGACCCGACGCTGCTGGAGGCCGCCCGCGGCATCGGGATGTCCCCGCTCGGGGTGCTGCTGCGGGTGGAACTGCCGCTCGCGGTGCCGCTGATCCTCGCCGGGGTGCGCACGGCGCTGGTGCTGAACGTCGGCACGGCGACACTGGCCGCGTTCGGCGGGGGCGGCGGTCTCGGGGTGCTCATCACCACGGGGATCACCAACCAGCGGATGCCGGTGCTGGTCCTGGGCTCCGTGCTCACCGTCGCGCTCGCCCTGCTGGTGGACTGGCTGGCGTCGCTCGCGGAACTGCTGCTGAAGCCGCGGGGGCTGGAGGTGGGGACATGAGAGCGCCTGTCCGCGTCCTGCTGGGCGGTGTGCTGCTGGCGGCCGCCGGCTGCGGGCTGACCAGCGGCTCCCCCATGTCCGACGACGTGAGACCGGGGCTGATCGGGCAGGGGGAACCGCTGAAGGGGGCGGATCTCACCGTCACCTCGAAGTCGTTCACGGAGAGCCTCATCCACGGCGCGATGATGGGCATCGCGTTGCAGGCGGCCGGCGCGCACGTGCTGGACCGCACCGGCATCCAGGGCTCCATCGGCGGCCGGGAGGCGGTGAAGAAGGGCGACGCGGACGCCATGTACGAGTACACGGGCACCGCGTGGATCACGTACCAGGGCCACAGCACGCCCATCCCCGACCCGCACCGGCAGTGGCAGGCGGTGCGGGACGCCGACGTGAAGGAGGGGCTGACCTGGCTGCCGCCGTCGCGCCTGAACAACACCTACGCGCTGGCGATGAACCAGGACGCGTACCGGAAGTACGGCACGAAGACCCTGTCGGACGTGGCGGCGCTGGCGAAGAAGGACCCGGGCGCGGTGACGCTGTGCGTGGAGGGCGAGTTCGCCAACCGGGCGGACGGGCTGCCGGGCATGGAGAAGAAGTACGGTATGGACATCCCGGCGAAGAACGTCACGCAGATGGACACCGGGATCATCTACACCCAGACGGCGAAGGGCAGTTGCACCTACGGCGAGGTCTTCACCACGGACGGGCGGATCCGCTCGATGAACCTGGTGGTGATGGACGACGACAAGAAGTTCTTCCCCAACTACAACGCCGCCCCGGAGATCAACAGCGCCACCTTCCGGAAGTGGCCGGCGATCGCCCAGGTCCTGGCCCCGCTGACGGCCCGGCTGAACAACAAGGTGGCCCAGGAGCTGAACGCGAAGGTGGACGTGGACGGAGAGGACCCGCACCAGGTCGCCCTGGACTGGATGAAGCAGGAGGGGCTGGTGAAGTAGGGGGCGCGGACGCGGCGCCCGGTCCCGCCTAGCAGCTCGGGACCGTGCCCTTGCCCTTTTCCAGGGCGACGAGGGCGTCCACCGCGCTCTCCAGCGACGTGACCGGGATCAGACGCAGGCCCTTGGGCAGCTCGCCCTTGGCGTCGGAGCACTCGGCCTTCGGGACGAGGAAGACGGTCGCCCCGTCGCGGCGGGCGGCCTGCGTCTTCAGGCCCACTCCGCCCACCGGGCCGACCTTGCCGTCGGCGTCGATGGTGCCCGTGCCGGCGATGGTGCGGCCGCCCGTGAGGTCGCCGCCGCTGCCGTCGCCGTCGAGCTTGTCGACGACACCGAGGGCGAAGAACAGCCCGGCGCTGGGGCCGCCGATGTCCGCCAGCTTCAGATCGACCTTGACCTTCTGGTCGCTGAGGTGGAGGTAGCCCAGCGCGGCCTTGGTCGCCGCGTCCTGGGACTGGTCCATCTGCGCGATGTTGTGCCGCTCGATCTCCTTGACGTTCTGCCCGCTCGGGTACACCGCGTCACGCGGCATGATCGCCCGGTCGGTGGCGAACCAGCCGTCGATGACGTCGCCGAGCGAGACGCGCGCGTCGGGCCCGGTCGCCTCGATGGTCGTCATCCGCAGCTGGCCGCTGGTCGGGCGGGTGGGCGCCCCGGTGATCGTGATGACCGGCGTGCCCTTGTTGTCGCCCAGCACGTTCGCCGTCGTACCCGGCTGCGCCACCGAGAACGGCAGCGGCGCGAACGCCGCCGTGGCGAGCAGGGCCACGACGGGCAGCGCGCAGACGGCGAGGGCCTGGAGGCGTGTGAGGCGAGAGAGCACGGGGCCAATCTAACGCGAGGCCACCCCCGCCTCGGGCGCCGGTCACCACCGGCAGCAGTCACCGCGGCCCGCCCCCGCCCCCCGCTCTCACCGCCGGGCGGCGCGGCCCGCCCCTGCCTCCGACCCCGGTCACCGCGGGCCCCCGCTCCCGGCCCCCGCCTTCGCCGCCGGGCGGCGCGGGCCGCTCACCGCCTCGCACCGGTCACGGCGGGCCGCGGCCCTGCCCGGCGGCGGCCGGCGCAAGCCGCCCACCCGTCGCGGGGGTGGGCAGCTCATGCCGCTCACCCGTCCCGGCGGCGGCCGGCGCAAGCCGCCCACCCGTCCCGGGGGTGGGCAGCGCAAGCCGCTCAACCGCCCGGCGCGGACCGTTCGTCCCCTCCCCGTCCAGCCCGTCCAGGGCAGCATGGCCCCCACCCAAGGGCCACGGACCGCTCATCCACTCCCCGCCCGGGCGGGGAGGGCCGCCGGCCCCTCCCCGCCCAAGGCGGCACGGACGGTGCCGCTCTTCCCCGGCGCCGGGCGGCGCAAGGCGGCGGGACCGCTGCCCGGTCTCCGCCCCGATCGCGCTCGCAGGCAGGCCGCCGCCCGGCCCGGCCGCCTTCAGGTCCCCGGCCAACCCCTGCCGGTCCCCGTCACCGCCGTCGGTCCCCGGCCCCCGGTCGGTCGCCGCCAGGCCGACGCCCGTCCCCGGCAGACCGACGGGCGGCGGCCGTCACGGGCGGCGGCGGTACAGGTCTCGGCGTTCCCTCGTGCAGCGGCGCAGTGCTTCGGGCAGGGGTTCCACGCCGATGCCCGGGCCGGTCGGCACGGGCAGGTGGCCGTCCTTCAGCACGAACGGTTCCGTGATGTCCTCGGCGAAGTAGCGGCTGGAGGCGGAGGTGTCGCCGGGCAGGGTGCAGCCGGGCAGTGCGGCCAGCGCCAGGTTCGGGGCGCGGCCGATGCCGGTCTCCAGCATGCCGCCGCACCACACCGGCACCCCGTGCGCGTGCGCCACGTCGTGCACCCGGCGCGCCTCCAGATAGCCCCCGACCCGGGCGGGCTTGACGTTGACGACACGGCAGGCGTCCATCGCGATCGCGGAGGCGGTGTCGCGGGCGTTGTGCAGGGACTCGTCGAGGCAGACGGGGGTGCGCAGCCGCTGCTGGAGCCGTGCGTGGGCGTGCAGGTTGTTCTCCTCCAGAGGCTCCTCGATCAGCAGCAGGGAGAAGTCGTCCAGGCGCCGCAGGTGCTCCGCGTCGGCGAGGGTGTACGCCGTGTTGGCGTCGACCTGGAGGGGCAGGCCGGCCCCGAAGCGTTCGCGCACCGCCCGCACCGGCTCCACGTCCCAGCCCGGCTCGATCTTCAGCTTGACGCGGACGTACCCCTCGGCGAGATAGCGCTCGACGTCGTCCAGCAGCTCACCGACGGACTCCCGGATGCCGACCGAGACACCCGCGGGCACCCGCTCGCGCACGGCGCCGAGATACGCCGCGAGCGGCATGCCGTAGGAGCGCAGCTCGGCGTCGAGGACGGCGGTCTCCAGCGCGGCCTTGGCCAGCTCGTGGCCCTTGATCCGCGCGCAGGCGGGGGCGAGGGCGGCGGCCGTGAGGCGGGGCAGGGCCGCCGCGCGCGGCAGCAGGAAGTCCCGCAGCACGATCTCCGCCCCGGCGACGAACTCCGAGCAGTACAGCGGTTCGGGGTCGGCGGCGAACTCCGACCAGCCCTCGGCCGTGTCGGTGACGACGTGCAGCAGGAAGGTGTCCTTCGTCGTCATGGTGCCGAAGGAGGTGCGGAAAGGGGTGACGAGGGGGATCGCCACGTGCACGATCTCGGCGCGTTCGAGCCTCATGCGCCGGCCTCCCCGGCCGCGCGGGTCAGGGTGTACCAGCCGTCGCGGGACATCCCGGTCGCCCGGAAGCCGTCGGCGAAGGCCCGCGTGAACACCTCGCGCACCGCGTACCGCCAGCGCAGCGCGAGCACCGGGTCCTCGGCGCGCAGGGCGACGATGTCGTCGGGGACGCGGCACCACAGGTGCCGGTCGTCGAGGGAGCGGCGGGTGAGCGGGCCGCCGTCGGGCGCCGTGGCGGCGACCGGCCCCTGCGCACCGAGGTCGGGGCCGGGGCCGGGGTCGTACGGCTGTGAGGGGCCCGTCAGGCCCCAGGTCACCGTCAGCCGGTCACTCTCGTCGCCGTCGTTGACGCCGTCGGCCATGCGGCCGTAGAAGTCGACCAGGTACTCCGTGCCGACCGCGCCCAGTTTGGCCAGGTTGAAGCGGGCGTTGCGGCCGACGAGCGGGTCGAAGGTCCAGCGCATGGTGCTCGCGCCCACGCCGACGGCCCACTCCCGCTGCGCCTGCTTCACCGCGTGTCCGAGGCCGCGGTCGGCGGCGGCGACCAGCGAGTACGTGTCGCCGTCCGCGCCGCGCACCGCCACGGCCGCCCCGGCGAGCCTCCGTCCGGTGTGCGCCGCGTGCACGGCTCCCCCGGCGTGCACCAGGCTGTGCAGCACCTCGGCCGGGTAGGGCGGCGCGACGCGGGGGGTGCGCCACACGTCGCTGAAGAAGTCGGCCACGGCCGCGAGCGAGGCGACGTCGTGGACGGTTCGGATGGTGACTCCGGTCGTCACGGTGTCTGTCATGGCTCGAGTGTCGAAGCCCGGGCGGACGCGTGTGTTGTGCGAGAGGACAACGTGGACGTAGGTTCCTTGCGAGATCGGCCAATCATGCGCGAAGGAGCCCGATGGACGCCCGCACTCTCGGCGCCCTGCTGGACGTGGTCGGCGGGCCCACCGTCCGCCTGCACACCGCGCCGGCCGGCCTCGCCGTCCCCGTCACCGACGTCCTGCTGTACGACGCCCACGCCCCGCTGCCGCGTGCGCCGGGCGCGCTGCTGCTGGCGGTCGGGGTGCTGCCCGAGGCGGCCGGACCGCTGGTGGAGGAGGCGGCGCGGGCGGGGCTGACCGGAGTCGTGGTGCGGGGCACGGGCGGCCCGGCCGAGGTGGCGGAGGCGCACGGGGTGGCGCTGCTGTCGGTCGACGAGGACGCGGCCTGGCACCAGGTGCACCTGCTGCTGGCCTCGGCGGCCGGCTCCGGGCCCGCACCGGCCGCCGGCGGTCTCGCGGACCTGTTCGCGCTGGCCGACGCGATCGCGGCGGCGGTGGGCGGGGCGACGGCCGTGGAGGATCCGCGCCAGCGCATCCTGGCGTACTCGACCGTGCCGGGCCAGGCGGTCGACGAGGACCGCCGTCAGGGCATCCTCGGTCTTCAGGTGCCGGTCAGCGCGGAGAACACCGAGCAGTACCGGGTCCTGTTCGCGGCCGGCGGCCCGGTGCGGCTGCCCGCGCTGCGGGCGGGGGACCTGCCCCGGCTGGCGGTCGCCGTGCGGGCGGGCGGTGAGACGCTCGGCTCGATCTGGGTGGTGGACGACGGCCGGCTCGCGCCCGACGCCGAACAGACCCTCGTGCAGGGCGCGTCCACGGCGGCGCTGCTCCTGCTGCGCTCCCGCGCCGCCCAGGAACTCGCCCGGCACCAGGGCGGCGACCTGCTGCGCCGTCTGCTCGACGGCAGCGCCGACGACACGGCCGCCGGGCGGCTGGGGGTGCGGGGCCCGGTGCGGGTCGCGGCGTTCGTGCTCGGCACCGCCGCCGGCCTGCCCGACGCGGAGCAGACCGCGCTGCGGCTGCTGGACGTCGTACGCCTGCAGTGCGAGGCGCGATACGGGCGGCACGCGTGCGTGCTGCTGGACGGGGTGGTGTACGCGCTGCTGCCGGGGCCCGGGGAGCGGCATGTGAAGCTGGCCGAGGACATCGTGGCGCGGGCCGGGCAGGCACTGCGGGTGCCGGTGCGGGCCGCGCTGGGCGAGGTGGTGCCCGAGCCCGGGCGGGCGGCGGACTCGCGGGCCGACGCCGACCTGGTGCTGCGGCTGCTCGGACCGGAGCTGCCGGTGGCGTCGGTGGACGCGGTGCGCCCGCGCGTCGTCCTGCTGCGGCTGACCGAACTGCTCGGTGAGCGGCGCGAGTTGAGCGCGGGCGCGTGGCGCCGGGTGCTGGACCATGACGAGCGGCACGGCACGGAGTACGCCCGCACCCTGGTGTGCTTCTTCGACGCCGGGTGCGACATGGCGGGCGCGGCGAAGCTGCTCGGCGTGCACCCCAACACCTGCCGCTACCGGCTCCGGCAGCTCCAGCAGCAGACCGGGGTCGACCTCGACGACGCGGACGAACGGCTCGTGCTGTGGCTGCAGTTGCGCACCCTGGCCGGCCTCACCGCAGCCACCGCCTGAGCCGCTCCTCGCAGGCCCGCAGATGCGCCACGGGCACGTACTCGCCGGGGGTGTGCGCGAGCGACGGGTCACCGGGGCCGTAGTTCAGCGCGGGCACGCCGAGCGCGGCGAACCGGGCCACGTCCGTCCAGCCGAGCTTGGGTCTCGGCCGCGCGCCGAGCGCCTCGACGAGGTCGCCGACCCGGTCCAGGTGCGGCAGGGCGCCGGCGACGACCTCGGTGACCCGCACCTCGTACTCCGGGAAGAGGCCCCGCACGTACGCCTCGGCCTGCTGCGGTGAACGGGTGGGCGCGAAGCGCAGGTTGACGGTGACGACGCACTCGTCCGGTACGACGTTCCCGGCCACGCCGGCCCGTACGGCGACGGCGCTGAGCCCCTCCCGGTACTCCAGGCCGTCGACGAGGACCCGTTCGGCCGTGTGCTCGTCCAGGCGGCGCAGGACGCCGGCCGCCTTGTGGGCGGCGTTGACGCCCTGCCAGGCGCGGGCGGTGTGGGCGCGGGCGCCCTTCACGACGATGTCGGCGGTGAGGATGCCCTGGCAGCCGGCCTCGACGCCGGCGTCGGAGGGCTCCATGAGGATCGCCAGGTCCGCGTCGAGCAGTGCGGGGTGTTCGGCGGCGATGCGGTGCAGGCCGTTGCGGTCGCCCTCGACCTCCTCGCACTCGTAGAAGACGTAGGTGACGTCCCGGGAGGGCGCCGGCACGGCGGCGGCGAGGCGCAGGGCCACCGCCACGCCGCCCTTCATGTCGCAGGCACCCAGGCCGTGGACGCGGCCGTCGGCGAGCCGGGAGGGCAGGTTCCCGGCCTCCGGGACGGTGTCCAGGTGGCCGGCGACCAGGACCCGTCGCGGCCGGCCGAGGCGGGTGCGGGCGACGACGGAGTTGCCGGTGCGCCGCACGGTCAGATGGGGCAGTCGGCGCAGGGCGGCCTCGACGGCGTCCGCGATCGAAGCCTCCTGCCCGCTGACGGAAGGGAGGTCGACGAGGGCGCGGGTGAGGTCCACGACGTCGGCGGACAGGTCCAGGCCGCTCACACGTCCTCCCGGGCGGTGTCGAGCTTGGAGTGGCGGATGCCGTAGAGGCCGTAGACGACGAGCCCGGCCGCCATCCACGCGCCGAACGCGATCCAGGTGTCGGTGCCGAGGCTGAAGAGCATGTAGCCGCAGAACAGGACGCCGAGGATCGGGGTGACGGGGGAGAACGGGACGCGGAAGGAGCGCGGGGCGTCCGGGTTGCGGCGGCGCAGCAGGACGACGGCCAGGTTGACCAGCATGAACGCGAAGAGCGTGCCGATGCTGGTGGCGTCGGCGAGGCTGCCGAGCGGCACCAGCGCGGCGAGCACCGCGATGAACGTGGAGACGATCACCGTGTTGGCGCGGGGCACTCCGGTGCGCGGGTGCACGCGGGCGAACAGCGGCGGCACCAGGCCGTCCCGGGCCATCGCGAAGAGGATGCGGATCTGCCCGTACTGCACGGTGAGCACCACGCTGGTGGTGGCGACGACGGCGCCGACCGACAGCAGGACGGGCCACAGGTCGCCGCCGCCGACCGCCTGCACGAGCACCTCGCTGAGCGTGGCCTCCGTGCCCGCGAATCTCGTCCAGGGCATCGCGCCGAGCGCGGCGACGGCGACGAGGACGTACAGGGCGGTGACCAGGACGAGGGAGAGGATGATGGCCCGCGGCAGGTCCCGCTGCGGGTTCTTCGCCTCCTCACCGGCGGTGGAGGCGGCGTCGAACCCGATGTAGGAGAAGAACAGCGAGGCCGCTCCGGCGCTCATGCCGGCGGCGCCCAGCGGGAACAGCGGCTGGAAGTTCCCGGCGCGGAACGCGGTGAAGGCGACCGCGCAGAACAGCACCAGCGCGGCGATCTTCACGGCGACCATGACCGTGTTGGCGACGGCGCTCTCGCGGGCGCCGCGCAGGAGGACGGCCATGGCGAGGACGACGATCAGGGCGGCGGGCACGTTGAGGGTGCCTCCCGCGCCGGGCGGGGCGCTGAGCGACTCCGGCAGGGTCACGCCGAGCGTGAGCCGGAGCAGCTCGTTGACGTACTGCCCCCAGCCGACGGCGACGGCCGCGACGGACACGCCGTACTCCAGGATCAGACACCAGCCGCACACCCAGGCGACCAGCTCGCCGAGGGTGGCGTACGCATAGCTGTACGACGACCCGGAGCCGGGGATCATCCCGGCCAGCTCGGCGTACGACAGCGCCGAGAACAGGGCGGTGACGCCGGCCAGCACGAACGAGACGACGATCGCGGGCCCGGCCTCCGGCACGGCCTGCCCGAGCACGACGAAGATCCCGGTGCCCAGGGTGGCGCCCACGCTGAGCAACGTCAGCTGGGCGACTCCCATGGTCCGGTGCAGCGGGCTGCGCCCGGCGTCCCCGACGAGCGAGCCGACGGCCTGCCGCCGGGTCAACCGGCCGACGGGCCTTGTCCGCTGTCCTGCTGGCGCCTGCGTGCCGACTGTGTCCACGCTGCCACTCCCTCCACCGCACGGGCTTGTTAGGCCCTTGATGATGCGGAGGAGGGAATGTCACAGGGTGATGGGAACGGCCTAAGGGGCGGGCCGGTGTTTGTCGGTTGGGCCAAAACGCCGTGGCCGAGCGCTCAGCGCAGCGCCTCCGCCACCTCGCGGGCGGCGTCGACCACGCGGGGGCCGACCCGTTCCGGTACGGCGTCGGCGAGCATCACCACGCCGACGCTGCCCTCGACGCCCGTCAGCCCCAGCAGCGGTGCCGCGGCCCCGCTGGCGCCGGCTTCCAGCTCGCCGTGCGTCAGCGTGTAGCCGGGGTCGCCGAGCGGGTTGGCCCGGGCCGCGAGTATCGCCCGGCCGGCGGCACCACGGTCCAGCGGATGCCGGAACCCGGCCCGGTAGGCCACGTGGTAGTCCGTCCACGACGGCTCGACGACCGCGACGGCCAGCGCCTCGGTCCCGTCCACGAGCGTGAGGTGGGCGGTGGCGCCTATGTCCTCGGCCAGCGAACGCAGCGCCGGCAGCGCCGCCTCGCGGACCAGCGGATGCACTTGGCGGCCCAGCCGCAGCACCCCCAGCCCGACCCGGGCCCTGCCGCCCAGATCACGCCGTACGAGAGCGTGCTGCTCCAGCGTGGCGAGCAACCGGTACACAACGGTCCGGTTCACGCCCAGTTTGTGGGAAAGCTCGGTGACGGTCAGCCCATGGTCCGTGTCGGCCAGCAGCTTGAGGACTCGCAGTCCTCGGTCGAGCGTCTGAGAGGTCTCCGCGGTCACGACGCCCACTCCTCCAAGTGGTGAGGTCGGCGGGCCTCCACAGGGACGGTATGCGTCACCGAGTCCCGTCGGTGACGCGCAACGAAGGCCGCCGATCGGTGACGGTCCGGGTCGTTTCCGGACCCAGTCGCTTCACGGCTGCGCTCCGCGGCGGCTCTGCCACGGGGCGTGTGCGTAGCGGGACAGTAGCGAAGCAGGTTCGCTCAGCGGAAGGCTCCGTCCAGAATCCGGGCAATGGCCGAGACGAACCATCTGTGTTTGTCCGGATACGTACAGCGCACAACCGTGCTCGCACACCCCTCGGGGACATCGCCCGAGCGGCACTTCGGGCGCCCGGCCCACGCGTCACGGCCGGGCCGCCCGCCCCTTCCCGCGCGGGCCCCCGGCGTCACTTCATGCGGGTCGCCCACTCCTGGACCTTGGCGATCCGCTGCCGCAGCTGCCCGGCCGTCGCCTCCGCGCTCGGCGGGCCGCCGCACACCCGGCGCAGCTCGGTGTGGATGACGCCGTGCGGCTTGCCGCTCTGGTGGACGTAGGCGCCGACCATGGTGTTGAGCTGGCGGCGCAGCTCCATCAGCTCCTTGTGCGTGACCACCGGCCGCCGCTCGGCGGGCATCTCCAGCAGGTCGGCCTCCTCGGCCGGCTTCTTCCTGCTGTGCGCGATCTGCTTGGCCTGCCGCTTCTGCAGCAGCATCTGGACCTGGTCGGGCTCGAGCAGGCCGGGGATGCCGAGGTAGTCCTGCTCCTCCTCGCTGCCGGGGTGGGCCTGCATGCCGAACTCGGCGCCGTTGTACATCACCCGGTCGAAGACGGCGTCGGACTCCAGCGCCTCGAAGGGCAGCATGTCCTGGTCGCCGGTGTCCTCGTCCTGCTGGCGCTCGGCCTCCTGGAGGAGCTTGTCCTCCTCGGCGTAGGGGTCCTCCTCGCCGTCCTTCTTCGGCTTGTCCAGGACGTGGTCGCGCTCGCGCTCCATCTCGTTGGCGAAGGAGAGCAGGTCGGGCACGGTCGGCAGAAAGACGGACGCGGTCTCGCCGCGCCGCCTGGACCGCACGAAACGGCCGACGGCCTGCGCGAAGAACAGCGGCGTGGAGATCGTCGTGGCGTACACGCCGACCGCGAGGCGCGGCACGTCGACACCCTCGGACACCATGCGGACGGCGACCATCCACCGGTCGTCACTCGCGCTGAAGTCGTCGATCCGCTTCGACGCGCCGGTGTCGTCGGACAGCACCAGGGTCGCCTTGTGGCCGGTGATCTCCCGGATCAGCTTGGCGTAGGCGCGGGCGGAGTCCTGGTCGGAGGCGATGACGAGGGCGCCGGCGTCCGGGATGGCCTTGCGGACCTCGGTGAGCCGCTGGTCGGCGGCGCGCAGCACGGACGGCATCCACTCGCCGCGCGGGTCCAGCGCGGTGCGCCAGGCCTGGCTGACGGCGTCCTTGGTCATCGGCTCGCCGAGGCGGGCCTCGATCTCGTCACCGGCCTTGGTGCGCCAGCGCATGTTGCCGCTGTAGGAGAGGAAGATGACCGGCCGGACGACGCCGTCGGACAGCGCGGAGCCGTAGCCGTAGGTGTAGTCGGCGGCCGAGCGGCGGATGCCGTCCGCGCCCTCCTCGTACGTCACGAAGGGGATGGGGTTGGTGTCGGAGCGGAACGGCGTACCGGTCAGCGCCAGACGCCGCGCCGCCGGTTCGAACGCCTCCAGACAGGCCTCACCCCAGGACTTGGAGTCACCGGCATGGTGGATCTCGTCGAGGATGACGAGGGTCTTGCGCTGCTCGGAGCGGTTGCGGTGCAGCATGGGCCGCACGCCGACGCCCGCGTAGGTCACCGCGACACCGTCGTACTCGCGGCCCAGCGGCCCGGCGCTGTACTCGGGGTCGAGCTTGATCCCTATCCGGGCAGCGGCCTCGGCCCACTGCTTCTTCAGGTGCTCGGTCGGTGCGACCACGGTCACCTGCTGCACGACGTGGTGGTGCAGCAGCCAGGACGCCAGCGTCAGGGCGAAGGTCGTCTTTCCTGCGCCGGGGGTCGCGACCGCCAGGAAGTCACGTGGCTGCTCCTGGAGGTACTTCTCCATCGCCCCCTGCTGCCAGGCGCGCAGCTTGCTGGCGGTGCCCCAGGGGGCGCGGCCGGGGAACGCGGGCGACAGATGGTGCGAGTGTGACGAGGGGGAGCTGGCGGTGGTAGTCACGGTCTCCGGGATCAAGGTCGTGGCGGCTCGGCTACGTATGACAACCGGGCCACCCTACCGGCGCCGCACCCCGCACCACGCGCGGACAAGCCCGGCTCGCCCTCGGGTGGGACTCACGTCACAGCGCCCTCAGCCGCCCCGCGATCACCCCCACCTCGCTCTCCTTGCCCGAGGCCACGTCGATGACCAGGTCGTACGCCGTGTCCTGGTCGCAGCCGGCGAGATCGACGCCGTTGACGGCGAGGAAGGTCGCCGCGGCCAGCCAGGCGGTGCGCTTGTTGCCGTCGACGAGGGGATGGTTCGTGGCGAGGGCGTGCAGCAGCGCGGCCGCCTGCTCCCACAGGTCGTCGTAGGCGGGCGTGCCGAACATCCGGGCCCGCGGCCGGTGCACCGCGGAGGCCAGCAGCCCGGCCTCCCGCGCCTCGGGCGGCCGCCCGCCGAACGCGGTCGCGGCGAGCGCGGTGACCTCGGCGACGGTGAGGTGCCGGGTGGCGCGGGCAGGGGTGTGACCGGCGCTCACTCGCCCAGCCTCCGCAGCAGCTCGGCGTGCGCCGAGGCGAGCCGCTCACCGGCGGCCAGCACCCGAGCGGCCTCGGCGTCGACATACCGGCGGACGGCCTCCCGCGCGATCTCCTCGGGCGGCAGCCCGGTCGCGTCCGCGAGATCACCGAGGGCCTGCCCGAGGCCGGGGTCGAGGAAAACGGTCAGCTCCTGCATGCGGGGAGACTATGGCCGCGCCACGGGCCGCGCGACGGAATTGCCGGTCACCGCTGCCGCAGCCGGGTGGTCACCCACGTGCCCAGCAGCGCCACGCACGCCATCGGCAGGAACACGGCGGCGAAGGCAGCCGGATGCGCACCCGCGCTCTGGCTGTCCGTGTGACTCACCGTGCCCTCGCCCAGGGAGGCGAAGGCCGCGCCACGGGCCGTGCGAGGAGTGCGCGTCTCACCGCTGCCGCAGCCGGGTGGTCACCCACGTGCCCAGCAGCGCCACGCACGCCATCGGCAGAAACACCGCCGCGAAGGCGGCCGGATGCGCACCCGCGCTCTGGCTGTCCGTGTGACTCACCGTGCCCCCGCCCAGGGAGGCGAAGGCCGCTCCGCCGGCGGCGAGGAGCAGGGCGTTGGACAGTCCGTCGGAGATCTGCAGCGCCGCGGAGTTGGCGCCGGCCTCCTCAGGGGCGGACAGCTGGAGCAGCAGGACGCTGGTGGAGGAGATCACCAGGCCCATCCCGAAGCAGCCGAAGCCCCAGGCGACGGCGACCGTCCACGCCGGCACCCCGTCGATCAGCACGCTCGGCGCGGCGGCGATCGCCGAGGCGACCAGCACCATGCCCAGGGTCATCAACCGCTCCCGGTGGGGCTCCATCCGCGGCCGGGCCTGCACCCACGAGCCCAGCGCCCAGGTGGCGCCGCCCGCCGCGAGCGAGAGCCCGGCGAGCGTCGGCGCGAGGCCGCGCTGGGTGACCAGCATCAGCGGCACGAAGGACTCCGCGGCGATGAAGGACCCGGCCGCCAGCCCGCGCAGCAGCACGACCGACGGCAGCCCGCGCGCCGCCCGGTACGTGCCGCGGGGCAGCAGCCCCAGCACCGCCGGCACGAGCAGCGCGGCCCCCGCGACGCCGGGCAGCAGCGACAGCGGGCGCAGATCCTGCGCGGCGTACTGGAGCAGCCCGGCGCCGACGGAGATGCCGAGCGCGAGCCGCAGGCGCCGGCGGCCGAAGGAGGTCTTTCCGTCCGCCGGGTCGCCGTGGCCGTCCACCGGGCCGGACGCCCGCCGCCGTATCTGCGGCAGCGCGAGGGCCAGCGGGACGACGACGAGCACCGGGATGCCGGTGAACACCCAGCGCCAGCCGAGGTGTTCGGTCACCGCACCGGCGGCCAGCGGGCCGACGACGGACGGCACGACCCAGCCCGCCGCGAACGCCGCCATGATCGACGGCCGCAGCGGCTCCGGATACGCCCGCCCCACGACCACGTACAGCGCGACGATCACCAGCCCGCCGCCGAGGCCCTGCACGGCCCGCCCGGCGATGAACAGCCACATCGCGCCCGCCGTCCCCGACAGCAGCAGTCCGGCGCCGAACGCGGCGATCCCGCAGGTCAGCGCACCGAGCGGGCCGCGCCGGTCGGACCACTGCCCGGCGAGCACCATGCCGAACAGGCTCGTCGTGAAGTACCCCGAGAACGCGAACGCGTACAGCGACAGCCCGTCCAGCTCGCGCGCCGCGACCGGCATCGCCGTGCCGACGGCGGTCGCCTCGAAGGCGATCAGCACGATGACGGAGACGATCCCGATGCTCAGCGCCCGGTAGGACCGGCTCAGCACGGTCTCGCGGACAGCGGGCGCCCCCGCGCCCACCCCGTCGGCGGCCCGGTCGGCGGCCCGGTGGACGGCCCGGTCGGCGGCCCGGTCGGCGGCCTGGTCGCCAGCCTGTTCGTGGGCGACGGCGTCGTCGCGCGGTTCGAGGGCGCTCATGGTCGCCAGGGTAAGGCCCGTAACGGAGTTGCGCCCCTGTCTCGCCCTTGCTCCGGCCTCCTTCATGAACGGCGTGTGGCAGTCGCGTTGCACGACCCGGGTTTCCCTTGAGCCCCGCTCCCGCCCCGCCGTACGGTCAACTCACCGAGTTCGGAACGGAGTCCCCTGGGGCTCCACACCGACCCGGCCGTGTGCCCGAGTGGTTCAGGGACTCGCCTGCAAAGCGAGTTACGTGGGTTCGATTCCCGCCACGGCCTCCGGCGCCTGACCAGGCGAACGTAAGGGCGGCGGCCTTCCCAGGCCGCCGCCCTTACGCGTGCCGGCGCGGGGGCCTGTGCGTGCGGTCGCGCGGGCTCTTCCACCCGCCGTCGCGCGGTCCCTCTGCCTGCCGGCGCGCGGGGCCGGGGCTAGATGCCCAGGGCCACCGGTGTGCCGGCGTGGTCGAGGGAGCCCGTTTCGCGGCGGTGGGCCAGCCACAGCAGGAAGGCGAGGCTGGAGACGTCGGCGTTCAGGGGCTGCGCGGTGGTGCCGCGGCCGGGCCAGGACAGGACCGTGCCCGTCGCGCCGTCGACGGTCAGGCTGGTGCCGTCCACGGCTTCGCCGAGCCGTATCAGGCGGGCCGCCCCCGGCGGCAGCGCCTCGTGCGGGGCCGTGGCGAGCCGCAGTTCGTGCACGGCGTACTCCTCCAGCGTGGCCAGCGGGACGTCCATGTCCAGCCGGAACCACGGCGTCTCCTCCGGCAGGCCGGACTCGCGCAGGAAACGGCGCGTCGGCTCGTGCGTGAGGGCGCGCGGGAAGTCGATCTCCTCGAAGCGGACGATCCGCGCGGCGCCGAACTCCTCGTCCAGCAGCCGCGGCGGCAGATCCAGGGCCAGCCCTGAGGCGGTGTCGGGTCCCCTGGCGGTGATGGTGTGCGTGCTCATGCTTCCCCCGTGTGCTTCCCCGTGCGGGCGAACTCCCTGTCCTTGTCCCGCACTCCGAACACTACGCCCCACCACTGACAACGGCCCCGTCAGTTGTTCACCACCGCCGCCTGCGGACGGATCGGCAGCCGGTTCACCGGACGGCCCGTCGCGGCGCGCACGGCCGACGCGATCGCCGCCGGTGAGGCCACCACCGGCACCGCGCTCACCGCCTTCGCACCGAACGGCGCCACCACGTCCCGCTCCTCGACCAGCTTGACGATCCGGATGTCCGGCGCGTCCAGGGCCGTCGGCAGGGCGTACCCGGTGAGGTCCGGGTGGCGGATCAGACCGCGCGGCGTGCGCAGGTTCTCCGTGAGCGCGATGCCCACGCCCTGCGTGACCCCCGCCTCGATCCGCGCCGCGAGCTGCGCGGGGTTGAGGACCCGGCCCACGTCCTGGGCGACGGCCAGCTCCACCACCCGTACCGAACCCAGCTCGATGTCGACGTCCACCACCGCGCGGATCGCGCAGAACGCGAGGCCGACGAAGGCGTCGCCCTGGCCGGCCTCGTCCAGCGGCTCGGTGGGGTGCGGACGGCACTGCGCCGTGGCCCACAGCTCCTTGCCGTCCATCGCCTCGGTCACGGTCGTCGACAGCACACCGTCGTACGACGTGATCTTGCCGTCGGTGATCTGGAGCAGCTCCGTCGACATGCCGAACTTGTGGGCCAGCGGCTGCAGCAGCTGCGTACGGACCATCTTGGCGGCGCGCTCGACCGCGCCGCCCGACACCCACGTGTGCCGGCCGCGGCACCCCGGGCCCGCCGGGGGCTGGTCGGTGTCGACGGGCGCCACGTGCACCTCGTCGATACCGAGGGTCTCCTGCACGATCTGCCGGGCCAGCGTGGCGAAGCCCTGTCCGGTCTCCACCGCCGCGCACAGCACCGTGGCGACCCCGTCGTGCACCTTCACGGTCGCCGTGGACACCTCGTCGGCGCCCTCCGCGCCCAGCATGTGCACCACGCCCAGGCCGTAGCCCACGCCGCGCCGCACGGCGCCCGGTTCGCCCGCGCCCTCGGGGCCGCCCGGCAGCAGCCAGTCCTCCTCGGGGGCGTCCTTCGGCAGGAGCGGCAGCGGGAAGTCGCGGACAGCCTGGAGGAGTTCGGCGACCGGCGCCGGGCAGGTCACCGTCTGGCCCGTCGGCAGCACGTCGCCCGTGGCCATGACGTTGCGCAGGCGCAGTTCCGCCGGGTCGACGCCCAGCTTCTTCGCCAGCTTGTCCATCTGCGCCTCGTAGGCGGCGCACACCTGCATGGCGCCTTCGCCGCGCACATGGCCCGACGGCGGGTTGTTGGTGCGCACCGCCCAGCCCTCGATGAACGCGTTCGGCACGACGTAGGGGCCGCAGGCGAAGGCGACCGCCGCGGCGAGCGCCTCCGAGGACGTGTCGGCGTAGGCGCCCGCGTCCAGCAGGATCTGCGCCTCGACCTTCACCAGCCTGCCCTCGGCGTCCGCGTGGTGGCGGTAGCGCAGCAGCGTGGGGTGCCGGTGGGCGTGGCCCAGGAAGGACTCCTCGCGGGTCGCGGTCAGCTTCACCGGGCAGCCGGTCTTCAGCGCGAGCAGCCCGAGCGGGAGCTGGAAGCCCTGGTCCTCGCGGTCGGCGGTCGCTCCGGGGACGCCGGTGACGACGATCTTCACCCGCTCCGGCTCCAGTCCGAAGCAGGCGGCGAGGGCGTCGCGGTCGGTGTGCGGGTCGGTGGAGGCCGTGTACAGCTCAACGCCGCCGTCGGGGCGGGGCACGGCGAGACCGGCCTCCGCGCCGATCGGGGCGGGGTCCTGGCGGCCGATGCGGTACTGGCCCTCGACGACGACCTCGCCGACCGCGCCCGGGTCGCCGTGGTGCAGCGGGATGTGCCGGATCAGGTTGCCGTCCGGGTGCAGCGGCTCGGCCTCGAAGGCGTGCTCCGGGTCGGTGACGGGGTCGAGCACCTCGTACTCGACGATGACGGCCGCGGCGGCCATCCGCGCGGTGTCCGGGTGGTCGGCGGCGACGGCCGCGATGGGCTCGCCGTGGTGGCGTACGACGTCCGAGGCGAACACCGGGCGGTCGGCCGCGCCCCGGCCGTACACCGGGCTGCCCGGGACGTCCTCGTGCGTGACGACGGCCCGCACGCCGGGCATCTCGCGGGCGTGGGTGGTGTCGATGGACACGATGCGCGCGTGCGGGTGCGGGGAGCGCAGCACCGCCGCCCACAGCAGGCCCTCCGCCCACAGGTCGGCCGCGTAGGGGAAGGTCCCCTCGGTCTTGGCGCGGGCGTCGGCGGGCGGCAGGGAGGCGCCCAGGCCGTGCGGGATCTGCTCGGGGGCGGGTGCTGCCTCCGCGGTGGTGGTCGCGGCGGCGGCTTCGTTGCTCACGCCTGGCCTCCGTCCTCTCCCTGTCCGTACGGCTGCTGGTCGTGCCCGTGCGGGGCGGCCGGGTCCTCGTAGGCGGCCGGGCTCTCGAACCCGCCGGCCTCGAACGCGCTCGGGTGCACACCGCCCGCGCCGGGGCCCGCCTGGTGCGGGATACGGGCCTCGTCGCCGTCCGTCTCACCGTCGCCGGTGCGCAGTGCCTCCCGCTCGGTGACGACGTCCTGGACGGCCTGCAGGACGCCCCGGTAGCCGGAGCAGCGGCACAGGTTGCCGCACAGCGCCTGGCGGGCCTCCATCTCGGTGGGCGCCGGGTTGCCCTCCAGCAGGTCGTGCAGGGTCATCGCCATGCCGGGCACGCAGAAGCCGCACTGGACGGCGCCGCACCGGGCGAGGGCCCGCTGCACGTCCGAGGGCTGCCCGTCCGCGGCGAGCCCCTCCACGGTGCGCACCTCGCTGCCGGCGGCGGTGACGGCGGGCACCAGGCAGGAGGCGACGAGCCTGCCGTCCACCTGCACGTTGCACGCCCCGCACTCGCCCTGCGAGCAGCCGTCCTTGGCCCCGGCCAGCCCGAGCCGCTCGCGCAGCACGTACAGCAGCGACTCGCCGATCCAGGCGTCGCCGACGGGCCGGTCGGCGCCGTTGACGCGCAGCACGTAGGAGGCGAGGGGGTGTTCGTCGTGTGGGGGCGGCGGGGCGTCGTGCGGCCGGTCGCCCTGCGCGAACTCGCCGAGGCCCGGCGCGTCGTGAGCGGGCGGCTCGGACGGCTCGGCGGCGGTCGGCTCCTCCGTGTCCGCCCGCGAGGCGGCCGCCTCCGGCGACTCCTGTTCGGATGCCTCTTCGGCCTGCGGCTCCGGCGCGGTCACGGCGGTGGGGGCGGCGTCGGCGTCGGCGTCCACGGCGTCGATGTCCACCGCGCCCGTGTCCACGGCGCCGGACTCTTCGTGCGCGCCGGGGGCGCCCTGCGCGTCGTCCACGTCCTGCGCACCCGCGTCCTGCGCGTCGGCGGCCTGCGCGTCGGCGGCCTGCGCGTCGGCGGCGCCTTGGGCGTCGCGCGTGGACGGCGTGGAGAGCTCGCCCCGCGGCTCGTCGGCCGCGGACTCGGCGCCGGGGGCCTCGGGGGCGGCTTCCGGGGCCTGGGCGGGATGTGCGGCGGCCGGGAGGGGGCCGGTCACCGGCGCGTCCACGGGGCCGACGGCGTAGTCGTCGCCGTGCCCGGCGAAGTGACCGGCGTGCGGCGGAGCGTCGTGTGAGCCGGTGTGCCCGGGAACCGCGTGCTCCCCGGCGTGGGCCGTATCCGCGTGCTGTTCCCCGTGGGCGCCGGGCTCCGGAGGCTGCGGCGAGTCCCACGGGTGGCCCTGCGCCCCGGTCGCCCAGGGAGCGGCCGCTCCTCCGGGCAGCGTGGCCGGCGGGGTGCCGCCCCACTGTTCGACGAGCGAGGACGTGGTGTACTCGCCGGACTCGTCCGGCAGATCACCCCCCGCGACCGGGATGGACCACTGGCCGGTGACATCGTGACCGGGCGCGGACGAGGGGGCGGACTCCGGCTCGGCGGGGGCGCCGCCGGTGCCGTACGCGTCCGTGTCCGTGTGCTCCGTGAAGTTCCACTGGCCGGTCGCCCCGGGCTGGTAGGCGAACCGGTCGTCCGTGCCCGCCTGCGCCGCGTCGCCGGACGCGGGCGCGCCCCACTGCACGCCGTCCACCGGCATGCTCCACGTGCCCGTGGCGGCCGGGTCGGTGCCGGCGGTGGTGGCGGGGGCGACCGTTATCTGCGGCGGCACATAGCCGTGTCCGGGCGCGGCGAGCGGGCTGTCACCGGACAGCAGCGCGTCGATGCCGCCCTCGGGGAGCTTGACGAAGGCGGTCGCGCCGTCGTCGTAGTCGCCCTGAGGCAGCGGGTCCCAGCGGCTGCCGCCCTGCGGGGTGCCCTCGGCGTGCTGGTCGTCGGTCACGACAAAGCCCTCCCCAGTGCTCGTCGGGCCAGCGCGGCGACGGTGCGCCGCAGGTGCAGTACGGCGGGTGGCAGCTGCGGCACGGAGCCGTCATCGGCCGGGGCCGGGTCGGGGATGCAGGCCGCGGCGACGTACTCGCCGAAGGCGTGCAGGGCCTCCGGGACGATCGCGCGGTTGTTGTCCCAGTCGATGAGCTGGGCGACCCAGTGCTCGGCCTCCAGGGGCCGCAGCGGCATCGGCGCGATGGCGCCGACCGCGCAGCGCACGCCCCGGCGCGCGGGGTCGAGGACCAGCGCGACGGAGGCGAGGGCCCGCCCGGGCCCGGTGCGGCCGGTGGCTTTGAGGAAGACCTGCGGGGCGTGCAGCAGCGGCACGCGCACGTAGCCGATGAGTTCGCCGCCGCGCAGCATGTCCACTCCGGCCAGCAGGTGCGAGACCGGGACCTCCCGGCGGGCGCCGCCCGGCCCGGCGATGATCAGGGTCGCCTCGAGCGCGGCCAGCACGGGCAGCGCGTCGCCGGTCGGGGCGGCGGAGGCGATGTTGCCACCGAGCGTGCCGGCGTTGCGGATGTGCGGCGGGCCCGCCGCGCGGGCGGCGGCGGCGAGTGCCGGGATGAGGGCGGCGAAATCGGGGCGGCCCATGCGCGCGTGCGTGAGTCCGGCGCCGAGCAGGGCGTGTCCGTCCAGGTACTGCCAGCCGCGGATCTCGCTGATCCGGCCGAGGCCGACCAGCCCGGCGGGCCTGAGCTGCCCGGAGTTGACGGCGGTCATCAGATCGGTGCCGCCCGCGACCGGCACGGCGGCGGGCATGGCGGTCAGGGCCGACACGGCCTCGTCCAGTGTCGTGGGCAGCGTGACGGGCTGCGCCGCCTGCGGTGCGTGCGTGGTCAAAACCGGCTGCCCCTTCCCGCTGCCCCACCTGGTCCCGCCTGTTGCGCCGTACGGTACGTGCTGACAGGGCGGACGTGGCAACTCTGGCACATCTTCCGGGCAGCTGAGGACGCGGGTCCGGTAGGAGGCGTTCGCCCACCTCACCGGCTGGTTGGTCCCTTTTCGCACGGCTTCACCGAAGGGTGCCGATTGGCACTCTTCGGTGACCCTGATGCGATTGTGCCACTACCTGTTCGACCCTCGTGGGGGCTGTGGAAAACGACCACCGGCACCCTGTGGACGACCACCGGCAGCACCCTGCGTGACCGCCCGCGCGGGGTCGGCGTCTAGCGGTTCGGCGGCGGGCCGTCGATCGGGCGGCCCAGGATGCCCAGCCGCCGTTGCCAGGGCCTCGGCCCCTCCGGCGGCCGGTAGGCCACGCCGAGGGCGTCAAGTCGCCGGTAGTGGGCGGCCATCCGGTGCTCGAACCCGGCGAAGTCCCGTGCGGCCGGGGCCGGCAGGGCGCTCCAGGCCACCTCGGCGAACGCGGCGAGCCGCGGGAACAGCTGGTAGTCCACGCGCTGCTGGTCCTCCGTCACCTCCGACCACAGGTTGGCCTGCGTGCCCAGCACGTGCCGGGCCTCGTCCTCGGTGAGCTGCGGCGGCACCGGTTCGAACCGGTAGACGTCCTCCAGGGTGCGCACGAAGCCGATGGGCACCGGCTCGTCCTCGCCCGCGGCCTGACGGTGGTCCAGATAGACGTACTGCTCCGGGCACATGACGACGTCGTGGCCCGCGCGGGCGGCGGCGATCCCGCCCGCGTACCCGCGCCAGGAGGACACGGCCGCGCCCGGCGCGAGGCCGCCCTCGAGGATCTCGTCCCAGCCGATGAGCCGCCGCCCGCGCGCGGCCAGCCACCGGTCGAAGTGGGCGATGAACCACGCCTGGAGCTCGTCCTCGCCGGCCAGCCCCAGCTCCTTGATGCGCGCCTGCGCGGCGGCCGAACGCCGCCACTGGTCCTTGGGGCACTCGTCGCCGCCCACGTGGACGAAGACGGACGGGAAGAGGTCCAGCACCTCCTCGAACACGCCTTCGTAGAAGCGCAGGGTGTTGTCAGTGGGGGCGAGTACGTTCGGGTTGATCCCCCAGGTGTCCCAGACGGTGAGGGCGGTGGTGTCGATGACGTCGGTGTTGCCGAGTTCCGGGTACGCGGCGATGGCGGCCTGCGAGTGGCCGGGTACGTCGATCTCCGGGACGACGGTGATATGCCGCTCGGCGGCGTAGGCGACGATCTCGCGGATGTCGTCCTGGGTGTAGTAGCCGCCGTGGGGCCGCTCGTCCCACAGCGGTGAGGCGCGGTGGCCGAGTTTGGTGCGGGCGCGCCAGGCGCCCGTCCGGGTCAGCTCCGGGTGCCGGGTGATCTCGACGCGCCAGCCCTGGTCGTCGGTCAGATGCAGGTGCAGGACGTTGAGTTTGTGCGCCGCCATCACCTCCAGCAGGCGCAGCACGCCGTCCTTGGGCAGGAAGTGGCGGGCGACGTCCAGCAGGAGGCCGCGCCAGCCGAAGCGGGGCGTGTCCTCGACGGCGACGCCGGGCAGGGTCCAGCGCCGGCCGGGCGTCACGGGGGCGCGCCGGAAGGCCTCGGGCCCGAGCAGCTGACGCAGCGTCTGCGCGCCCCAGAAGACACCGGCCGGACCGCCGCCGCGCAGGCTCACCCCGGCCTCGTCCACGGTCAGCCGGTAGCCCTCGGGGCCGAGCGGTCCGGCGTCCTCGACGGCCAGCCGGATCGTGGCGCCGCCCGGGCGCTCGCCCGGCGGCAGGGCGAAGCCGGTCACGGCGCCGAGCGTGGCGCGCAGCCAGCGCGCGGTGGCCTCGGTGCCGGGTCCGGCCGCGAGCGGGGTGTCCTCGTCGAGCGTGAAACCGGCGGCGAGCGTCCGCACGGCCCGGGGCGCCGGAAGCAGTTCCGCAGCAGTCATGTCGGCTCCCCCACCGTTTCGCTCGGCCCGCCGCCGCGGGAAATCGGCGCACAAGATTCACAGAGAGCCGCTCGGCGTTCACGGGACGGCCCTCGGTACGGCACAGCAGGGAAGGCTAGGCAGCCCGCGGACACGACCACAAGAGGTCTGCACCACTCACCGGACTGCCGCGGCCGACCCGCCAGGCACCCGCCCGCCACGTGCCCGACCGCCCCTCGCCCGACCGCCCCGCGCGCCCGGTGGTCACGCGTCCGGCGATCAGGCGTCCGGCGGCCACGCACCCCGTGGTCACGCGTCCGACTGTCCCGCGCCCGATGGTCACGCGCCGGCCGGCCAAGCACCCGCTGATCAGGCACCCGGCGGCCAGGCGCCCGGCGGTCACGCGTCCGAACGCACGGAGGCCCCGGCGGCGCGCCGCAGCACGCCAGGGGCCTCACCCGCGTCGGACGGCGGACCGACGGACTACTTCTTGCCGCCGCCCTTGCCGCCCTCGTCGCCGCCGGCGCCCATGGAGTCGTAGATCTCCTTGCACATCGGGCACACGGGGTACTTCTTCGGGTCGCGGCCCGGCACCCACACCTTGCCGCACAGCGCCACGACGGGCGTCCCGTCGAGGGCGCTCGCCATGATCTTGTCCTTCTGGACGTAGTGGGCGAAGCGCTCGTGGTCACCGTCACCGTGGGAGGTCTGCGGCGTCGGCTCTACGAGGGTCCCCGTACCAGTCCCGCGCTCGGGCTCGAGAGTGCTCATAAACGCAAGGGTACTGAAGGTCACATGGTTCAGTTGAGCGTCGGGTCGTCCGGGTACGTCGCCACCATCGCCAGTTCGTTGCGCTGGCGGCGCAGGACCTCGCGCCAGAGTCTCTCGGGGGACGGGGAGGAGACGTCGCCGGGTTCGGACTCGACGACGTACCAGGCGCCCTCTACGAGTTCGTCCTCCAGCTGACCGGGGCCCCAGCCGGCGTAACCGGCGAAGATCCGCAGGGAGCCGAGGGCCGAGGCGAGGAGCTCGGGCGGGGCCTCCAGGTCGACCAGGCCGATCGCGCCGTGGACCCGCCGCCAGCCGAGCGGGGTGCCGTTCGCCTCCGGGTCGCCCGGGACGACGGCGACGCCGAGGGCCGAGTCCAGCGAGACCGGGCCGCCCTGGAAGACGACGCCGGGCTCCCCGGTCAGGTCCGCCCAGCCCTCCAGGATGTCCCCCACGTCCACCGGCGTGGGACGGTTGAGGACGACGCCGAGCGAGCCCTCCTCGTCGTGGTCGAGGAGAAGCACCACCGCACGGTCGAAGTTCGGGTCCGCCAGGGCGGGGGTGGCCACGAGCAGCCGCCCTGTGAGCGAGGACACCTCGGTCATGCCAGACATGATCCCGCATCTTCCCGGGCTGTGGGGAGGCAATCGGGGTAGGCGGGTGAAGGCAGGTCACGGCTCACGGTGGCTCCCCCGGGCGCACACCCGGAGCCGGTGACCGCACGTGCCCGGCGCTCAACCGTTCGTGTTGTGACACAGCTATGACGTACCCGGGTGGTCCGCGGGCTTACTTCAGGGGGGTCCGTGGCGATTACTCTGTCTCTCTCCCCCTGCCCGACTCATCGGAACGCGAGATACATGACCGTCAACGACGATGTCCTGCTTGTCCACGGCGGAACCCCGCTGGAGGGCGAGATCCGTGTCCGCGGCGCGAAGAACCTCGTGCCGAAGGCCATGGTGGCCGCCCTGCTGGGCGGTGAGCCGAGCCGACTGCGCAATGTTCCGGACATCCGTGACGTGCGGGTCGTACGCGGCCTGCTGCAGTTGCACGGGGTGACGGTCCGTCCGGGTGAGGAGCCGGGCGAGCTGGTGCTCGACCCGACCCGGGTGGAGAGCGCCAACGTCGCTGACATCGATGCCCACGCGGGCTCGAGCCGTATCCCCATCCTGTTCTGCGGTCCGCTGCTGCACCGCCTCGGGCACGCCTTCATCCCGGGCCTGGGCGGCTGCGACATCGGCGGCCGGCCCATCGACTTCCACTTCGACGTGCTGCGCCAGTTCGGCGCGGTCATCGAGAAGCGGGCGGACGGCCAGTACCTGGAGGCCCCGCAGCGGCTGCGCGGCACCAAGATCCGGCTGCCGTACCCGTCCGTCGGCGCGACCGAGCAGGTGCTGCTGACCGCGGTGCTCGCCGAGGGCGTGACGGAGCTGTCGAACGCGGCGGTCGAGCCCGAGATCGAGGACCTGATCTGCGTCCTGCAGAAAATGGGCGCGATCATCGCGATGGACACCGACCGCACGATCCGCATCACCGGTGTGGACAAGCTCGGCGGCTACACCCACCGCGCCCTCCCCGACCGGCTCGAGGCCGCGTCCTGGGCGTCGGCGGCGCTCGCGACCGAGGGCGACATCTACGTCCACGGTGCGCAGCAGCGCTCGATGATGACGTTCCTGAACACCTACCGGAAGGTGGGCGGTGCCTTCAAGATCGACGACGAGGGCATCCGCTTCTGGCACCCCGGCGGCCAGCTGAAGTCGATCGCGCTGGAGACGGACGTGCACCCCGGCTTCCAGACCGACTGGCAGCAGCCGCTGGTCGTGGCCCTCACCCAGGCCACGGGGCTGTCCATCATCCACGAGACGGTCTACGAGTCCCGCCTCGGCTTCACGTCCGCGCTGAACCAGATGGGCGCGCACATCCAGCTGTACCGCGAGTGCCTGGGCGGCTCCGCCTGCCGCTTCGGCGCGCGCAACTTCCTGCACTCCGCGGTCGTGTCCGGCCCGACCAAGCTGCAGGGCGCCGACCTGGTCATCCCCGACCTGCGCGGCGGCTTCTCGTACCTCATCGCGGCCCTCGCCGCCCAGGGCACGTCCCGGGTGCACGGCATCGACCTGATCAACCGCGGCTACGAGAACTTCATGGAGAAGCTCGTGGCGCTGGGCGCGAAGGTGGAACTGCCGGGCCAGGCGCTGTAACGGCGGCACACGCGCGTACGCCGATGGGGCGGCCCCCTGGTCAGGGGGCCGCCCCATCGGGCGTTCAGTGCGCCCCCGAAGGGGCGCGGGGCTGCGTTGGTGTCCGGCTGGCCGCGTGGTCGCGACCAGCCGCACACGGCCCGCAGTCGCCCAGGGCGCTATGGGGCCACGGCGCTTGGAGCCATGGCCCTCACAGCGGAGCGATTACTTACCCTTGGCGGCTTCCTTGAGCTTGGAGCCCGCGGAGACCTTCACGCTGAAGCCGGCCGGGATCTGGATCGGCTCACCGGTCTGCGGGTTGCGGGCGGTGCGAGCGGCACGGTGGGTGCGCTCGAAGGTCAGGAAGCCGGGGATGGTGACCTTCTCGTCGCCCTTGGCGACGACATCGCCGACGACGTCGGCGAACGCGGCCAGCACGGCGTCGGCGTCCTTGCGGGTCACCTCGGCGCGGTCGGCCAGCGCGGCCACCAGCTCACTGCGGTTCATGTTGTTACTCCCGTGTTCTTCTTGCCGTTGGGGCGTGCCACGCGGCGACAGCCGCATATGGGACACAGCGAAGCCGTTGCTGCCAGGGTCGTCGGACGGTCCCGGTCCCGGTCCCGTCCTCGGACGCGAGCGCCCAGAGAGGCATCCTGCCCCTACCTGCGGCGGGAAAGCCAATCCGGCACCCGTAGGAGTCGTGAGAACACTCTTGGGAGTCACACGAAAGCGCCACCGTCCCGAGCGCCACCTATGCCACTGGCCGGCCGCCCACCATAGAGGGCGGCCGCAGGCCCCTGGTTCCACGACGCGCCGAGGGGCGGCCGTGGGAAGTCTCACAAGCGCTTACGCGGTCGCTCCGACCGCCTTGGCGGCGTCCCGGACCGCCCCGGCCACCGCGCCGGCGACCTTGTCGTTGAAGACCGAGGGGATGATGTAGTTCGGGTTCAGCTCGTCCTCGGTCACCACGTCGGCCAGCGCCTTGGCGGCGGCCAGCATCATGTCCGTGTTGACGGTGCGGGACTGCGCGTCCAGCAGGCCGCGGAAGACACCCGGGAAGACCAGCACGTTGTTGATCTGGTTCGGGAAGTCGGAGCGGCCGGTGGCCACGACCGCGGCCGTCTGGCGGGCGATCGCCGGGTCGACCTCCGGGTCGGGGTTCGCCAGCGCGAAGACGATGGCGCCGTCGGCCATGGCGGCCACGTCGTCGCCGTCGAGGACGTTGGGCGCGGAGACGCCGATGAAGACGTCGGCGCCGCGCACGGCCTCCTTCAGCGTGCCCGTCAGGTTCTCCGGGTTGGTGTTGTCGGCGATCCAGCGCAGCGCGGAGCCGGCGGGCGCCTCGACCAGGTCCTCGCGGCCGGCGTGCACGACGCCCTGGATGTCGGCGACGACGGCGTTCTTCACCCCGGCGGCGATCAGGAGTTTCAGGATGGCCGTACCGGCGGCACCCGCACCCGACATCACGACCCGCACGTCCCCGATGCCCTTGCCGACCACGCGCAGGGCGTTGGTGAGGGCGGCGAGGACAACGATGGCGGTGCCGTGCTGGTCGTCGTGGAAGACGGGGATGTCGAGGGCCTCGCGCAGGCGGGCCTCGATCTCGAAGCAGCGCGGCGCGGAGATGTCCTCGAGGTTGATGCCGGCGAAGCCGGGGGCGATGGCCTTGACGATCTCGACGATCGCGTCGGTGTCCTGCGTGTCCAGGCAGATCGGCCAGGCGTCGATCCCGGCGAACCGCTTGAACAGCGCCGCCTTGCCCTCCATCACCGGCAGCGCGGCCTTCGGCCCGATGTTGCCGAGGCCCAGCACGGCGGAACCGTCGGTCACCACGGCAACGGAGTTGCGCTTGATGGTCAGACGGCGGGCGTCCTCGGGGTTCTCGGCGATCGCCATGCAGACCCGGGCCACACCCGGGGTGTAGATCATGGAGAGGTCGTCACGGTTGCGGATGGGGTGCTTGGACGCCATCTCGATCTTGCCGCCGAGGTGCATCAGGAACGTACGGTCGGAGACCTTGCCCAGCGTGACGCCCTCGATGGCGCGCAGCTTGCCGACGATCTCCTCGCCGTGGGCGGTGGAAGTGGCCGCGATCGTGACGTCGATCCGGAGCTTCTCGTGCCCGGATGCGGTGACGTCGAGGCCGGTCACCGAGCCTCCGGAGGACTCCACGGCGGTGGTGAGCTGCGAGACGGCGGTTCCGCTCGCGGGCACCTCCAGCCGGATCGTCATCGAGTAGGAGACGCTGGGCGCCGTTGCCATGGCCGACTTCCTCTGCTTTCACCGTTTCGCTGAGTTGTGCCGTCCGATCGTCGCACCTACCCCTGAGTACGTGGTAGTCGCCCCGAATTGCGGACGTTTTGTTCATGGACAGAAGCGTGTTTCGGAAAACAACTTCCGCCATGCGAGAGAGTACGGCAAGCGATCAGACAAATAAAGAGACCCACGTCACTGGGTGACGTGGGTCTCCTCAACGTTCATGACACCGGCCCGCCATGCTCGCCTCGCGGCAAGTGGTCCCTCTGAGGGACAAAGGTTGGGCCCGGGGGCTTGGATCGAGCCGGTGCCACACCCAGGCTAACAAACGGATCGAGGAAGACCATTCCCCCTGCACGAAACGCGCCACGGCCCACCGCCCGGCCGGGGGTGCGGGCGCGTCGTGGCTGGTCGCGCAGTTCCCCGCGCCCCTAGGTGTCCCCGGTCACCGTCCGCCATGGACGGACCGCCCATCCCGCACCCGACTCGGAAGGGGTGACGGGCCGCAGCCGCCGACGGCGGGAAGGGGCCGGGGTGGGGGGTGCCCGCCCGCAGCGGCCGGCACCGGCGGAGGGCGCCGTCGTCGGCAACGGGCGGCCGGACCGAGGACGGACACCCCCCACCCCGGCCCCGACTCACCCACCGGCCGCAGGCGAGACCGCAACCACCCACCGGGCAGCAACGGGCCGCCGCAGGCACAAAAGGGGCGCGGGGAACGGCGCGACCAGCCACAACGCACCCGCAGACGAAACACGACCAGGCGCCGCAGGCAACGGCGACCAGCCACAACGCACCCGCACCCGACAACGCACCCAGCGCCGCAGGCATACGCCCCGTCACTCCCGCAACAGATCCGGCACCCCCGCCCCATCCGGCTCGTCCCGCTCCCCCGACACCACCGTCAACTGCTGCGTCGCCCGCGTCAGCGCGACGTACAGCACCCGCAACCCCGCCGGGCTCTCGTCGGCGATCTCCGCCGGCGAGACGACGACCGTCGCGTCGTACTCCAGCCCCTTCGCCTCCAGGCTGCCGAGCGCCACGACCCGCTCACCGAGCCCGGCCAGCCAGCGCCGTGCCTCCTCGCGGCGGTTCATCGCGACGACGACGCCGACCGTGCCGTCGACCGCCCCGAGCAGCCGCTCGGCCTCGGCCCGCACGGTCTTCTCCAGCGAGTCCGCCACGACGGCGAACCGCGGCCGTACGCCGGTGGAGCGCACCGCCGACGGGGCGACGGAACCCGGCATGGCCAGCGCCAGCACCCTGGAGGCCAGCTCGGCGATCTCCGCGGGGTTGCGGTAGTTCACGGTCAGCTCGAAGCGTCGGCGCGGACGCGTCCCGAGCGCCTCGTCACGCGCCGCGGCCGCCTCGTCGACGTCGGACCAGGAGGACTGGGCGGGGTCGCCGACGACCGTCCAGGTGGCGTGGCGGCCGCGGCGGCCGACCATGCGCCACTGCATCGGCGTGAGGTCCTGCGCCTCGTCGACGATGACATGGGCGTACTCGACGCGCTCGGCGGCCAGCCGCTCGGCGCGCTCGCGCTGCGACTCCTCGCGCACCGGCATCAGCTCCTCCAGACCGGTGAGGTGGTCCAGCGGGTCGAGCTCGCGCTTCTTCTTCGGGCGCACCGGCGCGCCGAGGATCGCCTGCAACTCGTCCAGCAGCGCGATGTCGTGCACGGAGTAGCCGTCGCGTCTGAGCGAGCGGGCGACTTTGCGGACCTCGCCCGGGTTCAGGACGCGCCGCGCCCAGCGCCCGAGCCGCTTCTCGTCGGCCATCGCCGCGAGGACGCCCCGTGGGGTCAGCTCGGGCCACCAGGCGCCCAGGAACTCCAGGAAGGAGTCCTCGGTGCTGACGTCGTCGTCGAAGGAGGAGCGCAGCTCGGCGGCCAGCTCGGGGTCGGTGTGCCGCCCGGCCGCGCCCGACTGCTCCCACAGGGCGTCCAGCAGCAGCTTGCGGGCGCGCGGCCGCAGCAGGTTCACCGGGGCCGTACCGCCGAGAGCGTTGCGGCGGATGGCGTCCAGCTGCCCGGCCTCCAGCTCCAGGCGCCGCCCGAAGGCGACGACCCGCAGCCGGGTCGGTGCGTCGGGCCCCTCCAGCGCGCCCCGGGCGGCCTTGCGCAGCACCTTCAGCATGCGGCTGGAGCCCTTGGCGCGGGCGGTGGCCGGGGAGTCGTACACCGTGGCCTCGGCGCCGTCGACCAGGGAGCCGATCGCGCGGATGGCGACCTGGCCCTCCTCGCCCAGCGAGGGCAGCACACCCTCGGTGTAGGCGACGAGCAGCGGGGTCGGCGAGACGATCAGGATGCCGCCGGCGTAGCGGCGCCGGTCCTGGTAGAGCAGGTAGGCGGCGCGGTGCAGCGCGACCGCCGTCTTGCCGGTGCCGGGGCCGCCCTCGACGTAGGTCACGGACGCGGCGGGCGCGCGGATCACCAGGTCCTGCTCGGCCTGGATGGACGCCACGATGTCCCGCATGGTGTGGGTGCGGGCCTGCCCCAGCGCGGCCATCAGCGCGCCGTCGCCGATGACGGGCAGCTCGCGCCCGTCGAGGAAGGCGGTCAGCTCCGGCCGCATGAGGTCGTCCTCGACGCCGAGGACCCGGCGGCCCTTGGAGCGGATGACCCGGCGCCGTACGACCCGCCCGGGGTCCACCGGCGTGGAGCGGTAGAACGGCGCGGCGGCGGGCGCCCGCCAGTCGATGACCAGCGGCGCGTAGTCCTGGTCGAGGACGCCGATCCGGCCGATGTGCAGTGTCTCGGCGATGTCGGCGGTGTTGTCGGCCCGCACGGCGCCCTCGGCGGGCTCCACGGCGGTGTACGCGCCGTCGGGCCCCTTCTTGCCGTCCTTGCCGAGCAGCAGGTCGATGCGGCCGAAGAGGAAGTCCTCGAACTCGTTGTTCAGCCGGTTGAGGTGGACGCCGGCCCGGAAGACCTGCGCGTCCCGCTCGGCGAGCGCGCCGGGGGTGCCGACCTGGCCGCGCTGGGCCGCGTCGTTCATGAGGAACTCGGCCTCGTGGATCTTCTCCTCGAGGCGCCGGTACACCCGGTCGAGGTGTTCCTGTTCGACGTTGATCTCCCGGTCCCGAACCGAGTCCTGAACCGGTTCGACCGCGGATTGCTGTGCCTGAGCGGCCACCGGGCCCCCTTCTGACGTGCTGGGCAGCCGTCAACCGTACGCGAAGGAGGCCACGCGAGGCGAGAGGCGGTGCTTCTCGGTGCGGGGCACATCTGCCGACCCGAGGGGCGCGGGGAACTGCGCGACAGCCACAGACCCCCCGCACCCGCACACACGGATCAGCCGCCCACCACGGCAGGCGCCACACCCCACCGCCGGAAGGCACCCGCACACACAGGTCAGCCACCCACCACGGCAGGCGCCACCCCGCACCACCGAAAGACACTCGCACACATGCAGGAGCCACCCACCACGGCAGGCCCCACACCCCACCACCGGAAGGCACCCGCGCACACGGATCAGCCGCCCACCACCGTGGGCGCCACCCCGCACCGCCGGAGGCTCACGCCTTGATCTGCACCAGCTTCTGCCCCTCGAACGTCATCACCTCGAAGTGATCGATCTCGTTCGGCTTGAACGCCGCGCCGCCCCCGATGTACAGCGGGGCCTTCGCCTCCTCCGTCTTCGCGTTCGGGATCCCGTATCCCCACCCGGGCACCGACCACGACGACACGGTCTCGCGCTCACCGTTCTTGCCGACGGCGATCAGGCTGCACTTCAGCGGCCCCTTGACGTTCTTCAGTTCCAGGACCGCCTGCGTGCCCCAGTCCTTCTGCGCCATGCCGACGGTCCCGGTGACATCGGTCGCCGCGTCGTGCCCGGTGACCTTGTCGCCCATCGTCGAGAACAGCGTCTTGGCGGGGCTCGCCGGCGCGGCCTGCGTGCTGCCGCCGGAGTCCGAGCCGGTCGTGGCGACGGCGACCAGCGGGCCTCCGACGATCAGCGCGGCGGCCGCGGCCACCATGTAGAAACCGCGGCGGCGCTTGGCGGCCCGCCGCTCGGCGACCTCGTCGACGAGCTTCTCCGCCAGCCGCGGGCTGGGCCGGGCCGACAGGGACTCACCGATCGCGGGCGTGCCGGCGCCGGGCAGGTCGGCGAGCGCGGACAGCATCGGTTCCATGCCGGCGAGTTCGTCGAGCTGCTGGGCGCACCACTCGCAGGTGGCGAGGTGGGCTTCGAAAGCGGTTGCTTCGGCGTCGTCGAGAATCCCCAGGGCGTAGGCGCCGACGGTCTCGTGCTCGTTCGGGCCCGGTGATCCCTGCATGGGTCCAGTGTTACCCGGGCCCTCCATGCCGAATCCTCGCATGTCCCCGTATCCGCTCATCACGCCGTCACCCCCCGCTCCTCCAGTGCCAGCTTCATGGACCGCAGGGCGTAGAAAACCCTTGAGCGGACGGTGCCGCTGGGGATGCCCAGCGTCTCGGCCGCCTCGTTGACGGTACGCCCTTTGAAGTACGTCTCGACGAGGACCTCCCGGTGGGCCGGGGTCAGGTCGTCGAGCGCGTCCGACAGCGTCATCAACCACAGCGCTTTGTCGATCTCGTCCTCCGCGGGGATGACCTCCAGCGGCGACGGATCGACCTCCTGCGGCCGGGCCTGCCGGCTGCGGTGGCCGTCGATGACGATGCGGCGCGCGACCGTCACCAGCCAGGGGCGTACCGAACCGGTCGCTCGATTGAGCTGGCCGGCGTTCTTCCAGGCACGGATGAGCGTCTCCTGCACGACGTCCTCGGCGCGCTGGCGGTCTCCGGCGACCAGGCGCAGCACGTAGGCGAGCAGGGGTCCGGCGTGCTCGCGATACAGGGCACGCACCAGCTCCTCGTCGGGTTCCGAGGGCTGGGAAGCGCGATGTCGGGCCCTCGATCCACGTTCATTGGCCACGACGGAATCCTTGCGCACGCCCACCTCCGGTGTCCGGGGCTTCCCCCCAGTCGGTCGCTCGTCCACGGGTACGGAGGCGGGGCGTCGGATGTTCAAAGCGGAGGAACGGATTTCAGGGGGCGGGGTGACGTGAGCGGACATGCACCCACATTCCCGCCCCGTGTTCTTTACATTTCCCCCACTGCGCGCAAGGTCGCCACTTCTTTCCCTACGGGACCGTAGGTACACGCGATGTAACCGAGATCACGTCGACGCCCCTCGGGCCGGGGTCGACGCACTCCGGGCGGACGGGGCGAAGCGGGCGCCCCCCGCGGGCGGGCCCGGCTTGCGGGAGGCGAGCCGGCGGCGGTGCCGGGCCACCCGCTCGCGGTTGCCGCAGACCTCGCTGGAGCACCAGCGGCGCCGGCGGCCCCGGGAGGTGTCGAGGTAGACGATCGGGCAGTTGTCGCCCTCGCACTGGCGCAGCGCCGCCCGGGCGACGGGGTCGGTGAGCAGGTCCACGGCGTCCCGGGCGACCGCGGCCAGCAGCGCGGCGCACTCCGGGACGTCCGCCAACTCCCGCACGAGCGTGCCGTCCTGGGCGCGCACGGCCCGTGGGGCGGGCGGCGGGGTGCGGGCGGCGTCGTTGACGCGGGCGAGGGCGAGGTCGTACGGCACGGGGCCGGGCGCGAGCCAGCCCCGCACCAACTGGCCCAGCTCTTCGCGCAGTTCGCGAAAGCCGCGCAGCCAGCTGTCGTCGGCGTGGGCCAGCGGGGTGCCGGGCGGGACGAGCCCCGAACCGGTGATCCACGCGCGCAGCACCTCGACCGAGCCGAGCCGTTCGACGGGGTGCGTCGTGGCGAGCAGATCGAGACAGACCCGCCCGGCGTCGAAGCGCAGTTCGTCCGGTGCCGTGGCCGTACCGAGTGCCATGTCCCTGTCACCGCCTTGGGTCGCCCCGCGGAATCGGTCCCCTCCACAGTGCCTGCCCGCGGGCGCGCCGGGTACCCCTCCGACCGCGTGGACGCCCGCGCATGCGGGCGCGCGCCTGAGCCATGTCCCGTGGCGGCGCCCGCCGGTTGGCTGGACACATGGCTGACACGACGGACAACACACCGCGATCGACGGCCGCCCGGACGGTACTGGGCGCGGCCGCGGTCACCTCGGGACTGCTCGCGGGGGTCTTCCTCATCTTCGCCTGCGCGGTGATGCCCGCGCTGGCCCGCAGCGACGACCGGGGCTACGTCGAGGTGATGCGGAACATCAACGACGTCATCCAGAACCCGCTGTTCATGCTGGTCTTCCTGGGCGCCCCGGCACTGACGGCGGCGGCCGCGTGGCAGGCGCGGACGGCGCCGGGCCGTGGCCGGGTGTGGGCGGCGCTGGCCGCGTCCGTCCTGGCCTTCGCGGTGACGGTCGCCGTGAACGTCCCCCTGAACGACGCGCTGGCCCGCCCCGGTGATCCGGCGGCGCTGCGCGAGCACTTCGAGGACCCGTGGGTGACGTGGAACGCGGTGCGCACGGCACTGACGACGCTGGCGACGGTGCTCCTCACCGCCGCGCTCCCCACCGCCCGCCACCTTCACCCCGCACCGCCGACCGTCAAGGCCCCCCACGACTCGGCCCTGCGATGACGACCGCCGGGCCCGAGCGCCGGCCCCACGGACGCCCGCCCCGACATGCCCCCACCCACACCCCCCGGCGCCTGGGCGCCAACGGCCCGGCACCGAGCGCGCCACCACCCGACCCGGAGCGACGCGGGCCGAAGGGTCCACCCGCAACCGGCCTGGCGTGGCGCGGTCCACGGGCGGGCCGTGTTGCCTTCCCGTCCGGCTCCCGGAGGGCTACGTGTCCGCGTACTTCGCGTCCGCCGCCGGGTCCAGGGCCAGGCGGTAGCCGCGTTTGACCACCGTCTGGATCAGTTTCGGGGCGCCGAGCGCCGTGCGCAGGCGGGCCATCGCCGTCTCCACGGCGTGCTCGTCGCGGCCGGTGCCCGGCAGGGCCCGCAGCAGGTCGGCGCGGGCCACCACCCAGCCCGGCCTCCGGGCCAGCGCCCGCAGCAGGGACATGCCGGCCGGCGGTACCGGCCGCAGGTCGTCGTCGACCAGCACCGCGTGCCCGCGGATCTCCACCCGGTGCCCGGCGACGGGCAACGAGCGCGCCCGGCCCGGCAGTTCCTGGCACAGCAGCTGCACCAGCGGCCCGAGCCGGAAGCGCTCCGGTTGCACGGTCTCCACCCCGTGCGCCTGCAACGGCACCGCGGTGACCGGTCCGACGCAGGCGGGCAGCACGTCGTGGTGGAAGGCGGCGACCAGCTCGGGCAGCAGCCCCCGCCGCTCCGCCCGGTTCAGCAGGGAGACCGCGGCGGGCGCGCTGGTGAAGGTGACGGCGTCGACCCCGCGCGCGAGGACGGCGTCCAGCAGCCGGTCCAGCGGAGCGAGGTCGTCCGGCGGCATCCACCGGTACACCGGTACGCCCACCACCTCGGCCCCGCCCTCCCGCAGCGCCTCCACGAACCCTGGCAGCGGCTCCCCGTGCAGCTGTACGGCGACCCGGCGGCCGTCCACGCCCTCGGCGAGGAGCCGGTCCAGCACCTCGGCCATGGACTCGCTCGACGGCGACCAGTCCTCGGTGAGCCCCGCGGCACGCACCGCGCCCTTCACCTTCGGCCCGCGGGCGAGCAGCTCCACCGCCCGCAGCCGCTCGAGCAGCTGCTCGCCGAGCCCCCATCCGTCGGCGGCCTCGACCCAGCCGCGGAACCCGATCGCGGTGGTCGCGACGACCACGTCCGGCGCCTGGGCGATCAGCTGCTTGGTCGCCGCCAGCAGCTCACCGTCGTCGGCGAGCGGCACGATCCGCAGGGCGGGCGCGTGCAGGACGGCCGCGCCGCGCCGCTGGAGCAGCGCGCCCAGCTCGTCGGCGCGGCGCGCGGCCGTCACCCCCACGGTGAACCCGGCCAGGGGCCCGTGTTCCGGTCGCTGAAGCTGTTCGTCCATGGCTACTCGTCCCGCACTTCGGTAGTCGTCCCTTGCCGCCGGCTTCCCTGCACCCGGTGTACCTGTATGCCGGCCGAGCCTGTCAACGGCGCGTGACAGGCTCGGTTCGGTGCGATGTCCACGGTGTTACCGATACCGCGGGCAGGCACGGCGTCATACCTCGGCGTAGGTGAGCTGCGGCTTGGTCTCGGCGGTCGCTCCGGTCCGGCTGCGCGCGGCCGTACGGCGAAGGTATACGGCCCAGGTCACGGCGAAGCAGACGCCGTAGTAGGCCAGGAAGGCGACGAAGGCTCCGGTGCCGGAGCCATAGGAGAGGAAGGACTGGCGGAAGGCGAGGTTGATGCCGACCCCGCCGAGGGCGCCGACCGCGCCGATGAGTCCCATGGACGCCCCGGACAGCCGCCGCCCGTAGGCGGCCGCCGCCTCACCGGTGAGGCCCTCGGCCTGTGCCTTGGCCTGGAAGATGCCGGGGATCATCTTGAAGGTGGAGCCGTTGCCGAGCCCGGTGAGCACGAAGAGGACGACGAACGCGCCGGTGAACAGCGCCAGCGACTTCTGCACCGAGGCGAAGATCAGTACGGCGGTCGCGGCGCCCATGGCGACGTAGTTGGCGAGGGTGATCCGCGCGCCGCCGAACCGGTCGGCGAGCCGGCCGCCGAGCGGGCGGATGAGGGAGCCGAGCAGCGGGCCGAGGAAGGTGACGTAGGCGGCCTGCAGCGGCGTACGCCCGAACTGGTTGGTGAGCACCTGCCCGAAGGCGAAGGAGTAGCCGATGAACGAGCCGAAGGTGCCGATGTAGAGCAGCGACATGATCCAGGTGTGGGGGTCCCGGGCGGCGTCCTTGGCGGCGCCGGTGTCGTTGCGGACGTTCTCCAGGTTGTCCATCTTCCACGCGGCGAGGCCGGCGGCGAGGACGATCAGGGGGATGTAGATCCCGAGCAGCACGCGCGGTCCGCCGCCCGCCCCGATGATGGCGAGGGCGGCGAGCTGGATGACGGGCACGCCGATGTTGCCGCCGCCCGCGTTGAGCCCGAGCGCCCAGCCCTTCTTCCGCAGCGGGAAGAAGGCGTTGATGTTGGTCATGGAGGACGCGAAGTTGCCGCCGCCGACGCCGGCGAGGAGGCCGACGAGGAGGAAGGTGGCGAAGGAGGTCCCCGGTTCCATGACGGCGAACGCGGCAATGGTCGGCACCAGCAGCAGACCGGCGGAGATCACGGTCCAGTTCCGTCCGCCGAAGACGGCGACGGCGAAGGTGTAGGGCACCCGGACGACCGCGCCGACCAGCGTGACCACCGAGGTCAGCAGGAACTTGTCGGCGGGGCTCAGCCCGTACTGCGGTCCCATGAAGAGCACCAGCACGGACCACATGGTCCACACGGAGAACCCGATGTGCTCGGACAGCACGGAGAAGAGCAGGTTCCGGCGGGCGGTCCTCTCCCCCGTCTCCTTCCAGAAGGTCTCGTCCTCCGGATCCCACTGCCGGATCCAGCGGCCGCCCCTGCCGGGGGCGGGGGCGGAACTCGGTGCTGTCATGACGCCTCCACGGTGCGACGGGCTCGGTCCACGGCGGCCTGCGGGTGGCCGGGTTCCGACGCTAGGGAGGACGCGTTTCCGCGCTGTGGCTGCGGGTGACCGTGAGGGAACGTTGCTCTCACCGGCCGCGGCGCCCCCTGGTGAGGCGCTGCCGCTCAGCCCCGGTGGGCTCCGCTGCGGGCCCTGCTCCGGCCCCCGCTCCGGCTGGCGCCGGTGCCCTTGCCGGACGTGCCGCTCTTGCCGGCCGAGCCGTCCGGCCACAGCTGCGGCCTGCGCTTGGCCGCCACGTCCTCCATCCAGCCGAACCAGACGATGCAGCTGCCGATGAGCAGCCAGGTGACCACCAGGACCGGCCAGAAGCTGTTGAGCAGCCAGGGCACGTTCGCGGCGAGCACGTCGAAGCGCCACAGGTGGTCCCACATGGTGCCGGCGACCAGGATGCAGATGTTGTGCCACAGGTAGATCGTCACCGCGCGGGAGTTGAGCAGGGTGACGATCCGGTCCAGGGGGCGCAGCGCGCGGGGCCACTCGGACCAGGACGGGCTGACGTGCAGGAGCAGCAGGACCGTCGCGAAGGACCACAGGGCCTGCGCGAAGGGGATGTCGTCGAGGTCGTGCCCGGACTTGAAGCCCTGGGAGACGGCGTACCAGAAGCCGACGGCGGCGATGAACGGGGCGATGGACGGCACGACGTAGCGCGGGAGGCGCTTGAGGACGCCCTCCTGGTGGGCCATGCCGAGGACCCAGCAGGCGCCGAAGGTGCTGAAGTCGGTGAGGGCGGAGGGGAAACGCTCCCCGGGCAGGAAGTCGAGGTAGCCGAACTCGAACGCGGCGGAGATGGCGATCGGGAAGAGGATCGTCGGCCACGGCAGCCGGCGCAGCGCCTTGAGGATCAGCGGGGACAGCAGGACGTACCAGAGGTAGGCCCGGATGTACCACAGGGGACCGGCCAGTTCGCCCGCCCAGTCGTCGCCGAGGATGCCGTGCACGCCGTGCAGGCCCTCGGCGTACGGCGGGTCGCTGACCGGCACGATCCAGAAGGTCAGGTGCAGCCACCACCAGCCGGGGTGGCCGTCCGCGTCCGGCCCCCAGCCCTGCGCCACCATCCCGGTCACACCGATCGCGCCGAGCAGCCACAGCGGCGGCAGCAGGCGGCGCATGCGGCTGCGCACGACCTGCACCGCCGGGCGCTTGAGGGAGCGGGCCATCAGGTTGCCGGCGAGGGCGAACATGACGCCCATCGACGGGAACACGACGGGCAGCCAGGCCCAGCCGGTGAGGTGGTAGAAGACGACCCGGAACAGGGCGATCGCCCGCAGCAGGTCGAAGTAGCGGTCGCGGCCGGGAGAGCGGCGCTGCTGCCCGGCGGGCGCGGCCGCGGGGTCCGCGCCGGTGCCGGACGGGACGGTGGGCGCGGTCGCCGGGGGCAGGCCCGTGCCGGACGGAACGAGGGGTGCGGTCACGGGGGCGTGGGCTTCCTGGGGCGTGAACGGGAACGGGTGGGGCGGGGTGGCGCTGCGGTCCATCAGGCGGAGATCCCGTCCACGAGGGGGCGCCGGTCACCGGAGCCGCCCGGCGGGGCGGACACCCCGCCCTTGCGGCGCAGCTTCTGCCAGCGCAGCCGGCCGCCGGTGAGCGCCGTGATCCAGGACTGCAGCAGGACCACGTACATCAGCTGGCGGTAGAGGATCTGCTGCAACGGCAGCGAGATCAGCGGGGTGAGCGGCTCGCGGTCCAGCCTGAAGGAGTACGCGGCGCAGACCGCCTGGATCGCCAGGACGCCGAACCAGGCCACGATCGTCTTCTCGGTCGGGCCGAAGACCAGGCCGTAGATCAGGAAGATGTCGAACAGCGGGGCCAGCAGCGGCGCCACGACCATGAACAGCGACACGAGCGGCAGGCCCACCCGGCCGAAACGGCCCGAGGGGCCCCGTTCGAACAGGGCGCGGCGGTGCTTCCAGATCGCCTGCATGGTGCCGTACGACCAGCGGTAGCGCTGGGACCACAGCTGCTGGACGGACTCCGGGGCCTCGGTCCAGGCGCGGGCGTTCTCGGCGTACACCACCCGCCAGCCGTCGCGGTGGATGGCCATGGTGATGTCGGTGTCCTCGGCGAGCGTGTCGTCGCTCATGCCGCCGACGCGTTCCAGGGCGCTCCTGCGGAACGCGCCGACCGCGCCGGGGATCGTCGGCATGCACTGCAGCACGTCGTACATGCGGCGGTCGAGGTTGAAGCCCATCACGTACTCGATGTGCTGCCAGGCCCCGATGAGGGTGTCCTTGTTGCCGACCTTGGCGTTGCCGGCGACGGCGCCGACGCGCGGGTCGGCGAAGGGCTGCACCAGTTCACGGACGGTGGACGGTTCGAAGACGGTGTCGCCGTCCATCATCACGACGATCTCGTGGCGGGCGTTGGCCAGACCGCGGTTGAGGGCGGCCGGCTTGCCCGCGTTCAGCTGGCGGATGACACGGACGTTGGGCAGGCCCATCGCCTCCACGATCCGCGCGGTGCCGTCGGTGGAGCCGTCGTCGATGACGACGACCTCGATGGGATGCTCGCTGCGCATCAGGGAACGGACGGTGTTCTCGATGCACTTGGCCTCGTTGAACGCCGGCACGAGCACGGAGACCGGTTCGGTGACCGGGGCGTTCGGCCCCCACCGGAAACGGCGCCGGCGCGTGCGGCGGGCGTGGACGCCGGACAGCGCCAGCATCAGGCCGAAGCGGGCGAGGACGAGGACGCCGATCACCGTGAGGCCGCCGACGAGGACGCCGGTGATGTCGTCGGACGCCTGCACCAGCCAGATCCAGGCCCTGCCCTTCCACAGCTCCAGGCCGCTGACCGGGGTGTCCGCGCTGGGCGCGTCGAGGGCCTCGGTGAGGTTCTTGAACTCGTAGCCCTGCCGCTGCATCTGCGGCAGGAACCGGTCGAGGGCCTGCACCGTCTGGTGGCGCTCGCCGCCGGAGTCGTGCATGAGGACGATCGCGCCCTTGCCGCCCTTGGGGGTGGCGTTGCGGATGATCTGGTCGACGCCCGGCCGGCGCCAGTCCTCGCTGTCGGTGTCGTTGACGACGGTGAGGTAGCCGCGGCTGCCTATGTACTGGGTCACCGGCCAGGACGCGTTGTCCATGTTCTTCGACATGGAGGAGTACGGCGGGCGGAACAGGGAGCTGCGGATGCCGGCGGCGCCGGCCAGCGCCAGCTGGTTCTGGGACAGTTCCCAGTCGATGCGCCGGTGCGAGTGGTACGAGAGGTCGGGGTGGTTGAAGGTGTGCAGGCCGATCTCGTGGCCCTCGGCGACCATACGCCGGACGATGTCCGGGTAGCGCGACGCCATGGTGCCGGTGATGAAGAAGACCGCGTGCGCGTGGTGTTCCTTCAGGATGTCCAGCACCTTCGGCGTCCACGTGGGGTCCGGGCCGTCGTCGAAGGTGAGGACGATGCGGTGGTCCGGCACGCTGAGGGTGGTGGCCTTGCCGCCCCGGGTGTCGATGACGGGGCCGCCGTCGAGGATGCTCGCCGGAACCTTGTTGTTGTCCACCGGGGGCCGCACCCGGAAGTCGGCGAGGATCTCGCTGTGCACATAGCCGCGCAGCATCAGCATCGCGAGCATGGACAGCAGGACGAGGACGGGCAGCAGGTAGCGCAGAGGCAGCCACCGCCGGCGGCTGGTGCGGGGTGCCATCAGAGGACGTTCTCCGGGGACGTGGGCGGTGCGGTGGGGGCGGCGGCGGCCGGCACGGCACCGTCGGCCGCCGTGCGGGGGCCGGGGGCCGGGGTGCCGGAGGGGCCGGGCGAGGTGCCGCCGCTGGGGGCGGTCGGGTGCGTGGAGCCGGTGCCGGGGGACGTGCTCGGGGTGCCCGGCTTCTTGCTGCCGCCGGTACCGCCCGCGGACGTGGTGGGCTTGGTCGAGCTGACGCCGGCCGAGGGCTTCGCGGTGGTGGACGTGCCGGCCCGGCCGGTGCCGTGGGTGGCACCGGCCGTGGTGCCGGACCCGGTCACGGCGGTCGGGCTCGCCGACGGCAGGACGTCGGGCACGGACGAGGCACCGGCCGACTCCGAGGAGGACGGGGTGGAGGAGACGCTGGGCACCGTGGAGGGGTCCACCTGCCCGGCGGGCTTGTTGTCGTCCTGATCGGGCACCGGCACCCAGGGGGCACTGGAGTTGCCCGACAGCAGGGTCGCGACGATGACGACGGCGTACACCGAGCAGGCCAGGGCGATCGCGATGCCGAGGCGCCGGAAGGTACGGCTGCGGCGGCCGGACTCGTCGACGAACACCGGGCCGTCGGAGCCGTCCTGCGTCGTGCCGGGGCCGCCCTTGACCGGGCGCAGGCGGATGTCGCCCAGCTGCACGGCGTCCATCTGGACGGTGACCTCGTGCGGGTCGTGCTCCGCCCCGGCCGCGGGGGCGACGGCGGCCGACTCGGCCCACGGGTCGCGCACGGCACCGCCACCGCCGGCGGACGCCGGGGCGGCGAAGGCACGCGGGGCGTGGTCGGCGGGGGGCCGCGGAGCCGGGATCCGGTCGGTCCGGGCGTAGGGGGTCCGGGCCTGGGCCTGCGGCTCGGCGTGACCGTAGGGGGGCAGAGTTTGGGTGGGGTCGGCGTGACCGTAGGAGGGCAGGGCCTGCGTGGGGTCGGCGTGACCGTAGGACGGCAGAGCCTGCGTGGGGTCGGCGTGACCGTAGGACGGCAGGGCCTGCGTGGCGTCCGCGTGACCGTAGGACGGCAGGGCCTGCGTGGCGTCCGCGTGACCGTGGGGCGGCTGGGCCGCGTTCGGGGCGGCATGGCCGTACGACGCAGCCGTCGCCGTCCACTCGGGGCGACGGTGGCGCGGCACGGCCTGGGTGGGGTCGGCGGCGCCGAGGTGCGGCAGGGCCTGGGTGGGATCCGCCGCACCGGGCTGCGTCCACGCACCGGTCGTGCCGTCGGGCAGCCCCGAGGGCCGGACGCCGGACGGTCCGGTTTCGGGGAAGGCCTGGGTGTCTCTCCCTGTCGAAGGGTGGCTCCAGGCCGCGGACGCCGAGTCGGGCCATTCCGGTTGGGCGTCTTCCCGCCACTGTTTCACGCGCGCACTTCCCCCCACGGGACAGTTCTGGAAGCGCCTACGACACCGAGCATTCGCCGATCGGACCGAGCCCCCACCCGGGCCGAGCGCCCCCTTTACCACACCGTGCTCGGGCCATGAATGTAGCGCACGTGGGAGGCCCGTGGTCGCCACGTGCCAGTTGTGCATCTGCTTTGTGACATGACGGATGACCAAAAATCACCCCTCGTCCACGACGGGAATCCATCCGCCGGCCGGGCGCCGCAGCCACTTCTCCTCGGCCGTGAGCAGGGCGGCCGCGCGCCGCAGGGCATCGAACGCGGGATGGGTGAGCCCACGTCGCCACACCAGGGACACCGGCGACAGCGGCACCGGGTCGACGAGGGGCCGCACCACCGTGCCGGGCAGAGCCGGAAAGTCCACGACGGCGAGGACGGGATGACCGGTCTTCGCCATCAGCCGCTGGAACTCCTCCTCCCCGACGGCCAGGGGAGCCGGTGGCGCGATCGCGATGCCGCGCCCCTCGAACAGCAGCCCGGCGAGCTGGGTCCACTCCGGCGTGCGCGGGTTCCCGGCACCGGCGTACACCGTCTCCCCCGCCAGCGCGGCGAGCGGGACCACCTCGCGCGCGGCCAGCGGGTGCGCCTCGGGCAGGATGACGGCCATCGGCTCGTGGCGGACCGGCTGATGGTCCAGGGCGGCCCGCAGCGCCGGGTCCAGACCGGCGAAACGGCCGAAGGACGCGTCGAGGCGCCCGGCGATCATCTCGGCGGCGGCGCCGGTCAGGCCGCTCTCGTAGCGGGCCATCAGTTCGCAGTCGGGGGCGAGCGCGCGGGCCCGCTCCAGGACGCGGCGGCCGGTGAGCAGACCGGGAGAGTTGAGATCGACCAGGAGCGGGCGGGCCTGGCCGAACGCGGCGAGCAGGTCGTCCTGCGCCTGGAGCGCCCTGCGGGCCAGCGGCAGCAGCCGTTCACCGTCGGGCGTCAGCGCGACCTGCCGGGTGGTGCGCAGGAACAGCTCCGTGCCCAGCTCACGCTCCAGGCGCCGTACGTCCCGGCTGAGCGCCTGCTGGGCGATGTACAGACGGGTCGCGGCACGGGTGAAGTGCAGCTCCTCGGCGACGGCGACGAAGGCGCGCAGCAGGCGGGGTTCGACGGAGGACGGGGACGGCATCCGGCGAACTTACAACACAGGTGCGTGAATCGGTGCGGATCAGGTGTTGGACCCCGTGATCCGCACCGGGCGAGCCTGGACGCATGCCGCAGACCACCCCGGGGAACACCCCGCCGCGCACCCCTGCCCCCCTGCTCACCCTGACCGCCGACACCGTCGTCCTCGTCGACTTCACCTCCCGCGCCCGGGACCGCCCGCCCGGCCCCTATCGCCGGCTCTTCGCCCGCCGGGGCGCACTCGCGTTCACACTCGGGAATCTCCTGGCCCGCCTGCCGATGGCCATGTTCAGTGTGAGCGCGGTCGTGATGATCGCCGGGACCCGTGGGTCGTACGCGCTGGCCGGTGCCGTCACCGCCACCGGGCTCGCGGCCACCGCGGTGCTCGCGCCGCGCATCGCGCGCCTGGTCGACCGCCACGGGCAGGCCCGGGTCGCCGTCCCCGCCACCCTGTTCGCGGCACTGGGCAGTCTGGCGCTGCTGCTGTGCGTGCGCACCGGCGCGCCCGACTGGACGCTCTTCGCCGCCTACGCCGCGACCGCGACCACGCCCAACACCGGTGGCATGTCGCGCGCCCGCTGGGCCCACCTGCTGAAGCGGGAGCCGCAGGCCCTGCACACGGCGAACTCCTTCGAACAGTCGGTGGACGAGCTGTGTTTCATGCTGGGCCCGGTGCTGGCGGCGTTCCTGTGCGGGACGTTCTTCCCGGAGGCGGGCACGCTGGCCGGGGTGGGCCTGCTGGTCACCGGCGTGCTGCTGTTCGCGGCGCAGCGCTCGACGGAGCCGCCGCCGCATCCCCGCACGGCCCTCGCCTCGCCGCTGCGCACGCCGGGGCTGCCGCCGTTGCTGGCCGTGTGCCTGGCGCTGGGCGCGGTGTTCGGGGCGACGGAGGTCGTCACGATCGCGTTCGCGGACGCACACGGGCACCGGGCGGCGGCGGGCGTGGTGCTCGCCCTGCAGGCGGCCGGTTCCTGCGTGGCGGGCCTGGTCTTCGGCGCCGTACGCCCGTCCGGGCCGGCCGAGTGGCGCCATCCGTGGTGTCTGGCGGCGATGGCGGCGCTGCTGACGCTGCCGCTGCTGGCGGCGTCCCTGACGGGTTCGCTGCTGGTCCTCGCCCCCGCACTGCTGATCGCCGGGACGGCCACCGCGCCGACGATGATCACCACGATGACGCTGGTCCAGCAGCGCACCCCTGAAGGCCGTATCAACGAGGGCATGACCCTCGCCGTGACGGGCCTGCTCGGGGGCATCGCCTGCGGCAGCGCGACCGGAGGCTGGATGGTGGAACACCTCTCCCCGGTGGCCGGTTACGGCGTGCCGGTGACGGCGGCGGCGCTCGCCCTCCTGATCGCCCTGACCCACCAGGCACGCAGGAGCGGCCTCGCCTGAGCGGCGGACCCGGACCGCGGTCCGCCGCCCGTGACGGGGGCGCTCACCCGGTCGTCAGCCCCCAGGTGAGCGCGAGGCGGTACCCGGCGCACAGGCCGGCGTCGAGCAGATAGGGCCCGGCGGTCCCGCAGCCGGTGCCGGGGTCGACGGGCTGCCCGTGCCCCATGCCGGTGAGGGAGTAGGTCTCGACGACGGCTCGTCCCGCGCCGTCCCGGTACACCTGGTGCGAGTATCCGGCGACGGTGTCGGAGACGTCGGCCGTCTGGTCGGCACCCTGCACCTCGGTCCACTGCTTCACCAGGTCGGTCATGTTGACGGGCTTGACGGTGTAGTCGGCGCTGCCGTGGAAGACGGTGAGCGTGGGCCAGGGCCCGCCGTATCCGGGGCGGGCGGCGCGGACCCGGTCCCCCCACTGGCGCGGGGTCTGCGTGGCGCCGACGTACATGCAGACGTACGGCGAACCGGCGGCCTGCGCGCAGCCGTACGGCAGCCCGGCGACCACCCCGCCACCGGCGAACTTCTCGGGGTAGGCGGCCATCATCACGGCGGTCATGCCACCGCCCGCGGACAGCCCCGTGACGTACACGCGCGCCGGGTCGCCGCCCGTGTCGGCGAGTTGCCGGTCGACCATCTGCGCGACGGACGCGGCCTCGCCCTGACCGCGCTGGATGTCGCCGGTCTGGAACCAGTTGAAGCAGGCGGAGGGGTTGTTGCCGCTCTGCTGCTGCGGCAGCACGACGGAGAAGCGGTAGCGGTCGGCCAGCTGGAGCCACCCGCTGCCGGTGCCGTACCCGGCGGCGTCCTGGGTGCATCCGTGCAGCGCGACGACGACGGGCCGCCCGGCGGGGAGCCCGTCGGGGTCGTAGCGGAACATGCGCAGGTTGCCGGGGTTGGAGCCGAAGCCGGTGACTTCCGAAACGCCCGGCGCCGCGGCGGCGCGGCCCGGGGCGAGGGAGGTGAGGGTCAGGGCGACCAGGAGGGTCGCCAGAAGGGCGGCGATACGGTGTGGGGCTCTGGTCGAGGTCATGGGCAGGGACGGTAAGAGCCCTGCCGCCGGGCCGACATGGGGCGGGCCACCACAATCGGACGGCCCCCGTGTGGCGGTGTCGTACGTCTTGACAGGGACCGTCCGACCGGAGTTCCCTTCGTTGCTCATAGGGCGAGATATTGCGCGATACGAAACCCGAAGAGAGGGGCCGGCATGGCCGTCACCCGGCGTCGTCTGCTCAGTGCCGTACCGGTCGTCAGCGCGGTCGCGGCCGTGCCGGTCCCGGCGCGGGCCTCGGACGGGCCCGAGCCCGGCCGCCGCGGCGGAGGAACGGCGCGGCTGGTGAACTGGCCCGCGGCGCAGGGGCGTCGGCTGGAGCGGCTCATCGCCGAGTTCGCGGGGCGCGGCGCGTACGCCGTGTTCGACGCGGACAACACGATCTGGCGCCACGACCTCGAAGAGGCCCTGCTGCCCTACCTGGAGATGAAGGGCGAGCTGACCCCGGAGACGGTCGACCCGTCCCTGAGACTGATCCCCTTCCGCGAGGGCGAGAGCCTCTACTCCTACTACGTCCGGCTCTGCGAGATCGACGACAAGGTCGGCTACCCGTGGATCGCGCAGGTGTTCGCGGGATTCACCCTGCGGCAGCTGAAGACCCGCGTCGACGAACTCTTCGCCCACGCCGAGCCCATCCCGGTGACGTACTACGACGGCGACGACCTCGTGCACGACACGGTCAGCGCGCCCCGGATCTACCCCGGCCAGCGTGAACTCCTCAACGCCCTGCGGGAACACGGCATCACGCCGTACGTCATGACGGCCGCGCACGAGGAGCTGGTGCGCATGGTGGTCTCCGACCCGCGCTACGGCCTCGGCGTCGCACCGCAGAACGTCATCGGCGTCAGCACGCTGCTGCGCGACCCCGCGACCGGTGACCTGACCACCGCCCGCAAGCAGATCGAGCAGGGGCACTTCCTGGACGCGCAGTACCCGGCGAGCAAGCACGCGGGCATGGTGGTGACGCCGTATCTGTGGACCCCGGCGACCTGGTACGTGGGCAAGCTCGCGGGCATCAAGGAGTACATCGACCCCTACCGGCGGCCCGTCCTGGTGGCGGGCGACTCGCCGTCGGACTGGTTCATGCTCTTCGACAGCGATGTGCGGGCGGGGGGCGTGCGCCTGTGGGTCGACCGCAAGCAGAAGTACACCGACGCGCTGGAGGCCGAGAAGGCCGAACGGACGGACCGGCAGAAGGCGGCCGGCGTGGCCGCGGACGCCGACCGGGGCTGGGTGCTCGTCAAGCCGGCGGAGATCGGCGGCTAGCCGCCGTCACCGGGAGCGGGTGCGCTGCTCCCGGCCCGGGTCCCTGTCCCTGTCCCGGTCGCAGTCCCTGTCCCGGTCGCAGTCCCGGTCCGGGAGTCCGTCCCGGTCCGGGAGTCCGTCTCCCGTTTCCACGGTCCGACGCCCAGCTTGCCCGTCGTGCCGAGGTCAAGTTCCGGGGTGACCGTCACCGGGCGGGCGCCCGCCTCGGCCCACACCCGGACGTAGGGGACGTTCACCGCGTCGCCGAAGCCGGTGGTGTTGCGCCACGTCATGACGGCCACCGCGCGCTCCCCCGGTTTCAGGGCCACCGGCACCGGGCTCCCGTCCGCGCCGGTGCCGGAGGCGATCCCGGCGCCGCCGTGCAGGACGCGGACCGTGTCCACGGGTTCATGGCCGGCGTCGAGCAGCTGGAGCCGGGGGTAGCCGTCGAGACGGTGGATCCCGGAGCCGCAGTTCTCCAGGTGCAGCCCCACGACCCGCAGCCCCATCGCGGCGTCGCCCCCGTCGGCGTACACCCGCACCCCGGACGACGGACACGGACCGCCCTGCGCGGGCGCCTCGGCGGAGGGGACACTGCGCACCTTGAGGATCTTCGCGCCCGCCACATCGCCCGCCCGGTACGCCGGCCCGGCCGTCCGCCGGACCGTGGCGCCCGGCGCCACCCGTTCCACCGTCTGCGACACGTTGTCGAGCGCCCCGCCGGAGGCCGCGAGGAAGCTGAGCGTGACCGTGTACGTCAGCTCGGCACCGGTGCGGTTGGTGACCTCGTAGGACACCGCGGCGCCGGTCCGGCCGCACGTCCCGCCCCGGGCGGGGAGCGCGGTGATCCGCACCCCGTCCTTCTCCTGACCCGCGCCGCCGGTCACCGGGGAGGGCGAGGAGCAGGGGTCCGCGCCGGCCGGCCCGTCCGCCGTCCGCGTGCCGCATGCCGCGAGCAGCAGGGCGGTGGCGAGAACGGCCGGGACGGCGAGGTGAGGGGTCCGCATCCGGTCACCCCATCAGGGCGCCGATCGGTCGGCTGTGGCGGAAGCCACTGCTCCGGCAACAGGGCTGTCACAGACCGGCCCTCAGGAGCGGCACCGGCCGGTGTCCGTCAGCGGTCCGGGGTGAGGACGGGCTTGACGTCCAGGATGGGCGTGCCGTCGATGGCCTCCAGGTTGCGCACATGGACGCGCGTCCCGGCCACGGTGAGGACGCGGACGGTGTGCAGGCCGATCGGATTGGGGCGGTCCGGCGAGCGGGTGGCGAAGACTCCGGTGAGCGGCCGGGTGGCGTCACCGCGCGGGTGCACGGTGAGCGTGTCGCGGTCGGCGCGGTCCAGCCAGGTCAGCAGCACCACGTCGGCGCCCTCGGCGAGACCGTCGAGCGCGGCGGCGTACCGCTCGTCGAAGACGAGCCAGGCGTCGGGTGCGCCCTCGTCGGGCTGGCGGGGCGCCGCGGCCCGGTCCGTGAGCAGGGACTCGACGCGCCCGATCGGGCGCAGTGCGTATGCGGTCACGTGCTTCGACCCCTTTCCGTACCGGTCCACACCGGTCCACACCTACCCATGACGAAGGCCCCGCCGCTCGACGCGACGGGGCCTTCGCCCACATGGGGTCGATCCCCGGAGGGATCTCGTGGAGATGGCGGGAATCGAACCCGCGTCCAACGGTGCGGAATCAGGGCTTCTCCGTGTGCAGTCCGCTGTGCTTTTCTCAGCCCCGGAGATCACGCGGACAAGTCTCCGACGGGCTCAGTCACTGTGTGATTTCCCTCTACACCCCGTGACCGGGCCTAGAGGTTTAGTTCCCTAGCTGATGCCAGGATCCGGGTCGGGAACACCCCCGGGCTGACACTCCCTATGAGTAGGGCAGCCGCTGCTCGCTACCTGAGATCAGGCAGCGAGGGCCAGCTGGCCCTGGGAGAGATCGCGCTTGGAATTGGCGATTATTTTTTTCGGCCTGTGGTTTACGAGATCATGGCCGCTTCCTCGACACGCTTCCCCTGCTTCGACAGCCGCTGTCGAAACCGATCATCCCCATGTTGATTTTTCAATGAGCACACCGAGCATCACGTCCGGTGCTACCTGCCATCGTACGTGACCAACGCCCGGGGATGCCAGCGCATTCCCGACCGGGGGCCTACGCCCGCTGCTTGCGCCGTACCGCCGAGATGGCGCGCTCGGTCTCGCGGCGGTCCTGCTTCTCGCGCAGCGTCTGGCGCTTGTCGTACTCCTTCTTGCCCTTCGCCAGCGCGATCTCGATCTTGGCCCGGCCGTCCTTGAAGTACAGGGCGAGGGGCACGATGGTGTGACCCGTCTCCTGGGACTTCGACTCCAGCTTGTCGATCTCCTCGCGGTGCAGCAGCAGCTTGCGCTTGCGGCGGGCGCTGTGGTTGGTCCAGGTGCCCTGGCTGTACTCCGGGACGTGCACGTTGTGCAGCCACGCCTCGTGCGCGTCGAGCTGCACGAAACCGTCGACCAGCGACGCCCGCCCCTGGCGCAGCGACTTCACCTCGGTGCCGGTGAGGACGAGACCGGCCTCGTAGGTGTCGATGATGAGGTAGTCGTGCCGCGCCTTCTTGTTCTGCGCGATCAGCTTGCGCCCTTTTTCCTTAGCCATAGTGCCGACCATTTTCGCACCACACCGGGGGTGCGCGGGAAGTGGATTAACCCGGCCCGCTCCAGCTACGTGGTGTCGCCCAGGCCGCCGAGCACCGTCTGGGCCCGCTTCAGCGCCTCGCCGTCGGCCTCCAGGTCCGGCGTGATGCCGGCACCGTCGACGCCCCGGCCCGAGGGGGTGCGGTAGTGGCCCACGGTCAGCTCGGCCACGGATCCGTCCGGCAGCCGGCTCGGCATCTGCACCGAACCCTTGCCGAAGGTGCGCGATCCGACGACCACGGCGCGGCCACGGTCCTTCAGGGCGCCGGTGAGCAGCTCGGCCGCGCTCATCGTCCCGCCGTCGACGACCGTGACCAGGGGCCTCGCGGTGTCCCCGCCGGGCGCGGCGCGCAGGACACGCTGGGCGCCCTCCACGTCGTAGGTGGCGACCAGGCCGCCGTCGAGGAAGACCGACGCGGTGTCCACGGCCTCGGTGACCAGGCCGCCGGAGTTGCCGCGCAGGTCGAGCACGATCCCCGCGCCGGCCGGCGCACGCCCCACCGCGGCGCGCACCTTGTCGCCGACGCCCTTGGTGAAGGAGGCGATCCTGATCACGGTGATGCCGCCGGGCAGCGTGTGCACGGTCACCGAGTTCGTCGACAGCCGGGCGCGGCGCAGGGTGAGCGTCCACGCGCGCGTGCCGCGCTCCAGGCCGAGCCGGACCGCCGTACCGGCTCCGGCGTCGGTGGCGTCACCGCGCAGTAAGGCGACGACGTCGGTGACGGGACGGCCGTCGACCGCGTGGCCGTCGATGCTGCGCAGCCGGTCGCCGGCGCGGATGCCGGCCTCGGCCGCGGGCGACCCGGCGCTGACCTTCGTCACCTCGATCCGGCCGCCCCGCTCGCGCCGCGCCCACAGCCCGACGCCGGTGTAACGGCCGTCGAGGGCGTCCTGGAACTCCTCGTACTCGCCCTGCGAGTAGACGGCGCCCCAGCGGTCCCCGCTGCGGCTGACGGCCCGTTCGGCGGCCTCCGTCGGGGACTTGCCGTCGGCCATCGCCTCGGCCGCGGCCCGCGCGACCGCCTCGTGGCGCCCGCCGGGAGCGGCGGCCGTGCGGACCGCGTCCGCCGTGGTCCTGCGATCGGTGCCGGGCAGCGAGCCGGTCGCGGCCCCCGCGACGAGCACGCTCGCGAACACCAAGGTCAGGGTGGCCCCGCGGCCGATGCGGCGGGGCTGACAGAACAGGTCACGACCTGACATGGCGGTGAGTCTAGGACAACGGCGAAGGGCCGCAGGGGCTCTTGCCCCCGCGGCCCTCTTGGCGTTGGTCACACCTTCAGATACTTGCGCAGCGCGAAGAACGCGGCCAACGCGGGCATCAGGAAGCTCGCGGCGAGGATGAGCGGCAGCTTGGTCAACACCGCGTCCCAGCCGACGAAGTTGATGAGCGGCAGCTTCTGCGACAGCGCCACACCGTGGTCGATGACGAAGTACTGACCGAGGACCAGGAACGTGCAGGCGACCGTGCCGCCGATCACCCCGGCGACGGCGGCCTCCATGATGAACGGCGCCTGGATGTACAGGCCGGACGCGCCGACCAGCCGCATGATCCCGGTCTCCCGCCGGCGGCTGAACGCCGAGACGCGCACGGTGTTGACGATCAGCAGCAGCGCCACCGACAGCATCACCAGCATCACGCCGCGCGCGCCGAGGTTGAGATAGCCGAGCAGCGTGAACAGGTTGTCCAGGATGCCCTTCTGGTCCTGCACCGACTGCACGCCGTCACGCCCGTTGAACGCGGTCGCGATGACCTGGTACTTCTCCGGGTCCTTCAGCTTGATCCGGTACGACTCCTGCATCTGGTCCGGCGTCAGGGAGCTGGCCAGCGGCGAGTTGCCGAACTGCTCCTTGTAGTGCTTGTACGCCTCGTCCTGCGACTCGTACACGACCTTGTCGACGACCGTCATCTTCTTCAGGTCGTCGAGGATCTGCTTCTTCTGGTCCGCGGTCACCGCGCCCTTGGCACAGTTGGGGTCGGACTCGGCGTCGCTCTTGTTGCAGAGGAAGATCGAGACGTTGACCTTGTCGTACCAGAAGCCCTTCATCTGGCTCACCTGGTCGCTCATCAGGAGCGACGCGCCGAACAGGGCGAGCGAGAGGGCGACGGAGACGATCACCGCGAGGGTCATCGTCAGGTTGCGGCGGAGACCCACACCGATCTCCGACAGGACGAACTGGGCGCGCATGGCGGCTGGTTATGCCTTTCCGTGGCTTGGATGCGGTCTCGTACGCGTCGGTCAGTGCTGGTAGCCGTAGACGCCGCGGGCCTGGTCGCGGACGAGGCGTCCCTTCTCCAGCTCGATGACGCGCTTGCGCATCTGGTCCACGATGTTCTGGTCGTGCGTCGCCATCACGACGGTCGTACCGGTCCGGTTGATCCGGTCGAGCAGCTTCATGATGCCGACGGAGGTCTGCGGGTCGAGGTTGCCGGTGGGCTCGTCCGCGATCAGCAGCTTGGGCCGGTTGACGAACGCGCGCGCGATGGCGACGCGCTGCTGCTCACCGCCGGACAGCTCGCCCGGCATGCGGTCCTCCTTGCCGCCGAGACCGACCAGCTCCAGCACCTGCGGCACGGACTTGCGGATCTCGCCGCGGGACTTGCCGATGACCTCCTGCGCGAAGGCGACGTTCTCCGCGACCGTCTTGTTCGGCAGCAGACGGAAGTCCTGGAAGACGGTCCCCAGCTGGCGGCGCATCTGCGGCACCTTCCAGTTGGAGAGGCGCGCGAGGTCCTTGCCGAGGACGTGCACCTGTCCGTGGCTGCACCGCTCCTCGCGGAGGATCAGCCGCAGGAAGGTGGACTTTCCGGAGCCGGAGGACCCCACGAGGAACACGAACTCGCCCTTCTCGACCTCGAGGGAGACATCCCTGAGGGCGGGACGGGTCTGCTTGGGGTAGACCTTGGAGACGTTGTCGAATCGGATCACGGATGCACCACGGGTCGCCGGGGGTAGATGAGCGTGACCATACGCGAAGCGGGTGTGGGCGCGCAGTCACCGGTAACGGTTGAGCGAGGCTTGTACGTTTTTGTACGGAACATTGCAACGCCGGTGACGACGGCCAGGTGAGCCGCCCCTTCGCGGGGCCCCGCGCAGCCTTTGGCGGAACCTGGCACAGTGGTGGGGGGAACGTTCGCGTTTCCGTATGCGTTGTACGGGACAGAAACCGGTTCAAGGAGGGCGAGCGCATGACGTACGACCGGCTGGTGTGCGCGAGCTGCGCGGCGCCCGTGAGCGAGGGCCGGTGCCCTGTGTGCCGTGCGAACCGCGAGCGGCTGCAGCAGGAGAACTTCTTCGCCGGACTGAACCCCGTGGCGCTGATCGCCCTGCTGGCCGCGCTGATCGCGGCGGTGGCGCTGCTGGCGCACCAGACCGTGTAGCAGACGGTCACCGCACGCACCGACGACGACTGAGGGCCCGGAGCTGGATGCTCCGGGCCCTTCGTCGTGCGCTGTGCGTCGCCTGCCGTACCGCTGGTGCCGCGGTACGGCGCCCGCCGTCGCCTTCGGTGTCGCTGCGGCTACCGTCAGGCAGCGGCAGCGCCGCGGCCCGCGGCGAGGCGCGGCAGGATGCGGAAGCCGATACCGCCGGCGATCATCGTGGCGGCGCCGATGACCAGGAACGCGGTCTGACCGGCACCCGTCTCGGCGAGCTGGCCGTCCTTGCCCTGGGCGGAGGCGGCGGAACCGCCGGTGGAGGACGTGGCCTCACCGGTGTCGGTCAGGGCCGAGGAGCCCTCCTCCTGGGTGGAGCTGCCGCCGTTGGGGTCGGTGTGGTCGCCGCCGGTGGAACCGCCGGTGGTGGAACCGCCGCCACCGTTGCCGCCGTTTCCGTTGCCGCCGTTTCCGTTGCCGCCGTTGCCACCGTTGCCGTTGCCGCCGTCGTTGCCGGCGGAGGTGCCGGACGACGTGCCCGCCGAGGTACCGGTGGAGGTGCCGGCGGACGTGCCGGTGGACGTGCCCGCCGAGGTACCGGTGGAGGTGCCCGCCGACGTGCCGGTGGACGTGCCCGCCGAGGTGCCCGTGGACGTGCCCTCGGACGTACCGGTGGACGTGCCCTCGGAGGTGCCCGTGGACGTACCCTCGCTGGTCCCCTGGGTGGTGCCCTGGGTGGTGCCCTCGGTGGTCCCCTGAGTGGTGCCCTCGGTCGTGCCCTGGGTCGTCCCTTCGGTGGTCCCCTGGGTCGTGCCCTCGGTCGTGCCCAGCGAGGTGCCCTCGGTCAGGCCCAGGGTGGCGCCCTCGGTCGTGCCCTCGGTCGTCCCTTCGGTCGAGCCTTCGGTGGACCCGCTGTCGAGGCTCACGCCGACATTGAAGTCGAGTGCCGAGGCGGCGCCTGCCGCCGTCAGGGAGGCACCGGCCGCGATCACGGCGCCGGCGGCTATCCGCGCGACGCGGATCCGCGTCTTCTTGGTCATGTGGTTGCTACCCCCAGTAGCTGATTCGTCAGTGAGGCGGCGCTCGGGACGGTGATCGACGGAGGAGGCAGCACGTTTGCTCACGTTCCCCCGGTTCACATGCGCCCCAGAAATACGCATGCCGCGCCCAACCCTTCCCATTTTTCAAAGCAACGTCAAGGCCGTTGCGGGCGTGATGTCCGGATAAGGGGATCTTTGCCGGGGGTTGGCGAGTGTGAGCGTGCTGTAAAAGCTGGACAAACGCCAACCGCCCCTACGGGAGGGGCGGTTGACTTTGTCGACAAACTTACTTCTCTTGCTGCTTGCGCCAGCGAATTCCGGCCTCGAGGAAACCGTCGATCTCGCCGTTGAAAACGGCCTCGGGGTTGCCGACCTCGTGCTCGGTCCGCAGGTCCTTCACCATCTGGTACGGGTGCAGGACGTACGAACGCATCTGGTTGCCCCAGGAGTTGCCGCCGTCACCCTTCAGGGCATCCATCTTGGCCTGCTCCTCCTGGCGGCGCCGCTCGAGCAGCTTGGCCTGGAGGACGTTCATGGCGGTGGCCTTGTTCTGGATCTGCGAGCGCTCGTTCTGGCAGGAGACGACGATGCCGGTCGGCAGGTGCGTGATGCGCACCGCGGAGTCGGTGGTGTTGACGCCCTGACCGCCCGGCCCGGAGGACCGGTACACGTCGATGCGCAGCTCGGACTCGTCGATGTCGACGTGGTCGGACTGCTCGACGACGGGGAGGACCTCGACGCCCGCGAAGGAGGTCTGGCGGCGGCCCTGGTTGTCGAAGGGCGAGATGCGCACGAGGCGGTGCGTGCCCTGCTCGACCGAGAGGGTGCCGTAGGCGTAGGGGACGTGCACCGCGAAGGTGGTCGACTTGATGCCGGCCTCTTCGGCGTACGACGTCTCGATGAGCTCGGTCTTGTAGCCCTTCTGCTCCGCCCACCGCAGGTACATCCGCTGCAGCTTCTCGGCGAAGTCGGCGGCGTCGACGCCACCGGCCTCGGCGCGGATGTTGACGAGCGCCTCACGGGAGTCGTACTCGCCGCTCAGCAGCGTGCGGACCTCCATCTCGTCCAGCGCCTTCTTGACAGAGACGAGCTCGGACTCGGCCTCGGCACGGGTGTCCGGGTCGTCCTCCTCCTCGGCCATCTCGAAGAGCACGGCGAGATCGTCGATCCGCGAGCGCAGGGCCTCGGCCTTGCGCACCTCGGCCTGGAGGTGCGAGAGCTTGCTGGTGATCTTCTGCGCCTCGTCCGGGTCGTCCCACAGGGACGGCGCGGCCGCCTGCTCCTCGAGCACGGCGATGTCTGCCCTCAGCTTGTCGAGGTCCAGGACGGCCTCGATCGACTCCATGGTCGAGGAGAGGGACTTCAGCTCTTCGGATACATCGACGACTGCCACGCCTCCAGCGTAACGGCTCCACCGTCCGACCTACGCCGGACGGCTGCGGCCGACTGCTCGGGGCCCCGAGCCGACGCCGCCCCACCGGGGGTGTGCGATCCCCGGCCGAGCTCGGAGCCCCGCCGGGGGCCGGGACCCGGTGGGAAGCCACCGCCGGTCCAGGCGCGGAGCCCCTGGCGGGGGTCGGGTCGCCGTACCGGGGCGGAGCGCGGGACCCGTCGGGGTGTGTGGGGCGGGGCCCCTGGCGGTCGCTCTTGGGCAAGAGAGCCGGGCGGGTGGGTGAGGGACGCGCCCGCAGTCAGGGGCGCAGCCCGCACTCACCTCACGGTGTGACCGGGGCTGAGTTCTTGGTGTCCGGGGGCGGGGAGCCCTCGTCGTCGGACGTGGCGGCCCAGGCGCCGACGCCGACCGCGGCGGCGACCAGGACGCCTGCCACGCCGAGCGTCAGCCGGCGCCGCCGCACGGCCGTCGCACGGTTGCGGGCGGAGCCGGGGCGGGGGGCGCCCGCGGCGCGGGGCGCGCGGGCCGTGCCGAGGGCTCCACCGGCCAGCTCGTCGGGGCCGGGCACCCTCATCGACGTATGCGTGTCCCGGTTGGAGTCGGGCGCCGCTCCGCGGACCAGCGGGACGGCGCCCCGGCGGGCCCGGGTCCGGGCGGAGTCCCCCGCCGGCTCCCCCGCGCCGTCGCCGTCCCCGGCCTCCTCGTCGCCCTCCGCTTCCGCGTCCGGCTCGTCGACGTCCAGCGGGGGCAGGCCGGCCAGGATCGGCAGCTGCTCCCGCAGCCGTACCGCGAGCTCGGAGGCGCGCAGGCGGGACGCGGGGGCCTTGGCCAGGCACTGGACGAGCAGCTGCCACAGCTCCTCCGGGATGCCGGGCAGCGGCACCACCGTCTCGGTGACATGGCGCCGCAGCACCGCCCCGGGGTGGCCGCCACCGAACGGCGTGAAGCCGGCCAGCAGCTCGTAGAGCACCGTCGCGAGCGCGTAGATGTCCACCGCCGCCCGGGGCGGCAGGCCCTCCACGATCTCGGGGGCGAGATAGTCCGGCGTACCGATGATCTTCGTGGCGCGGGTCCGCTTCGGGGTGTCGATCAGCTTCGCGATCCCGAAGTCCGTCAGCAGGGCCCGGTGCGAGCCGCCGGGCCCGAGCGGCCCCTGCATGTCGAGCAGGACGTTCTCCGGCTTGACGTCCCGGTGGACCACCCCGGCCGCGTGCGCGGCGGCCAGTCCCTCGGCGACGTCCGCCACGATCGACACGGCCGCCGCCGGCGCCAGGCGCCGCTCGCGTTCCAGCCGCGTCCGCAGGTCCGTGCCCCGCACGAGGTCCATGACCAGCGCGAGGTCGTTGCCGTCCACGACGAGGTCCCGCACCGACACCACGTTCGGATGCTCCAGGCCGAGCAGCGCGGTGCGCTCCTGCACGAAGCGGCCCACGAGCTCCTCGTCGGACGCGAGGTCCTCACGCAGCAGCTTGATGGCGACGGGCCCGTCGGGGCCCTCGCCCAGCCACACCGTGCCGGCGCTGCCCCGGCCGAGGATCTGGTGGGCGGTGTACCGGCTGCCGATCTTCCGTGCCAAGACTGCTCCTACAGACGCGTGTTGTCGCCAAAGCTACGCGTCCGGGGAGCCCGCGTTCACCGCGGAGACGGAAATCACCCGTCCGTTGTCGACAAATCGCCAGACTCGCATCGACGGTCAGGTGCCGCTGCCGCCCGAGGAACCGCCGGACGAACCGCCCAGATCGCCGATCCAGCCGGTCACGGTGTCGTACCAGTGCTTCAGTTCGCCCCAGTAGCTCCGCCCGGTCCCGATCCAGTCCTGCAGCGGGGTGAACTCCCAGACCATCCACCCGGCGACGAACAGGATGACGATCACGAACAGGCACCCCTTCAGGCAGCCGAGCCCGGGGATCTTCATCGGGTTGGCGCTGCGCTGGCGCGCCGGCCGCGGCTCGCGCACCGGCCGCTGCGGCTGCTGGGGCGGAGCCGGCGGCGCGTACTGCTGCGGCTGCTGACCCTGCGGGTAGCCGTATCCCTGCTGGTAGCGCGGCTGCCGGCCCTGCGGGGCGCGCTGCTGCTGCGGGCGCGGCGCCTGCTGCTGGGGCCGGGCGACCTGCCGCTGGGGGCGGCGGCGCAGCGGGTCGTCGTTCGGGTCGAGGTACTGGATCTGCGTCTGCTCGTTGCGGTCGCGGGCGGCGCGCAGCTGGGTCTGCCAGGGGTGCGGCTGGTCCGGGCCCCCCTGTCCCTGCTGGCCGTACTGCCCCTGCTGGCCGGGCTGGTGCTGCGGCACCGGCGGCAGGACGGCGGTGGGGTCCGCCGCTCCGGCGCCCGGGCCGGTGTTCGGCAGGACGGCGGTGGGGTCGGCGGCGCCGACCGGGGCGCCGGTGTGCGGCAGGAAGCTGGTGGCGGCGTTCGGGTCGTACCCGCCGGCGCCGTGCGGCAGCACCTGCGTCGGGTCGGCCGCGCCGGGCACGCCCGGTACGGCGGTGGGCGCGGGGTCGGGCGCGAGGAGCGCGCCGACGCCCTCGGCGGCGGCGATCTGCGCGGCACTCGCGTGCACCCCGACACCCTCGGCGACGACCCGCAGCCCGCGCGCCAGGTTGACGGCGCTGGGCCGCTCGTCGGGGTTCTTGCGCAGGCAGCGCTCGATGACCGTCCACAGCGGGTCCGGGACGGTGGAGGGACGGCGCGGCTCGGCGCTCAGATGCTGGTGGAGGACCTCCAGCGCGCTGCCGCCGGAGAACGGCGGGCGGCCGGTGACCAGCTCGTACAGCAGGATGCCGGCGCCGTAGATGTCGACGGCGGAGGTCTGCGGGCGGCCCTCGGCGGACTCGGGGGCGACGTACGCGGGCGTGCCGACGAACTCGTGGGTGCGGGTGAGGCCGGGCGAGTCGGCCAGCCGGGCGATGCCGAAGTCGGTCAGCATCGGATGCATCCGGTCGCCGTCCTGCTTGAGCAGGACGTTGGCCGGCTTCAGGTCGCGGTGGACGACGCCGTCGGCGTGGCTCGCGGCGAGCGCGTCGGCGATCTGCGCGGTGAGCAGGGCGGCGGCGACGGGTGTGAGGGGGCCGTTCTCGCGCAGGTAGCGGTGCAGGTCGGGGCCCTCGACGAGGTCCATGACCAGCGCCAGCAGATCGCCTTCGACGACCAGGTCGCGCACCCGCACGATGTTCGGGTGGGTCAGCCGGAGCAGGACGGACCGCTCCCGCAGGAACCGCATCACCACATCGGCGTCGCTCGCCAGCTCCTCCTTGAGGACCTTGATGGCGACGGTCTCGCCGGGCTGGCCCGCCACGGCCGCCTCGGCGCCCGCGGCCTCCCGCTGGCGCGCTCGCCAGACGGTGCCCGTGGCGCCGCGTCCGAGCGGCTCCTCGAGCAGGTACTTGCTGCCGACTGGCCGCACGTCACGCGCTCCCTGCTGCTTGCCTTGCCTACGTTCCGACCCACTGTAGTGCCGTGGTGCCGGGCACCGGCGGAGTCGGAGATCTGTACGTCTTGCGTACGAAAGACGCACGAGGTGGTCTCACGGGTTGCCGGAAGCGGACGTGACCGATCTCAACCGGTCGCCGCTGCCGCCCCGGTCCAGCACTTTTGCGGGCAGAGCCGACCAATCAAGATCACTTGTCCTGGACATGTGGGCGTGTTGTCAGTGGCAGGTGCGAGGATGCCTGGAAGCAACTGGCCGTCGTGCTCGTGTGGGGTGGGGGGAGTCCGCGCCGCCCGCGCAGAAGGGACCGCTGACGCCGATGCAGATCCGGCTGACCGTCGTAGATCCGCAGGCCCCGCACCCGGGGGCGCGCGGCCGCGCCGCGAGCTGCGACGTGCTGGTGACGGCCCCCGCGGGCACGGCTCTGGCCGCGGTGGCGTCGGCGCTCGCCGCGGCGGTCCAGGCCGGTGACGGCCCGGTCGTGCTGTACGCGGGTGCCGACCGGCTCGACGCACAGCGCTGCACGCTGGGCGAGCCCCCGCTCACCGACGGCGCCGTGCTCTCGCTGGGCGCGCCCGCCGACCCCGAGCCCCACCCCGAGCTGGACGACGCCCCCGCCCAGTTGCAGGTCGTCGCCGGTCCCGACGCGGGCGGTGTCCATCTGCTGCACGGCGGCGAGGTGCGGGTGGGCCGCTCCGCCGACGCCGACGTCCCGCTCGACGACCCGGACGTCTCCCGGCTGCACTGCGCGGTGACCCTGTCCGCCGACGGCCGCGTCACGGTCGCGGACCTGCACTCCACCAACGGCACCACCCTGGACGGCACGCGCGTGAGCGAGCGGGCGGTGCGCTTCGCGCCGGGCTCCCTGCTGCGGATCGGCGAGTCGGCCCTGCGGCTCGCCCCGCCCGGCGGCCCGGGCACGCGCGTGGCGACGACACCGGACGGCGAGGGACACGTACGCGTGGCGACGGCACCGGACGGCGAGGGACACGTACGCGTGGCGACGGCACCGGACGGCGAGGGACACGTGCGCGTGGCGACGTCGCCGGACGGCGTGGGACATCCGCGCGGGCGCGCCGCCGGGGACTCGGCTCCCCCGCACGGAGGCGGGTCCCGGCCGGCCGCACTCGCGGAACCCGCGACGGTGCCGGGCCAGGGCGGCGCCCCCCGCGCCGAGAGCTACGGCGGCGCGGCGGCCCCGGGCGGCCCTCCCCGTACGGCCGTCCCGGGTCCGGCGGTCACGGGCACGCCCGCTCCCTGCGCCTCCGGTACGCCCGCTCCGCGCGCCGCCTCGCCCGCCCCGGACGACCACCACCGCGCCCTGGACACGCACGGCGGGGGCGTCCCGTTCGGCGCGCTCGCCGACGCCCGGGAGTCCGCGCCCGCGCATCCGCATCCCCTCACCGACGGGGACGACGCCGAGGCCGACGGCCGCAGGGGCGGCCGGCGGCGCGGCGGGCTCTCGGCGTGGGCGCGCCGGCTGACCGGCGGACGCGGTGAGCCGGAGCAGACGCCGGCACGGATCGAGGCCGACGGCGTGTCGTACGCCGCACCGGACGGCGAGCGGCCCACCGCCGTGCCGCCCGTGACGGCCGACACGGCCACCGCCCGCGCGGAGACCTGGCCGGACCCGGCGGCCCTGCTGCTCACCGCGCTCGGCCCGGGCCCCCGGCTGTGGGAGCGCGGCCCGGGCCATCCGGAGGCGCTCACCGTCCGCCTGGGCACGGCCGACCGCACCACGCCCGACGGCAGCGACCTGCTGCCCGCCGTCCCGGTGACCGCCGGTCTGCGCGAGGCCGGGGCGCTGGGGCTGGCCGGGCCGCGCCCGAGGCTGTCCGGGCTGGCCCGCGCGGTGGTCGCCCAGCTCGCCGCGCTGCACTCCCCGGACGTGCTGGAGATCGTGCTGATCAGCGTCGACCGCGCGCGCACGCTGGAAGAGCGCACGGCCGAATGGGGGTGGCTCGGCTGGCTGCCCCATGTCCGCCCCGGTCACGGACAGGACTGCCGCCTGCTGCTCGCCTACGACCGCGAGCAGGCCGCCGCCCGCACCGACGAACTGCTGCGCCGGCTGGCGGACCACCTCGCCGATCAGCCGCCGTCCCGCCCGGGCACCGGGACCGGATCCGCCGTACCGGTGACGCCGGCCGCCGCGCAGAGCACCCAGGTGCTCGCCTCTGAGAGCACCCCGGTGCCCCCGCGCCGCCCCTCCTGGGCCCGCTCCGACGACGCCGCCCCGGACGACCGCGCCCCGGGCGACGGCGCTCAGGGCGCGCCGACGTCCTTCCCCGGTCCGTACACCGTGGTCGTCGTGGACGGCGACCCGGGCGGGGCCGGGCTGCGGGAGACGGTGGCGCGGCTCGCGCAGGACGGCCCCCGCGCGGGCATCCATGTCGTGTGCCTCGCCGAGACGGCCCCGGCCTCCCCCGCCTCCCCGGTGACCGATACCTACGAGGCGGCCTGCGCGGTCGCGCCGACGTTCCGTCAGTGCGGTGCCGTCGCCCTGCTCAGCGGTGACGTGGCGAGCGCGCTGCGCCTGCTGCGGGTGGCGCCCGCCCCGGACCCGGCGCCCGTCGGGCACGGCACGGTCGCGGTGGTGGACGCGGTCTCCACGGCGTGGGCGGAGCGGTTCGCGCGGGCGCTGGCGCCGCTGCGGCCGGACGGGGCCGGGGAGAAGCACGCGCGTGTGTCGGCCCCGCTGCCGTCGTCGGCCCGCCTCCTGGACGAGCTGGGTCTGGCCCGGGCCACGCCGACGTCGCTGATGGCGCGGTGGGCGGACGCGGCCGACGACGCCGAGGCGCTCGGCGGACGGGCGTGGGCGGTGCTGGGCGCGGGCCCGCGCGGCCCGGTCACCGTGGACCTGGTGGCCGAGGGCCCGCACCTCGTCGTCGAGGGGCCGCCCGGCAGCGGCCGCACCGAGCTGCTGCGGGCCGTGGTCGCCTCGCTCGCGGCGGCCGAACGGCCCGACCGGCTCGGCATCGTGCTGATGGACGGCCGGGACCGGGTGAGCGGCGCGGGCGGCGAGGGTCTGCACGTGTGCCGGGACGTCCCGCACGTCACGACCCACCTGACCGCCAACGACCCCGTGCTGATGCGGGAGTTCGCGCAGTCGCTGAGCGCGGAGCTGAAGCGGCGGGCCGAGTTGCTGGGCCGCTCGGACTTCGCCGAGTGGCACCGGCACCGCGAGGTCTCCGGCCGTCTGGTCGCCCAGCGCGCCGCGCCGGGCACCCGCACCGCGCACGGCCTCGCGGGCACCGCCCACCCCACCGGCGGCTCCCCCGCCACGGCCGCCGGAGCGACCGGCACCTCGGCGGGCACCACGACCAGCACGTCCGCAGGGACATCGACCGGCACGTCCGCAGGGACATCGACCGGGACCACGACCGGTGCCGCCGACCTCGACGCCCCGCCGAGCTCCACCCTGCGGCTGCGCCCGTCCGCGGCCGCCCGCCGGCAGGCGGAGTCCGCTCCCCCGCTCCCCCGCCTCGTGGTGGTCGTCGACGACCTGGACGCCCTGGTCGCGCCCCCGCTGGGCGCGGCGGGCCGGCCCGCCGCCGGTTCGGTCATGCGGGCGCTGGAGGCGGTGGCGCGGGACGGCGAGCGGCTCGGCGTGCACTTGGTGGCGGCGGCCCATCCCGGCGGCCGTACGGCCGAGTCGGAGCCGGTGCGGCGGGCGGCGCTGCGGATCGTGCTGGACGCGCCCGAGGCCGGACCGGACGCCCCGTCACCCGGCCGGGGGCGGCTGACCGGGGCGCGCGGGCGGAGCACGACGTTCCAGGCGGGGCGCGTCACCGGCCGTATCCCGCGGACGGCGACGCTGCGCCCGACGGTCGTCGCGCTGGAGTGGCACCGGATGGGTGATCCGCCGGCCCGCCGCCCGGTGCGCGAGCTGGGCAACGGCCCGACGGACCTGGCGCTGCTCGCCAGCGCGTTGCAGAGAGCGGCCAAGGAGGTGTCGGCGGCGCAGGTCCCGTCACTCCTTTAGCCGACCCGCACGGCCCGGCTCCCGAAGCGCGGGGCGCGAGGCGGGCGTTTCCCCGGGCACGGGCCCGGTGAGGCTCAGGGCCCATCACGACGCGGTCACGATCCCCGGGTTGACACCCTTCGCGGTCTTGCCGACCCCTTTGACCCGGCGTAGACCAGACGCCACGGGGCAAACACTCGATCGTTCGACGACGAACGAAAGAACGGGGAAGTGATGCGCACCACGAGCAGCAGCACCATCCGGAACACCAAGGGAGCGAGGGCCGCAGCGGCCGTGGCCGCGAGCGCCCTGGCCTTCTCTCTCGCCGCGTGCGGGGGCGGCGGCGACAAGAGCGGCACCGACACGGGCGGTTCCACGCCCAGCGCCGCCGGCAGCGACAGCGGCCTGAACCTGCCGAAGCTGAACGGCACCCACCTGGAGGTCGCCGCCGTCTGGACCGGCGCCGAACAGTCCAACTTCAAGAAGGTCCTCGCGGAGTTCGAGAAGCGCACCGGCGCGAGCGTGACGTTCGTACCCGCGCAGGACCCGATCATCAACTTCCTCGGTTCCAAGATCGCGGGCGGTCAGCCGCCGGACGTGGCGATGCTGCCGCAGCCCGGCGCCATCAAGCAGGCCGTGGACAAGGGCTGGGCGAAGCCGGTGAACGCCGACGTCCAGTCCGAGCTGGGCAAGAACTACTCGCAGGGCTGGCAGAACATCGGCAAGGTGAACGGCAAGCAGTACGGCGTGTACTACAAGGCCGCCAACAAGTCGCTGATCTGGTACAACGCCAAGGTCTTCGAGAACGCGGGCGCGAAAGAGCCCAAGACGTGGAAGGACCTGCTGAACACCGCGCAGACGGTGTCCGACTCCGGTGTCACGCCGTTCTCGATCGGCGGCGCGGACGGCTGGACGCTCACCGACTGGTTCGAGAACGTCTATCTGTCGCAGGCCGGTCCGCAGAAGTACGACCAGCTGGCCCAGCACAAGATCAAGTGGACGGACCCGTCCGTGAAGGACGCGCTGACCACGCTGGCGCAGATCTGGGGCAAGAAGGACTGGATCGCGGGCGGCCCGGACGGCGCGCTGCAGACGGAGTTCCCCGCGTCGGTCACGCAGACCTTCACCGGCGGTGACCAGCCGAAGGCCGCCATGGTCTACGAGGGCGACTTCGCGCAGGTCAACATCGGTGAGACCAAGGCGAAGGTGGGCACGGACGCCAAGGTGTTCCCGTTCCCGACCGTGGGCAGCACCGCGCCGGTGGTCTCCGGTGGTGACGCCGCGGTGATCCTGAAGGACTCCAAGGGCGCGCAGGCGCTGGCGAAGTGGCTGGCCTCGCCGGACGCGGCCACCATCCAGGCCAAGCTGGGCGGCTATCTGTCGCCGAACAAGAGCGTGCCGAACTCGGCGTACCCGAACGAGGTGCAGCGCAAGATCGCCAAGGCTCTGATCGACTCCGGTGACGACTTCCGGTTCGACATGTCCGACCAGGCCCCGCAGTCCTTCGGCGGCACGCCCGGCAAGGGCGAGTGGAAGGACCTGCAGGACTTCCTGAAGAACCCGAGCGACGTCGCGGGCACGCAGCGGAAGCTGGAGGCGGACGCGGCCGCCGCCTACGGGAGCTGACGCCATGGCGTCGGCCACGGCGGCAGGGGTCTCCGAGACCCCTGCCGCTCCTCGCAGGCGCAAGAGCGTGACCGGCACCCGCAAGACCGTGGCGGCGCTGTTCCTGCTGCCCGCGCTGGTGCTGCTCGGCGCGCTCGTGGTGTACCCGATCGGGTACTCGGTCGTGCGCAGCTTCTACGACCAGTCCGGCCACTCCTTCGCCGGCATCGACAACTACAAGGCCCTGTTCACGGACGAGGGCATCCGCACCGCGCTGAAGAACAACATCATCTGGGTGGTGTTCGCGCCGACGGTCGCCACCGCGCTGGGGCTGATCTTCGCGGTGCTGACCGAACGGGTGCGCTGGGGCACGGCGTTCAAGCTGGTCGTCTTCATGCCGATGGCGATCTCCATGCTCGCGGCCGGCATCATCTTCCGCCTGGTCTACGACCAGGACCCGGACAAGGGCGTCGCGAACGCGGTGTGGGTCGGCGTGCACGACACGTTCGCGCAGTCCTCAGCGTTCCCGAAGGCGCACCCGGGCCGCAAGTCGCCGCTGGAGGCGGAGGGAGGCGGCTTCGTCACGAAGACGCCGGTGCAGGCGGGGCAGCCGGTGCTGCTGCCGCTGGTGGGCGTCGCGCCCGACCAGATGCCCGACAGCGCCAAGGAGGCCGTGCCGCCCCGCGCCGAGCCGGGGAAGATCACCGGCACGACCTGGCAGGACTTCACGCGCGGCAAGGGCGTCGGCAAGCTGGGCTCGCCCGACCCGTCCGAGCTCGGGTACGCCGGGATGCGGATCGAGGCGGTCAAGGACGGCCGGGTCGTGGCGTCCACGACGGCCGGCGACGACGGCACGTTCACGCTGCCGGGCAAGGCCGCCGGGGCGCAGCTGAGGCTTCCGGCGAGCAACTTCAAGCAGCCGTACAACGGTCTGGACTGGCTCGGCCCGTCGCTGGTCACACCCTCGATCATCGGGTCGTACATCTGGATGTGGGCGGGCTTCGCGATGGTGCTGATCGCGGCCGGGCTCGCCGGGGTGCCACGGGAGCTGCTGGAGGCGGCCCGGGTCGACGGAGCCAACGAGTGGCAGGTGTTCCGGCGGGTCACGGTGCCGCTGCTGGCGCCGGTGCTCGCGGTGGTCGCCGTGACACTGATGATCAATGTGCTGAAGATCTTCGACCTGGTCTTCATCATCGCCCCGGGCTCCTCGCAGGACGACGCGAACGTGCTGGCGCTGGAGCTGTACCGCAAGGGCTTCTCGGAGGACCAGCCGGGCATCGCGAGCGCGATCGCGGTGTTCCTGCTGCTGCTCGTGATCCCCGTCATGTGGTTCAACATCAGGCGGCTCAGGCGGGAGGTGCGGCGATGACGGCGGACGCCGGCAGTCTGGCGCGGGCGGTGCCGCCGCCGGCCGGGACGGTGAAGGCGAAGCGCTCGCCGGCCTCCCGGCTCGTGGGCTGGCTCAGCGGCGGCGCGGTGCGCGCCTTCCTGATCGTCGTCGGCCTGTTCTGGCTGGTGCCGACGATCGGGCTGCTGATCTCCTCGCTGCGCACGCCCGAGGACATGAGCGCCAGCGGCTGGTGGACGGTGTTCTCCGAGCCGTCCCAGCTGACCTTCGCCAGCTACACCAAGCTGCTGGAGAACCCGGACATCACCAACTCGCTGGTCAACACCGTGCTCATCACGGTCCCTGCGACCGTGCTGGTCGTGGTGGTCGGCTCGCTCGCGGGCTACGCGTTCGCGTGGATGGAGTTCCCGGGCCGCGACTGGTGGTTCCTCGGCGTGGTCGGGCTGCTGGTGGTGCCGGTGCAGGTGGCGCTGATCCCGATCGCGGAGCTGTTCGGCAAGATCGGCCTGTTCGGCACGATCCTCGGAGTGATCCTGTTCCACGTCGGGTTCGGCCTGCCGTTCGCGGTGTTCCTGCTGCGCAACTTCTTCGCGGAGATCCCGCGCGAACTGCTGGAGGCGGCGCGGCTGGACGGCGCAGGCGAACTGCGCCTGTTCACCCGGGTCGTGATGCCGCTGGGCGGGCCGGCGATCGCCTCGCTCGGCATCTTCCAGTTCCTGTGGGTGTGGAACGACATGCTGGTGGCGCTGGTGTTCACCAAGTCCGGCACCCAGCCGATCACGGTCGCGCTGCAGACACAGGTCCGGCAGTTCGGCAACAACATCGACGTGCTGGCGCCCGGCGCGTTCATCTCGATGGTGGTCCCGCTGGCGGTGTTCTTCGCGTTCCAGCGGCAGTTCGTGTCCGGGGTCATGGCGGGCGCGGTCAAGTAGCCGCGTCACCTGGCCGGTTGGGAGCGGCGAGGGTGAGCCCTTCGCCGTTCCCCCGGATGCCGTACGGCCCGTAACCCGTCCCCCACCTGGGCCGTTGCCGGGCAAACGCCCGTGCCGAGACCATGGATGCCCGTTGCCCAGGTTCAGTGTCGTCGTCCCCGCGTCCCGGGTGCAGGCGTATCGGCCCGCGTGCCCGGAGTCGGTCCCGTCGCAGTCGTCCACCGACCGGGAGGAGACGGGCGAGCCGGACGCACTGGTGTGCGGGCACGCGCGCGTGCCTCTCGCCGGCCGGGGGGTGCCGACGGCGGCGGAGAAGGTGTGCCGCCGGGAGCTGGTGGTCGTCGGGCGGCATCTGGAGCTTGGGCGGTGGCGGCCGGTGCTGTCGCGCCGGACGACCGGCCATCTCGCCGCGCTCGCCGCCCGCCCGTCACGGCTGCCGCGACCCGCCCGTGCGGAGTTCGCGCGCCTGGTGCGCGCCCTTCACAGGCGCCGGACCGTGGTCCTTTTCCCGGCGCCGCTGATCCGGTTCGGGCTGCTGCGCGCCCTGCGCGCGCTGCGGCTCGCGTCGGCCGGGGCGCGCGGCACCGGCCGGCTCGCCGTACGGCTGACCCGCCGGCTGCGGGTGGCCGCGCCGCGGCTGCACTGCCGCGTGCAGCGGTCGCTGCCGCCGCGAGCCGACCGGGGCGACCGGGGCGACCGGGGCGACCGGGGCGACCGGGGCGACCGGGGCGACCGGGGCGACCGGGGCGACCGGGGCGACCGGGCAGTCTTCACGGTCGAGGACCTGCGGGGGTACGGCGGCGACCCGGGCGCGCCGGAGACCGCGCTCCGCACCCGCGCCCCGTGCATCGGCACGGCGTGGATCGCGCGCCCCGAGCACGGGCACACCGTGCCACCGGGCCCGCGCCGAGCGCCGCCCGTGCCGCCGGCGGGTGCGGCTCACAGCCCACTCGCCGGCGTGCCGCCGCAGGAGCCGCGAGCCGCTCTCGGGCCCCGCTGACCGTCACCGCTGAGGCATGTCGACCGATCATCCACCGAACCGACCGTCCTTCGAACGTCTTTGAGGCTCCCGGGAGTTCCCATGCCGTCCAGTCCCTCACGGCCCACTCCGACCCGGCCGCCCGTCTGGCGCCCGACCGACCGGCCCGGAGGCGGCGGCGGACGCGGACGCAGACGCGGACGGCCGATCGGGTGACGTAGCGTCCCGACGGGGTGAGCGGCGGCGCGGCCACCGACCGGCGCCGGACCGTGCGGGCATATAAGCCCAATGCCCCGAATGTCCGACCATCCGGTCGTCCGATGAGCGCGGGCGCCCACGCGGGCGTGACCGCGGGCGCGAGCCCGGACGCCCTCGCCCGCCGGCCCGCGCGCGGCGCGACCGCCCTGCGCGGGGGACGACGGTGGCGCCCGACGCCGTACCAGGCCGCCGGCCTGCTGTTCTGGCTGGTGATGACACTGGCGTACTGGCGGGTCCCGCTGTGCTGCGACGCCGGGCAGCACGCGGCGGTGATCGAACGGCTGCGCGACGATCTGCTGCATCCCCGCCTGCCGATGGCCGACCTGCCGGGCGCCGGCAGCCCGTACTACTCGCCGTACGCGGCGGCCGAGGGCGTCTTCGCGCGACTGACCGGGCTGGGCGGCTGGGAGGTGGTGCGGCTGGCCGGGCCGTTCAACCTGCTGCTGTTGCTGACCGGCCTCCACCGCTTCGTGCGCACGTTCACCCCGCGCCCGTGGGCGCCGGTGCTCGCGCTGGGCGCGATGACGCTGCTGTGGGGCACCGAACGGGTGCTGTGGAGCGGCTGTCCGAGCCTGATCGCGATGACCACCGACCTCGGCTACCCCTCCACCGCCGCGCTCGGGCTGACGCTGTGGGCGTGGGCACTGACGGGCAACCGGGCCCGGGACACGCGCCGGGTGCGCTACGTCGGCCCGAGCGGCCTGCGCGGCTTCGCCGGGTACGGGGCCCTGGGCGTGCTGTACGGCGCGATCCTGCTCGTGCACCCGATCACCTTCATGGCGACGGCGACGGGAGCGGTGGCCCTGGTGGCCGGACCGCAGCGCGGTCGGCGGGTCACGGTGGTGGCCCGCTGGGCGCTGACCTGCGCGGTCGCGCTGCTGACCGCCGCGGTGTGGCCGTACTGCGATGTGCTCGCGCTGGCCGGGAACGGCAGCCTGGACGCGATCCACCGGGAGCTCTACGACGACCTCGTGGGCCACTACTGGCTGGCGCTGCTGCCGGGGCTGCCCGCGCTGTGGCTGCGGGCCCGGCGGCACGGGTGCCGTGACCCGCTGGTGCTGATGTTCGCGCTGGACTGCCTGGTCGTGGCGTACGGCCGGCTCAGCGGCCACTACACGTACGGCCGGGTCCTCGGCGCGGCCGTGCTGCCGCCGCAGATCGCGCTCGCGGTGGAACTGGCGGCGCCCCGGCCGTGGCGGGCCGGGCGCAGGGCGCTGGGGGCGGTGGCCGCCGTGGCGGCGGGGGTGGGCTTCTGCACGGTGCAGGCCGGGGCGGTCGTCCCGCGCTCACTGGACCCCGTGGGCTTCGAGCAGCCCCCGCACTGGCCGTCGTACGCCTGGGCCGCGCGGTACATCCGGCCCGGCGAGGCGGTCATCGCCGACGGCTACCGGGCCAAGCGCCTGCTGCCCGGATACGGCCCCGACCTGGCCGCGCCGACCTGGCCGGACCCGGCGCTGGACGAGCGCGAGCGGCTGCGGCGCGAGGCCGACGTGGACGCCTATCTCGCCGACGGCTCCACCCGCGCCGAGCGCTCCGCGATCGCCCGCCGCTACCACGTGCGCTGGCTGCTGCTGACGCCCCGGCGCCGGCTGCCGGCGGAGGCGGTCGTGGTGGCGTGGAGCGGGCGGACCGGCGAAGTGCTCGCGCGGATCCCGGGTACGGCGGGCGACTCCGGGGCGGGGAGCACGGGCACGCCCGCGACTCCGGGAAGCACGGGCGCGCCCGCCACTCCCCGGTGAGGAGCGGCGGGCGCGCGGGGACTACTCGATGACCAGGTCGACGGGGATGTTGCCGCGGGTGGCGTTGGAGTAGGGGCAGACCTGGTGGGCGGTCTCCACCAGCTTGCGGCCGGTGGCCTCGTCGATGTGGGCCGGCAGCTCGATGCGCAGGGTGACCGCGAGGCCGAAGCCCTCGCCCTGCTTGCCGATGCCGACCTCGCCGGTCACGGCGGCGTCGCTGACGTCCACCTTGGCCTGCCGGCCGACCAGGCCGAGGGCGCTGGCGAAGCAGGCGGCGTAACCGGCGGCGAAGAGCTGCTCGGGGTTGGTGCCCTGACCGTTGCCGCCCATCTCCACCGGGATGGCCAGCTGCAGGTCGAGCCGGCCGTCGGAGCTGACGGCACGGCCCTCGCGGCCGTGGGTGGCGGTGGCGACGGCGGTGTAGAGCGTGTCCATGACGGGCCTTCCCTCTCGGTGTCGGTGACGGACCCAAGTAGAGCACGAAATTAAGTTGTGCACAACTGAATGGTTCGTAATTCTGTGGCGCGGTACTTCATTGTGTGCGACTTCATTGGGTGACGTTCTGCTGTCCGCAACCGAATGGTCCGTCGGAGCTACCCTGGACCTCATGACCCCGACCATCCCGCCGACCGCCGAGCAGGAGGACTGGCTCCAGCTGGACCGCCAGATCTGCTTCTCGCTGCACGCCGCCTCCCGCGCCTTCAACGGCGTCTACCGCGTGATCCTCAAGGACCTCGGGCTCACCTACCCGCAGTACCTGGCGATGCTGGTGCTGTGGGAGCGGGGCGAGCTGCCGGTCAAGAAGCTCGGCGAACACCTGCGCCTGGACTCCGGCACGCTGTCGCCGCTGCTGAAGCGGCTCGAGGCGGCCGGCCTGGTCCGCCGCGAGCGCGACGCCCATGACGAGCGGTCGGTCCGGGTACGGCTCACCGACGAGGGCACGGCGCTGCGCGAGCACGCCCTGCAGGTGCCGCGCCGGATCATGGCCTCCACCGGCTTCGACCTCGACGAGATCCGCGAACTGCGCGGCCGCCTCGACCGGCTGACGACGGCGCTCGACGCGGCGGCACAGCAGGGAGAGCAGCCCGGAGTTGCCCCGAATTGATGGCGTTCGGCGCCGACAGGCCGGATGACACCTGACGCGGCATTCGCCCGTCTTACGATCCGCCGTGATGTCAAGACGACTTGTTCGCGCCGTCCCGCTCACCGCCGCGTGGCTCGCCACCCGCGGCCTGATGCTGTGGGTGCTCACCCACAGCACCCCGGCCGCGCTCGGCAACGGCCGGGTCGCACACGAGGTGTGGGGCCTCTACCACCACTGGATGAACGTCCTCGCCCACGGCGCGTTCCCGGCGCACGACACGCTGTGGCAGTACCCGCCGGGCGCCGGGCTGGTGATGCTGTCACCGGCGGCGCTGCCGGGACTGACGTACCTCCAGGCGTTCGTCGTGCTCACGCTCCTGTGCGACGCGGCCGTCACGTTCGCACTGGCCCGCGCGGGCCGGCGGGACGGCGGCAGCGGGCTCGGCGCCTGGTACTGGACGTGCGGCCTGCCCCTGCTGCTGCATCTGCCGCTCGCCCGCTACGACGTGATCGTGACCGCGTTCGCCGTGCTCGCCCTGCTGGCGCTGGCGCGCTTCCCGCGCGCGGGCGGGGCCTTGGCGGCGTTGGGGGCGCTGGTGAAGGTGTGGCCGGTGCTGGTGCTGCTGGGCACGGCGAAGGGCCGGGCGACCCGGACGGCGTGGATCTGGGCGGCGGCGGTGGGTGCGGTGACGTGCGCGCTGCTCGGCCTGGTCTTCCGCAACTCCCTGTCCTTCCTGGGCAACCAGGGTGGCCGCGGCGTCCAGATCGAGTCGCTCGGCGGCACGCTGCTGGGCCTCGCCCGGCACGCCGGCTGGCCGGGGCGGGTGCGGTACCAGTACGGGGCGATGGAGTTCGTCGGTCCGCATGTCACCGCGGTCGCCCATGCGTCGCTGGCGCTGACCGCCGTGTCCTTCGCGCTGCTGCTGCTCTGGCGGCTGCGGTCCCGCCGGTGGACGGCGGCCACGCCGTGTGACGCGGCGCTGGCGGCGGTGCTGCTGTTCACGGTCACCAGCCGGGTGGTGAGTCCTCAGTACCTGATCTGGCTGCTGGGGCTGTCCGCGGCCTGCCTGACCGTCCGGCACACGGTGCAGCGGCCGGTGACGGTGCTGGTCGCCGTCGCGGCGGCGGTGAGCGTGGTGGTGTACCCGGTGATGTACCGCGAGGTGATCCTCAGTACGACCACGGGGGTGGGCCTGATGCTGGCCCGCAACGGGCTGCTGGCGGCGGCCGCGATCTGGTCCCTCGTGCGGCTTTGGCGGGCGACGCGGGGGACGCCCGACCCGGCGTCGGTCCCGGACAGCCGACGCGCTGTGGATTGGGCGCTGAGCAAGGCGTCTTGAGGCGGGAACCTTGGCCTGCCGGCGGCTGGGTGGGGTTGCCTGCGGCGCCCGGTCGTGTTTCGGCTGCGGGTGCGTTGTGGCCGGTCGCCTTTGCCTGCGGCGCCCGGTCGTGTTGTGTCTGCGGGTGCGTTGTGGCCGGTCGCCTTTGCCTGCGGCGCCCGGTCGTGTTGTGTCTGCGGGTGCGTTGTGGCCGGTCGCCTTTGCCTGCGGCGCCTGGTCGTGTTGTGTCTGCGGGTGCGTTGTGGCCGGTCGCCTTTGCCTGCGGCGC